>NZ_DASRGV010000343.1:0-4802 GCF_035650855.1 Actinocrinis sp. | reverse complement strand
GTGCCGTTCACCACGTTGTAGACCCGGTACCCGGCGACCGCGACGTTGTCGGTCGAGGCGTTCCACGCCAGGGTGATGCTGGTGTTGCTCACCGCGATGCTGTGCACGCCGGTGGGCACGCTCGGCGGGGTGTGGTCGCTCGAACCCGGCGTGGTCACTTGCAGGGTGGCGCTGGGCTGCGAGACGTTGCCGGCCGCGTCGCGGGCATTGACGTAGAACCCGTAGGAGACGTTCGGGTTCAGGTTCGAGCAGGTGCCCGTCAGGGTGCTGCCGTTCACAGACGCGCACAGCTGCCCGTCGTGGTAGATGTCGTACCCGGCCACGCCCACGTTGTCGCTGGACGCGCCCCACGCGATCGTGACGCTACTGGAGGTGTCTGACACCAGGGTCGGCGTGCCCGGGGGAGTCGGCGGGATGGTGTCGCCGCCACTGCCCAAGGTGCCGTAGACCCCGAACTCCTGCAGCGAGTAGCCGTGCGCCGCGTCGGCGCGGCAGCGTTTGGTGCCGTACATGCGCACGTACCGTCCGGTGCCGCTGACCGAGGTCAGGTCCTCCACGCCGCCCTTGCCCGCCGCGGTGGAGTAGATGCGCGTCCAGGTGGCGTGGTCGGCGGAGGTATCGATCTCGTAGGCGCTCGCGCAGGAGGCGTCCCACTGCAGGCGCACCCGGCTGACCTGCGCGGTGGCGCCGAGGTCGACGTAGATCCACTGCGGGTCCGTGCCGGCGGTGCTGGCCCAGCGGGTGGCCGAGTTGCCGTCGACGGCGTTGGCCGCGGGGCAGCAGCCTCCGGAGGACGAGGCGGTGACCGCCTTGCCCTGGGACAGCAGCGTCGCGGCGGCGGGAGCCGCGGTCCCGGGCGCCGCAGCCGCGAACAGGCCCGCGGCGGCCAGCGCCAGCACGGCGGCCGCTGCGGGCAGCAGCCGCCTCAGCCGCCCGCGCGCGGGACGTCGACTTCGATTGCGTGCAACCATCCAGACCTCCGGCTTGACACCCTGATCCCGATTCAAGGCGCCGCGCCGGGCGCCGCCAGAGGGAGGTCTAGTCCACTGCGATCACACGGTCAACGACCGATCCGATGTTTCATCCACGTTTTCATCGCCCTGTGCGGGAATTGTTGATTCTCCCCTCCGATCGCTGTTGATTCATCGGACAACTAACCAACCGCTCGGCCCAGCGACTATCTGTGTCGCCCGCAACCGCTCACCCATACCCCACCGCCGCCGCGCGTGCCCGTGCCTCCTGCAGGATCGGCGAGCCGCGGCGCAACGGCGTCGGCAACGTCATCGCCGCGGTACGCAGCAGCCTGGCCGTCACCGCCGGCGGCACGTCCCCGCCGGGCAGCCCCGGCAGTCGATAGAGGTGCCGCGCCCAGCCCGGCAGCAGCCCGAACGCGGTCCCCGTGACCGCGAGCCATCCTGCGCGCGCCCCGTAGAGCTGCGCCTTCGCGCTCATCGGCGGCCACAGCAGGAACCGGGCGGCGTGCGCAGCCTGATCGCTCAGCCGCAGCTGCGGCCGCATCCGCGCGTAGTAGTCCGCGACCTGCGCGGCCGTGGCCGGCACGAGCTGCGGATCGATGTCCACCAGCTGCGCGGCCCGCACCTGCTCCCCGTAATACCGGTCCACCTCCGCCGCGCTCAGCCGCAGCCCCGCGCGCCGCGCCGTGGAGAGGAACGACTCGGCCTCCACCACGTGCACCCACAGCAACGCCTGCACGTCGTCGAGCCGGAAACGCTCCCCGCTGTCCGGATCCGCGGCCCACAGCGCCCGGTGTATCGCACGCACCCGTGCCGCGGCCCGCTGCGCCTGCTCGCTCGTACCGAACGTGACCGTGTGCACGTACCGTGCGGTACGCAGCAGCCGACCCCAAGGCGGCGCGCTCAGATCCGAGTTCTGCGCCACCCCCGCCATCGCCCGCGGATAGAGCGCCTGAAGGAACAGCGCCCGCAGACCCCCGATCGCGAACGCCGGATCAGCCATCACCCGCCACGAGACACTGCCCGGCCCGAACAGGCCGAGATCCACCCCGTTGCCCTGCGCCGCGACCCGCGCGCCCCTGCGAGGATGCCGTCATCCCTCTAGCATGCGCCGCGCCCCCGGCGGCCCAGCACCCACCCCCTTTCACACACCCGGCTCCGCACGCCTGTCTGCGAACACCCCGGCGCTCGCCGCCACCGCAGCGCCCTGAGCCGCATACCGCGCGAGCCGCGCATCCGGCGCTGTCCGCAGAAGCACCAGCTGGTGGTACAGCGGCGCAGTGGCCGCAACAAGCACCTGCCGCGCGTCTGTGCCTGCGGGGACCTCACCGCGCTCGGCCGCCCGCCGCACGACGACCTCGCAGCGCGCATACCGGTCCTCCCAGAAGCGCTGCAGCGCGTCGGCGGCCTGCCCAGAGCGGAACGAGGCCGCGATCAACGCCATCGTGACCGGCGGCTGAGCCGTCAACGCCGCCAGAACCTCCTCGTTGAGCGCGGACAAGTCACCCACCAGCGAACCGGTGTCCCCGGGCGCCCAGTCGTCGTCGCTCGCCGCGTCCAGGACATCGGCGAGCAGCCCGCCCACATCACGCCACCGCCGGTAGACCGTAGTGCGGTGGACGCCCGCGCGCTCCGCGACACCGTCCACGCTCAGCGCGTCGAAACCGCCCTCCACCAGCTGCTCGCTAACCGCCTCGAGCACCCGCGCGCGGACGCGTCCGGTGCGCCCACCCGGACGGCGACGCCCCGCAGCACCCGCCGCCGTCGAAAACGGCGCAGGATCCTCGGCCGAAAAGCCGGTTGCCCCTGGAGACATACTCATGGCACCATCCTAACGCAACAACAGTCGCGTTAGCGAGGTTCCCTACGCTCATCCGCTCATCCGCCGCGACCTACCCGCCTCCCCCCGATCGACCGAACGGAGCCCCATGCCCCGCCCCACCGCCTCGCTCAAGCGGATCCCCGTCTGCGCTCCGACCGCGGGCCCCTACGCCATCACCACCGGACCCGACGACGCGCTCTGGCTCACCCTCGTGCACGCCGGCGAGATCGCCCGCCTGACGACCGACGGCCATCTGGACCGCTACCCGCTCGACCCGCGTCCTGCGCCCCGTCGCTGATCACGACCGGACCCGACGGCGCACTGTGGTTCACCCGCAGCCAGGACCACAGCATCGGCCGGATCACGCTGAGCGGACAGACCTCCTCGTTCCTCGGCCCGACACCGGGCGGCGGCCCCTACGGCATCACCGAGGGCGCCGACGGCGCACTCTGGTTCACGCAGATGCACGCCGACCAGATCGGCCGCATCACCCCGGACGGCCACACCAGCCAATTCCCGCTGCCCGTCACAGGCGCCTTCCCCTCCGCGATTACCGCCGGGCCGGACGACGCGCTGTGGTTCACCCTCAACCAGGCCAACGCGGTAGGACGCATCAGCCTCACCGGAGAGGTCACGATCCACCCCCTGCCGACCGCCCAAGCAGGCCCCGTCGGCATCACCCGCGGCACGGACGACGCCCTGTGGTTCGTCGAGATCGCCGCAGGGCAGATCGGCCGCATCACCCCGGACGGCAGGATGCGGGAATACCCCCTCCACGACCGCGCCTGCCGCCCCCATGCGATCGCCGCCGACCTGGCTAGAGGAGTGTGCTGGTTCACCGCCTGGGGCACCGGCCGCATCGGCTCCATCACCCCGGACGGCCACGTCGAGCAGTACGACCTGCCGGCGCGCGACTGCGAGCCGCACGGCCTGACCGTCGGACCGGACGGCGCCGTCTACGTCACCCTCGAGATCGGGGAAATCGCCCGCTTCGAGCCATAACCCGGCCCGCCAGCCCCATCCACCACGGCTCCCGCTCACGACCCGGAGTCCCGCGAGCCACTCTGCCCTAATTACCGAATTACCGGTAATGATAAAGCGGTAAGGCTCGCAAAAGTCGACCAGATAACCCCGCAACTTGACCCACCATAATCACAGTTATGGTGGGTCAAGTTATGCTCGGCCGGTAGGGTGTCCTCGGCGGCGACTTCGGCTGTTTGTGACCCGTCTCATTTGAAGCTCGCCAGTCTCACTTGAAATGCGCCAATTCGAAGATCAATCTCACTCGAAGCGCTCCGCGGCGCCGTCCGTCTCACCTGAACCGCTCCAGACAAGGCATTCTGCTGTCTACCTGCCGGCTTCCGTCTCACTCCATCCGCTCCACTGCGCCCAAAGTGACCCTGAGCAGCGTCTTTCGGGGAGAACGGAACGTCGAGAGTTCGCGCCTCCGCGGCACCGGCCGCGAGGCGTCACTAAGCGAGAAATCACCTGGTCAGCGCCCCGACCCACCGCACGACCGCACACGCCGACGCGTCCTGACCTGGCACTTTGTCACAGTGCCCTTCAGAGCGCGACCGCCACGCGCGTACGTGCCCGGCCCCGCACCAGATTCGGCCTACGCCACCGTTCACGGGCGCATCCGCGCACCGCCCAGCCGACAGTGTGTGTCCGATACTCTCCCCATATCAGACACATAAGTGCTGGAAGAGGAGTCCCCGTGGAGCGGCGGCGTTCGTGCTCACACACGCTGACAAGGACCACTGCACCGGGTTCGCCGACCTGGCCGAGCAGGTCCACATCGGCGAATTGTGGGTCACCCCGCGGTTGTGGCGCGAGCTGGGCGAGGGCGACAGCGCGGTGTGCGAGGACGCCCGCGCGCTGCACGCCGAGGCGGAGCGGCGCGTGAAGGCCACCATCGCGGCGGCCCGGCGTGGCGAGCGGCCCGCCTCCGGCGACAAGATCCTGATCGTCGGCTACGACGCCGACCACGACGAGCACTCCTACGC
>NZ_DASRGV010000342.1:0-18164 GCF_035650855.1 Actinocrinis sp. | reverse complement strand
TTGCCGTTCAGCTGCCCGGCCGCCAGCAGGTTCGGCTCCACCGCGCTGGTGTCCACCTTCGTGGTCGAGGTGTCGGTCAGCACCCCCGCCTCGGCCAGCGTCGAGACCACCGGATTGTCCACGATCAGCACATCAGGCGCCGTGCCCTGCTGCGCCGCAAGCAGCACCTTGCTGGTCAGATCCGTGGTGTCGAAACCGGTGCGCTTGACCGTGACACCCGCCGACGTACCGCACTTCTGCAACAACTGCACCCATGCCGAGGAGTTGTCGAACTGGGGGTACGGGTCCCAGATCGTGTACGTACCCGAGGCCGCCGACGAGCCGCCGGACGACGAGCCAGAGGACGAACACGCGGTCATGGTGCCGGCGACGGCCAGGACGGCCAGTGCGGCCGCGGCGGCCTTGACGCCGCGGCGTGGCCGAGAGAGGAAGGACATTTCAGCGAGCCTTTCCGGGAAAAGCGTGCGGTGTGGAGTGGTGCGGTGTGTGGAGTGGTGCGAGCGGGGACTGCGTTCGTGCCCTGCGATTCGGGGCCGCCGGGCCGGGGATCTCCCGGCCCGGCCGAGCCGTGATCAGCGTGCGGTCAGGGTCCAGAGGTGGTCGGCGGTGCCGTTGTCGTCCCACTGCAGGACCTGGGCGCCGGAGCTCGTGCTCATGTTGCTGACGCCGAGCATCAGGCCGCTGTTGTCGTTGGCGATCTTGTACTGGCCGTTGCCCGCCGGGATCAGCTGCCAGAGGTGGTCCGGCGTGCCGTTGTCGCCCCAGATCAGGGCGGTGCCGCCGTCCGAGGTGCTCTCGTTGGTGATTCCGAGCAGCAGCCCGCTGGCCACGTTCTTGATCTTGTAGAGCCCTGATCCCGCGGCCACGAGCGTCCAGGACTGGGTGCTGCCGCCGCCCGGCGTGGCCTGGTCCACCAGCGTGCCCTGCGCGGTGCCGGCGTTCTGGGTGTCGAGGGCCAGGCCGCTGTTCACGTTCTTGATCTGGTACGTGCCGGCCAGCGACGTGGTGGTACCGCTCGGGGTGATCACCAGGTGGTAGCCGTAGGCCGCGTTCATCGCGACCGGCACCGTGATGGACCCGTTGGCCACCGTGTACGTGGTCTGCGAGATGGTCAGCGGCCCGGAGACGGCGGTGGTGCGGCCGTTCGACGGCGTGTACTCGAGCTTGACGTTGACCGTGCCGCCGAAGGCCGAGAGCGAGCTCAGGCCGTTGACGGTGACCGCGTTGGCCCCGGTCCCGCCGCCGAAGATGACGCTGACCTGGTTGCCGGCGGAGTTGACCGACGCGGCGCCGTCCAGGCCGTTCTGCGAGGGCGGCACCGTGGTGACCATGTTGCCGGTCATCGCGCCGTACCAGGAGTACAGCCAGTACGCGCCGTTCGGGGAGCCGCCGGTGTCGGTCAGGGTGTCGCCGAGCGTGCCGTAGTGGTTCCAGAAGGCCAGCTCGGCGTCGTGCACCCCGGCGCGCTCGAACTTCGCGATGTACCCGGCCAGCGGGCCCGGGACGCCGACCTCGCTGGTGGTGGCGTACTCCTCGATCGCGATCGGCCGCGGGCTGATGCCGAGGCTGGATTCCAGCGACCGGTAGGCGGCCACGTCGCCCGCGATGCTGGCCGCGCCGCCGAGCTCGTGCCAGGCGATGATGTCGGGGACGGTGCCGCTGTTCTTGGCGTCGGTGAGGAAGGTGGTCATCCAGCTCTGGTCCCAGTGCGAGATGCTCGGCCCCTGAATCGGGCGGCTGGAGTCCTTCGAGCGCACCTCCTGGTAGGTGCGGGCCCATCCGGCGTCGAAGCTGCCCGCGGCGCTGGTGTTCCAGGTCCAGTCCGGCTCGTTCCACAGCTCGTACGCGCTGATGTTCGTCGCACCCGAGGCCTTGACCGAGGCGACCTGCTGGTCGACCGCGGAGAGCCAGTCGCTCCAGCTGACCCACTGGTAGGGGAAGTTCGGATACCAGTCCGGCATCCGCACGACCACCTTCGCGCCCGCCTTGGCCGCCTCGGGCGCGACCACGAGGGCGTCGCCGCCGGGCGCCGGCTCGCCGTTGGGCAGCTGCTTTCCTCCGGGCGCCATCTGCACGAAGGTGTTCGGGTGCAGCGGCTCGACCAGGCTGTCGGCCGGCACGCTCGCGGTGTCCAGGCCGTAGAGGCCGCCGGAGGCGACGTGCGTCACCGAGCGGAACGGCTGGTTGGCGTTGACCACGAGGGTGGTCGAGGCGGTCGCGGCCGCGCTGGCGGGCACCGTGGCGATCGCGGTCGCCGTGGCGGCCAGGGCCAGCGCCGCCGCGGCGGCGACCGCGGCGCGGCCGGGGGTCAGCATCTTCGGTTTCTTACTCGCGCCGCGATGCGGGTCGCGGTTCATCAGGCGGTGCGTCATTGCTTCTCCTGACGGGGATCGGTGTGGGTAGTGCGCTGGGTTATGAGATCGGCAGCCAGACGCGCATGCTGCCGTCCCGCCGATTGGCCCATGCGTAGTACGGGATGGCGGTCAGCTCGATCAGAGCCGTTGCCGTGCCGTCGGCGGAGCTGTCGCCGCCGGGTGCGGTGGCGTTCTGCTGCGCTGCCAGGTCGGCGGGATCGC
This sequence comes from Actinocrinis sp., assembly GCF_035650855.1. GTDB lineage: Bacteria > Actinomycetota > Actinomycetes > Streptomycetales > Catenulisporaceae > Actinocrinis. The sequence continues at coordinate 15,588 of NZ_DASRGV010000342.1, read as the reverse complement.
TGGAGGCGTAGGGCCACCAGCCACGCTCCGGGATCGCCCTGCGGTAGCCGCCCGCCAGCACGGTGGTCACGCCGCCGAGCAGGTCGGGGCGGTGCTTGACGGTCAGCGGCTGTGCGGTGTCGATGACGACGCGGTCAAGGCCCTCGGGGTGGTCGGCCTGCTCGAGGCAGTAGACCAGCGGGCCGCGTTCGATCGCGACGCAGTTGCGCACGGCGTCGACGCGCGGATCGGCCCGCGTGAGCCGCGGCTCCAGGTCGAGTTCGAGCACCGCCCGCTCGCCCGGCTTCCAGGCGCGGGTCAGCCGCAGCCAGCCGTTCTCGACGGGAGCGGTGTTCTCATCGAGCACAGTGCTCGCGTCCGTGCGGCCGGCGGCTTCGAGGTCTGAGTCGGTGCCCGGGTACTGGACCGTGAAGCTGGTGCACCACTGCGGGATGCGCAGCGAGAGCGTCCAGGGCTCGCCGGTCGGCGATTCGTCGACGGTGACGGTGATCCGGCCCTGCCAGGGATAGTCCGTGTTAGCGCTAACAACAAGTGGAGTCCCGGCGACCTCCGCACGGTATGTGCCCTCGGCGTACTGGTGCAGCTGAATGCCGCGCCCGTCCGTCGACGCGATGTAGTGCTCGAGGCTGGCGGCCAGTCGCATCACGTTCGGCGGGCAGCAGGCGCAGCGGAACCAGCGGGTGCGCCGGGCGGACTTGTCGCCGCCCTGGTCGGTGTGGCCGTCGCGCACTTGCAGCGGGTTGACGTACAGCCAGCGCTCGCCGTCCAGGGACATGCCCGAGAGGAACCCGTTGAACAGCGTGCGCTCGACCAGGTCGCTGTAGCACGCGTCGCCGGTCAGCAGCGCCATCCGCCAGCTGAACTGGATCGAGGCGATCGCCGCGCAGGTCTCGCAGTAGGCGCGCTCGGTCGGCAGCTCGAACGGGTCGCCGAACTCCTCCTTGTCGTGGTGCGCGCCTACGCCGCCGGTGAGGAAGGTCTTCGTGGCGGCCATCGCCGACCACAGCCGCTCCCCCGCCGCGCGCAGCTCCTCGTCGCCGGTCTCCGTCGCGAGGTCGGCGACCGCGGCCAGCAGGTAGAGCTGCCGCACGGCGTGCCCCTCGATGTCGCGCGCCGCGCGCACCGGGGTCCGGTCCTGGCAGTACGCTTCGCCGCCGAGCAGGCCGCGACCGTAGCTGTCGACGAAGTAGCCGGCCAGCTCCAGGTAGCGCCGCTCCCCCGTCTCCCGGTACAGCTCGACCAGCGCGGTCTCGACCTCGGGGTGGCCGTCGACGCCGTCGATGGGCTTCCCGCTGCCAGGCGGGCCGAAGGTCGCGTCGATGTGGTCGGCGAAACGGCGGGCCACGGCCAGCAGGTTCTCCCGGCCGGTGGCGCGGTGGTGCGCGACGGCGGCCTGGATCAGGTGCCCGGCGCAGTACAGCTCGTGGCCCCAGCGCAGGTCGGTGAAGGGGCCTTGGCCCTTGCCCGCCTGGAACCAGCTGTTGAGGTAGCCGTCGCTCTGCTGGGCGTCGGCGACCAGGCCGATGATGCGCTCGACGTCGTCGGCGAGCCGCCGGCCCTCGGGGCCGTCCGGGTGCAGCCTGGCCAGCTGCCAGGCGGCCGCCTCGAGCCACTTGTAGACGTCGGAGTCCATGAACGGGTAGTCGCCGCGGAACTCGCCGGCGCTCTTGCCCGCGGCCAGCCGCAGGTCGTGCAGGTTCCCGGCGGACTCGAGCAGCAGCGGGCCCTGGGGGATGCCGGCGTGCGCGACGACCTGCTGCCGCTGCGCCCAGAAACCGTCGGCGACGACCGGGTCCGCGGTCGGGCGCAGGGCGGCGCGAGCGTGCGGGCCGAGCCGGATCGGCCCGGTGCGCGGCGGTGGGTCTTGCGAGGCGGACATGGAACTCCCAGGTACTCAAGCGGGCTGCGCGGCAAGGTTGAGGAAAACCTTTGCTCGCACGGAACCTAGAAGTTACGAGCGGATTCCGTCAAGAGCACTGGGCAACATCCGCGAATTTTCTCAAAGTTGCGCAGTTGCCTTGCGCCTGCCACGATGGCCCTCGGGGCCGTCGCGGATCGGGCCCGCCGAGAGGGAGGGATTCAGCCGTGTCGGACTCCATGCGGACCGCGGCTTCGAGCGTTGACACCGCCCAGCCGAGCCGGGCGAGGCTCACCGACGTCGCCGCCCGCGCCGGGGTCAGCGTCGGCACCGCGTCGAAGGCGCTCAGCGGTACCGGGCGGATGCGGCCGGAGACCCGCACACGCGTGCTGCAAGCCGCGGACGCGCTCGGGTTCAGCCCGAACCGCCACGCGCAGAACCTGCAGGCGGGCCGCAGCTGGACCGTCGGGCTGATGACCACGGACGGGATCGGCAGGTTCAGCACGCCGGTGCTGCTCGGCGCGGAGGACGCGCTGGGCGCCGGGAAGATCAGCGTCCTGCTCTGCGACACCCGCGGCGACGCCATCCGCGAGCAGCACCATCTCAGCACCCTCATCGAGCGCCGGGTGGACGGGATCATCGTGACCGGCCGGCGCACCGATCCGCGCCCGCCGCTCTCCGGCGTGGGCCCGATCCCGATCGTGTACGCGTTCTCCCCCTCCACCGATCCGTCCGACGCCTCCGTGGTCTCGGACGACGCGGGCGGGGCCGGGCTGGCGGTGGAGCACCTGCTCGGGCTCGGCCGAAGCCGGATCGCGCACGTCACCGGCCCCGCGCACCACGCCGCCGCGCAACACCGTGCGCGACGCACGCTCGAGTTGCTCAGCGAGGCCGGCCTGGCACCGGCGGCCGGACGCGCGCACTTCGGCGATTGGAGCGAGGCGTGGGGCCGCCGCGCGACGGACGCGGTGCTGCGCGCGGCCCCGGACACCGACGCGTTCTTCTGCGGTAACGACCAGATCGCCCGAGGCGTCGCGGACGCGCTGCGGGAGCGCGGCATCCGCGTGCCCGAGGATGTGGCGATCGTCGGATACGACAACTGGGACGCGATGGCCCTGGCCGCGCGCCCTCCGCTGACCACGGTCGACATGGACCTCGGCGAGATCGGCCGGATCGCGGCGCTGCGCCTGCTCGCCGCGATAGACGCCGGCGCTCCCCAGCCCGGGGTCGAGACGGTGCCCACGCGCCTGATCGTCCGTGAGTCGGCCTAGCCGGCCAGGCTCGCCGCGGTGCGCGCCGCGCGTTCGAAGGGTTCTACATTCCCCGACGCGCGGCACAGCACGTGCGCGCCCTCAAGCAGGATGATCAGCGTCGTCGCGAGGTCGCGGGCACGATCTGCTTCGAGCCCAGACGCGGACAGGCGCTCAGCCAGCTGCTCCGCCCAGCCGGAGAAGGCCGAGTCCGCGATCTCACGCAGTTCCTGCTCGCCGGATTCGAGGCCGCTGCCGACGGTGACGGCCGCGACCGCGCAGCCGCCGCCAGACGCCGAGGCCTGAACCACCGGCCGTACGAGGTCGAAGAACGCGGAGACGACCGACGCCGGGCTATCGGCCGGCAGATCGGCCAGGGCCTCGCGCACCTGACGGCCGTTCAGCTGCGCCGCCTGCGCGACGAGCTGGAGCTTTCCGCCGGGGAAGTGATGGTAGATGGCGCCCCTGGCCGCGCCGCTGTCCCGCAGCACGTCGGTGAAGGACATGCCGGCGACGCCGTGGTGCTGGAGCGCCGCGACCGTGGCCTCGATCATGCGGTCCCGGGTATCCGCCGCCATGTCCGCTCCTCTCGGCAGGCTTCGCCCTTGACTAGTACGGGCATCCTACTGCAGACTCGTCTCGCTAGTACGTACGTACTACTCAAGGAGAGCCGTCATGCCCATTACCGTCACCGCTCCGCGCGGCGCGCTGACCACCGCCGGAGAGCGTGAGGTCCTGCCCCGCCTGACCGCCGATCTCGCCCGCGTCAGCGGGCTGAGCGACAACCCGCGCTTCGTCGAGATGATCGGCGGGACCGTCCACGTGCTCGACCCCGAGAACGTCTACGCGGGCGGAGCGAACCGGCCCGTCGTCATGGTCGAGCTCAAGCTGCCGAACATCGGCCTCGGCTCGATCGAGGCGCGAGCGGCCTTCATCGCCGCGGCGACCGACACCGTGGCCGCCCTGACCACGGACGGATACCGCCGCGACGACATCTGGGTCAACATCCTCAACGCTCCGGACGGCGCCTGGGGTATCGCAGGACACGCGTACACCGGCGCCGCCCTCGTCGAGAGGATTCAGTTGCAGGAGGAGCGCGGGATGACCAGCTCGGTGATGGAGTAAGCCGGGAAGGTCATCGACGTCTGGCCGCGCGTGATCGCCTGGTCGGGCAGCGTGCTGATCGCGGCGGTGTTCGCCTGGCCGTACTGGTAGACGTGGGCGGTCGCGTTCGGGCGCAGGCCGGCGATGGACAGGGGGCTGGTCAGGTCGCCGGTGGTCTTGTTGACGACCATGACCGTCAGCGAGCCGTCGCCGGTGCGGCGCGCGCCGTAGACGGACAGCTGCCCCTGGTCGGCGCTCGACGCGGTGATGCCGAGGTTGCCGAAGCCGTCGCCCTTGCCGTCGTAGTTGAGGTACATGCGGAAGGCGAAGGCGCCGGGGTCGGTGCTGGCCGGCGGGGACCACAGGGTGGCCAGGTCGAGGCCCTGGCGGCCGAAGATGCCGAGGATGTCGGCCTCGGCGATGCCGCCGTCGATCTTGTCCAGCGCGCCCCAGTTGTACTCGCTGATCGCGGTCTTGGTGCCCGGGTAGTTCTGCGCGACCAGCTGCTGCATCCGCGGGATCGCCTGCACCGGCTGGTTGATCCAGCTCTCGTCGGTGTAGGTCGGGTCCCACAGCGAGCGGGTGGAGCGCAGCCGCAGCGCCTGGGTCGCCGGGTCGTCGGCCTCCGACGAGACGCCGGAGGCCTGCGGGTACCAGTGGTTGTCGAAGTAGTCGAGGATGCGCACCCCGTGCGCCTTCTGGTACGCCGCCATCTGCTGCAGGTACCAGGCGGCGAACTCGACGCCGCCGTGCGCCGCGCGGTCCGGCGGGTTGGACCAGCAGCTGCCGCCCTGGATGCCGCAGGTCTGCTGGTCGAGGCCCGAGTAGATCAGCGAGTTCCAACCCCAGCCGACCGGGCCGAGGGTCTTGGCGCCCGGGTCGGTGGCCTTGATCGCGGAGGCGACCGCGTAGGTGCTCGACTTCATCTCGTCGTAGCCGGCGCCCTGCGGGTGCACGTCGCGGTGGGTCGAGAACCAGATGTCCGGTTCGTTGTCGAGGTCGTAGAAGCGCACGCCGCCGTGGGCCGCGTCGCCGTAGGTGGCGTCGAGGTACTTGACCCAGCCGGCCACGAAGTCCGCGCCCGCGGGCATGCTGGTGTCGGTCGGGTCGTTGCCGGTGATGTCGGTGCCGTCGGGCTTGACGCCGTTGCCGCAGTCCGGGTCCCACGGGTCGGTGGACTGCTGCGGGCCGTACTTCGCGACGCTGAAGCCGCAGGTCTGCTGCCGGGACTTGGGCACCCAGCCGATCAGCGGCACGGTCATGACGGTGGCCGCCCCGGCGGCGCGGTCCTTCTCGACGAACTGGTCGGCGCTCGACCCGGCGGGCAGCTTGCTCGGGTCGGCGACCTGGTTGGGGATGTTCTCGAAGTACCAGTCGCTGGCGTGGTTTCCGGTGTCGAGCAGGTAGTTGTACCGGGTGGTCGCGTTGCCGCCCCAGCGGTCCACCGGCAGCCTGAGTTCTTGTTCCAGGGTCGCGTCCGCGAAGTTCATCCCGTAGATGTCCCGGTTGATCAGATGCCATCCGGCGAACGGGTTCACGGTCAGCGCCGGTCCGGCCGCGGCGTCGGCGGCGGCGGGCAGCGGGGAGAGGCCGGGAGCGGCGGCGGCCAGGGAGGTGAGCAGTACGGCTGCGGCGCGCAGTCGGTGCATCAGGGTTCTCCTTCACTGGTGGGAGCCTGCCGGGAGGATGGGCCGACACCGTTGCGCCGGTCAATCGACCGGTCCGGGGCGGGTGCGTCGGGCGCGCTGTGACCAGCGGGGGCGCGAGCGGGGCGGGTGAAGGTGATCGGTAAGTTTCGGGCGGCGGCCGGGTCAGGCGCCGCGTCGCGCCAGGACCGCTTCGTGCAGCGCCGCGAGGTCGCGCAGATCCGGCAACACCACGTGGGCGCCCGCGGCGGCCAGCGTGGCGACGTCGCTGAAGCCGGTCGCGACGGCCACCGCCAGCGCTCCGTTGTCCAGCGCCCCGCGCACGTCGTGCGGCGTGTCCCCGATCACCACCGCGTGCTCGGCCTTGAATCCGTGCCCGTACTTGGCCTCGGCGCGCTCGACGGCCAGGCGGACCAGGACCGCGCGGTCGCTGTCGTCGTCGCCGTATCCGCCGATCCGAAGGTCGACGAAGCCGTCAAGACCGAAGGCCTCCAGCTTCATCGCGGCCAGCGCGGGGATGTTCCCGGTGACCAGCGACTGCACCGCGCCGTCCGCCTGGAACGCGGCCAGCGCCTCGCGCACGCCGGGCAGCACCCGCCCGCCCTCGCGCATGCGTCCCTCCAGCGAGCGGGCGACTTCCTCGAGGGCGGTGTAGAAGTCGTCGAACGAGGCGTCGTGCTGCACGCCGTTGAGCCGCAGCGTCTCGCGCAGAATGGCCTGCTCGGTGCGGCCGGCCATGTCCGCGAGATGGACCAGCGGACGGCCGGTGATCTGCTCGAAGACCCGCGCGTAGATCTCCCGGCCCACGCCGGCGATGCTCACCAGCGTGTGGTCGATGTCCCACAGGATCAGCAGCGGCGGCGCGGCAGGCATGCACTGATCTTCGCACGGCGCCGAACCGGCGTGCGCGCCCGTGATCGATGTAACTTTCTTCCCTCGCGTCTCATGCGTCGCGCCGGGCCGTGCGGGCTGATCGCGCCAATCGCCGGCGCCGCGGCCGTGCCGCCGCGGTGTGACGCAAGGCCCTGATTAAGGTCCTCGGGGCGGTGTCCTACGCTGCCCGTATTTCCGTGACAGGAGCCTGGGTTTGGCCATCACGTTGAGCGACATCCGGGTGCGGTTCGAGGGGCACGGCGCCGGTGTCGGCGAACTGACGTGGGGGCAGCTGGGAATCCTGCGGACCACGCGGCGCACCGGCCGGACCATGAACGTCGTGGTGACGATGCCGCTGCCCGAAGCGACGCCGCTGACGGAAATGACGGCGGTGCTGCGCTTCCTGGTCAGCCGCCATCCCGCGTTGCGCACCCGGCTGCGCTTCGCGGACGGGCCGTCCGGCGAACGCGGCGTGCAGCAGGTGGTCGCGGACTCCGGAGAAATCCCGCTGTATATCGCAGACCTCGATGACGAGGACGATCCGAGCGCGGCAGCGGAGCAGATGCGCTCGCGATTCGAGCTGGAGTGGTTCGACTATGAGCGCGAATTCCCGGTGCGGATGGGCGTCGTCCGGCAGTCGGGAACACTCGTCCGCCTGGTGTTGGGCTACAGCCACGTGATGGTGGACGGCGCCGGGATCCTCGCGCTGACCCGGGATCTGGCCAACCTGGACCGCGTCACCGGGCAGGCCACCGCCCCGCCCGACGGCGTCAGTCCGCTGGACGTCGCGGCCGCACAGGACAGCGCCTCGGGTAGGCGGCAGAGCGAGCGGTCGATCCGGTACTGGGCGGCTCAGCTTGAGCGGCTGTCCGCCTGGCAGCCCGCCGAACCGGCCAGCCCGCAGCAGCCGCGGTTCTGGGAGCTGGCCGGCTACTCCCCCGCGATGGACCTGGCACTGCGCGAGATCGCGGCACGGACCGGGGCGGCCACGACGTACGTCCTGCTGGCCGCCTACTCGACGGCAGTCGCGCGCGTCTTCGGGCGCAACCCCAGCGTCGCCCAGATCGTCGTCAGCAACCGCTTCCGGCCCGGGTTCGCCGACGTGGCCGCGCAGCTCTCCCAAGAGGGCATCTGCGTCGTGGATACCGCGGCCGCCTCCTTCGACGAGGTCGTGGACCGGGCACAGAGCGCCGCGACGAGCGCGTCGTTCTACGGCTATTACGACCCGGGGCAGTGCGCCAGGCTGCTCGACGAGACCGCGGCCCGCCGCGGCGGACCGCTCGAAATCTCCTGGCATCTCAACGACCGTCGCGCGATCCCGGCGTCTCAGCGTGCTGGCGAAAGCGACGCCGGGGGCGTCAAGCGGGACGATCAGGCCGGAAGCGATGTGCCTGTCGACGAGGCGCTGGCGAAGCTGCTGCCCCGCACCAGACTGTTCTGGGACCGCAGGATGCCCTCGTTCGACGGCACGCTCTTCATCCAGGTCGACTCCGCGCCCGCGCCGCTGGCGAGTCGGCAGGCCCTGCCGGAAGGGCTGCCCGCCGTGTACTTCGAGGTGTGGGCGGACACGCAGGTGTTCACGACGGCCCGGATCGAGGAGTTCGCCCGCGCGATGGAAGCGGTGCTGGTGGAAGCAGCCTGCGATGCTTGACGCGCCGCTGGAGGTAGTCGCGTTCTTTCTGCCGCAGTACCACCCGATCCCGGAGAACGACCGCTGGTGGGGACCGGGCTTCACGGAGTGGACGCACGTCGCCGCGGCGCGGCCGCTCTTCGACGGCCACATTCAGCCGCGGCTGCCGGCCGACTTGGGCTTCTACGACCTGCGCGTCCCGGAAACCCGCCGGGCGCAATGGGAACTGGCGAGCCGGTACGGCGTGACCGCGCTGTGCTACTGGCACTACTGGTTCGGCGGCGGCAGAAAGCTGCTCAACCGGCCGGCCGAGGACCTGTTGAAGCAGCCTGATCTACCGCACCGCTACTGCCTCGGCTGGGCGAATCAGAGCTGGACCGGCGTGTGGCACGGACGCGGCGACGAGGTGCTTCAGCAGCAGCGGTACCTCGGGGAAGCGGACCATATCGACCATTTCAAGCATGTGCTCCCCCACCTCTCCGACGAGCGGTACCTCACCGTGGCGGGCAGACCCCTGATCTATATCTTCCGCCCTGCCGACATCCCGGATCTGGCCGGGTTCGCGGCGCTGTGGCGGCAACTGGCCGCCGACGCGGGTCTGCCCGGGCTCTACCTCGTCGGCGATGCCGACGGCCCTTGGGTGCACGACGTGGACCAGCCGCTCGACGCGGCGGTGTGGAATCCCGCTCCCCCGCCGCGGGGGCACGAACTGGAGGCGAGCTTCCAGAGCGCGCCTCTGCGCGAAGGTCCCAGGGCGTTCCACTACGACAAGACCTACGCCGATTGGCTGCTCTACGGCGGCAAGACTCCGATCCGGCAGCACCCGTGCGTCGTGCCAGGGTTCGACAACACTCCCCGCTCCGGCCGGCGCGGTGTCCTGCTGCACCGCCCCGACCCAGGCGTCTTCGAAACCGCGGTCGAGGAGGCCGTCCGCCTGGAAAGCGCTGTGCCCGGCCCGCGCCTGATGTTCATCAAGTCGTGGAACGAGTGGGCGGAGGGTTCGGTCATGGAACCGGACAAGATCTTCGGCCGCGCGTTCCTGCGCGCCCTCGAACGCGGGCTGTCAGGCGTGCGCGCCTGCTGATCCGTCGGACTGCAGCGCGTGCGCGCACGCGGTCAGCCGGTCGGCCAGGCCTTTGCGATCCTCCTCGTCGAGCGCGGTGAGCATCACCCGCTCGATCTCGTCGAGGGCGCGGTCGCAGCGGCGCAGCACGGTCCTCCCGTCGCGGGAGAGGCCGGCGCGCAGGACCCTGCCGCCGTTCGGGTCCGCCTCGCGGTGGATAAGCCCGCGCTGCTCCAGGTCGCGGATCACCAGGTTCATGGCCTGCGGCGTGACGAAGGCGATGCGGGCCAGCTGCGCCGAGGAGGCACCGTCGCGCAGCCGCAGCTCGCTGAGCGCCATGTACTCCGTCGTGGTCACCCCGTGCTGGGCCAGCGCCTGGTCCAGCCGCGCCCTGATCCGCCGCTCCAGGCGGAAGACGAGGTAGCTCAGCCGCGGCGCGGCCGGAGCGGGGCGGGCGGCGCCCTGGCCGCGAGGGGAGCTCACGAGGGAACGATACCGCCGCGGCCGAATCCGGTGAAAGTTACCGGACGTCATATCAAGTTGCTTGATAGCAAGTAACTTGACAACCTGCGCGAAGGCGCCGCGGCGCGGCAACCGGGCCAGCCGCCTCACCGCAGGGCTTTGACGTCGCAGGCTCCCGGCCGCACCCTTCCTGCCACACGCACCGACGTGTCCGAGCTCTCCGCGCCCGGCACCGATTCGGGCGCAGTCAGGAGGAGTGATGAGACGGATCACCAAGGCGCTCGCGGCAGCGAGCGCGGCCGCCGCGTTCACGGCCATGACCGTCGTCACCGGGCTCACCCCGCCCGCCGCCGCGGCGAGCCTGGTGCAGGTGACCAACTTCGGCAGCAATCCCGGCGGCGCGCAGATGTACGTCTACGTCCCGGCGGGCGCCCCGGCCCATCCCGCGATCGTGCTGGCCCTGCACGGCTGCGGCGGCACCGGGCCCGGCTTCTACGCGGGCTCCGAGTTCGCCTCGCTCGCCGACCGGTACGGATTCATCGCCATCTTCCCCAGCGCCGAGCAGCAGGCCGGGTTCGGCAACTGCTGGGACACCTGGTCGGCCGCGGCCAAGGTGCGCGGCGGCGGCAGCGACCCGGTTTCGCTCGCGTCGATGATCACCTACACCGAGCAGCACTACGGCGGCGATCCGAACCGGGTCTATGTCACCGGTTCCTCGTCCGGCGGCATGATGACCGACGAGATGCTCGCCCTCTACCCGGACGTGTTCAAGGCCGGGGCCGCCTACATGGGCGTGCCGTTCGACTGCTTCGCGAACGCGGCCGACTATCCGCCGGGTAGCAGCAAGTGCACCAGCGGCACCCTGACGCGCACCGCCCAGGAGTGGGGAGACGAGGTGCGCGCGGCCGACCCGGGCTACAGCGGCCCGCGCCCGCCGATCCAGCTGTGGCACGGCACCGCCGACACGCTCGTGCCGTACCAGCTGCTGCAGGAGGACATCAAGCAGTGGACCAACGTGTTCGGATTGAGTCAGACCCCGACGTCGACGGACACGCCGGTCTCGGGCTGGACGAGATGGCGTTATGCGGATTCGTCCGGGAAGGTCGACGTCGAGGCGTACAGCATCCAAGGCGCCGGTCACGTCCTGCCGGAGACCGGCATGGCCGCGTACGCGATCCACTTCTTCGGCCTCGACGGCAGCAGCGGCGGCGGCACACCCTCGGCTTCGCCCACGCCCACGCCGAGCACGTCCCCGTCCACCTCGCCGTCGCCCTCCCCCAGCGCGTCGGCTTCCGGTTCGGGAGGCTCGGGGGCTTGTGCGGTCTCTGACACGGTCAGCGCGTGGAACACCGGCCTGACCGAGAACATCACCGTCACCAACACCGGCAACACCGCCGTCAACGGCTGGTCACTGGCGTTCACACTCGCGCCCGGACAGACCGTCACCGGCGCGTGGAACGCGACGATCAACCCGGCCAGCGGAGCGGTGACGGCGAAGAACCTCAGTTACAACGCCCAGATCGCGCCCGGCGGCTCGACCAGCTTCGGCTTCCAGGCCAACCACACCGGCGACACCGCCGCGCCGAGCGGCTTCACACTGAACGGCTCACCCTGCGCCGTGCGGTGACTTCAGCTCTCCCTACGCGGAGGCGGCCGGGTGCTCGCCATGGCGGGGCGAGCACCCGGCCGCCGAGTGCCGCGCGATGCGCTCAGAAGCCTGAGATCTCGTAAATACTCGTGTGCCGATACGCCTGTCCGGGCCGCAACACCGAGGACGGGAAGTTCGGGTGGTTCGGCGCGTCTGGGAAGTTCTGCGTCTCCAGCGCGAAGCCGTAGCTTTGCCGGTAGACCGTGTTCCCGGTGCCCACCAGCGTGCCGGTCAGGAAGTTGCCGCTGTAGAACTGGATGCCCGGCTGCGTGGTGTATATCGTCAGGGCCCTGCCGCTGCGCGGGTCGACCGCGTGGGCCGCCGGGCGCGGCGCGCCGCCCGCGGGCCCGTTGACCACCCAGTTCAGGTCGTAGCCCTGGCCGATAAGCAGCTGCGGGTTGTTGACGGCGATGCGAGCGCCGACCGGGGTGGGCCGGGTGAAGTCCATCGGCGTGCCGTGCACCGTGGCGATCTGGCCGGTTGGGATCTGGGTGGAGTCCACCGGCGTATACCGGTCGGCGTTCAGGTACAGCAACTGACTGTATACGTTCCCTGAGGACTCGCCGGCCAGGTTCCAGTACGAGTGGTTGGTCAGGTTGACCACGGTGGGCTTGTCGGTGGTCGCGTGGAAGACCAGGGTCAGCCGGCCGCGGTTGTCGAGGGTGTACGTGGCCTGAGTCGTCAGCGTTCCGGGGAAGCCCATCTCCCCGTCCGGGCTGACGTACTCGAGCTTCAGGCTGACCGAGTCGCGCCCGCTGCTGACGCTCGGGGTCCAGACCTTCTGGTCGAACCCGATCGTGCCGCCGTGCAGCGCGTTGCCGTTGTTGTTGATCGGGATGTGGTACGTGACTCCGTCGAGGGTGAAGGTGCCCTTGGCGATCCGGTTGGCGTACCGGCCGATCAGCGCCCCGAAATACACTCCTCCCCCGGCCTGCGGGCTGTTGTGCGCCACGTAGTCGTCGAGGGTGGCGAATCCGAGCGCGAGATCGACCGGGCGGCCGTGCTCGTCCGGGACCTGCACCGCCTGCACGATCCCGCCGTATGTCAGGATCCGCACGGTGAGGCCGTTGGCCGCCGCGAGCGTGTAGCGGTACACGGTGGCGCCGTTGACTTGGCCGAACGCCTCCCGGGTGATGGTCGGCGGGCGGCCGTGCGAGGAGGAGACGGACGAGGAGGACGAGCGCGCGGGCCGGGCGGCGGACGAGGAGGCCGCCGCCTGCGCGGCGCCCGGTGCGGCAAGAGTGCCGGCTCCCGCCGCGGCAGCCGCGGCGGCCAGAGCCTGGCGTCTGGACAGGGAATTCATCGCAAATCCTTAGCGGGTCAATAACTAGGCGTCGATGCGGTACTCGGCGTGCACCAGCTCCAGCAGCTCGGCCACGGAGGTGTCCGCGGAGCGCCGGTCGAAGGTGATCTCACCGTGCTGCAACAGGTTCACCCGGTCGCAGACATCGACGATCTGGCTGTAGTTGTGCGCGATGAGGATGATCGCGAGGTCGCCGCGCTGCTTGAGCCGGCGCAGCAGGCGCAGGATCTGGGTGCCCTCGCGGGCGCCCATCGCCGCCAGCGGCTCGTCGAGCAGCAGCAGCTTCGCCTCGGAGTGCACCGAGCGGGCCACCGCGATCGCCTGGCGCTGGCCGCCGGACAGCTGCCCGACCTCGGCGGTCACCGAGGGGATCTCGATGCCGACCGAGTCCAGCGCCTCGCGGGCGCGCCGGCGCATCTCCCGCCGCCGCAGGAACGGCAGGGGGCGGTGCGTCAGCTCCTTGTTCAGGTGCAGGTTCAGGTAGACCGGAAGCCCGTCGATCAGCGCGAGGTCCTGATATACGGTCTCGATGCCGAGGGAGCGGGCGTGCGCGACCGAGCGCAGCCGCGTCTCCTGCCCCTCGATGATGATGCGCCCGGCGTCCGGGCGGTGGAATCCGGTCAGGATCTTGATCAGGGTGGACTTGCCCGCGCCGTTGTCCCCGATCAGGCCGAGGATCTCGCCGCGGTCGACGTGCAGGTTGATGTCCCGCAGGGCGGTGACCGGACCGAAGCGCTTGGCCACGTGCTCGACCCGGACCACTTCGGTGCCGGCCCCGGTCCCCGCGGTGCTCATGCCATCCCCGTCGGCGGTCATCGCAGCGCCCTCTTTCTCAGCGAGGCGAGATAGACGTTCAGCAGCATCGCGACGACCACCGCGATGCCGATCACGACGTCGAAGGCGTACGCGTTCACGCCGATGAGGTTGAAGCCGTCGTTGATGATGCCCAGCAGCAGCGCGCCGAACATGGCTCCGATCACCGTGCCCGAGCCGCCGAGCAGCGCGGTGCCGCCGATGACCGCGGAGGCCACCGCCATGAACATGGTGGTGTTGCCGCCGCTGGTCGGGTCGAAGGAGCCGACCCGCACCTGGTCGAGGATTCCGGTGAACCCGGCCAGCAGACTGGTCGCCATGAAGGTGGCGACTTTCACCCGGCCGACCTTGATCCCGGATTCCGCGGCGCTGAGCGGGTTGCCGCCGGCGGCCTGGATGTAGACGCCATAGCGGGTCGCCGACAGCGCGATCTGCAGCACCGCGACGATGGCCAGCGCCCATATCAGCTCGGACCAGCGCGAGCCGCCGATGACCTGCTGCAGCCCGCCGCCGATCGGCGGCGGCACCGGCTCGCCGCGCGACTGGATGTACGACATGCCCTCGAGGAAGAAGCCCATGCCGAGCGTGACGATGAAGGAGGAGAGGTTGAACAGGACTCGGATCAGCCCGTTGAGCAGCCCCACTCCGGCCGCCACCGCCAGCGCGCCGATCAGCGCCAGCGGCACGGTCGCCCCGGCGTCGTAGAACGAGGTCAGCGCGAACGGCGTGAAGGTGTAGACGAATCCCGCGGACAGGTCGATCTCGCCGCAGATCAGCAGCAGCGCCTCCGCTCCGCCGATGATCGCCCACGGCGCGAAGTACTGCATGATGATGTGGTAGTTGTTCGTGGTGTTGAAGCCCCGGTGCCCGGCCACCGTGAAGTAGATCACCGCGGCGATCGTGACCAGGACGATGCTCAGCTCCCTGCGACGCACGAGAGCCCGCAGCACCGCGCCGCCGGCCGCGCGGGCCGACCCGCGCGGCGGCGCCGGCGGTCCGGCGGCGGCTGGGGCGGTGTCCGAGTCGATTCCGGCTTCGGCCATCTGCGCTCCGGCCTCCTACAGCTGCACCGTCGACGGCGGCGGCAGCGTGATCGATTTGGGCATGGGGATCAGGGCCTTGTTCGTGCCGCCCTCGAACCGGCTGGCCGCCGTGGCGTACGGACCGACGTTGTCCTTGGTCACGAAGGTCAGGCCGGTGTCCGTCTGCGGCGGGGCCACCAGCGTGCCCGACAGCCGGTACATGTAGAGGTACAGGACGCTGAGGAACCCCTGCAGGTACGCGGACTGGTCGATGGTGAAGTCGAGCGCCCCGGTCTTGACCCCGGTGATGGTGTCGGTCAGCGTGTCGAAGCCCCCGGCGTGCACCTTGCCCGCGATGCCGGCCTTGCCGATCAGCTGCGCGATCGCGGCCGTGCTGCCCGCGTCCACCGCGTACAGGCCCTTCGCGTCCTGCGCGCCCTGATATGCCGCCTCCATCGCGGAAAGTTCGCCGGCCTGCGCCGCGCCGGTGTTGACGCTCTGCACGCTGACGCCGGGCGCCGCCTTGGCGAGCGCGTCCTTGATCCCGTCGAGGCGCGGCTGGACGTTGTTGCCGCCCGGCTGCGAGATGCCGACCAGGATCTTGCCGGAGGTCACGTCCTTGGCAATGCGCTGTCCCATGAGGAACCCGGACTGGTACAGGTCCTGCCCGACGTAGGCGAGCGGGTAGTTGTTCGGCGCGGTGGCGTTGTACGCGATCACCGGGATGCCGGCCGCCATCGCGGCCTTGGTCGGCTCGACGAAGGCGGTGGAGTCGGTCAGCGCCACCGCGATCCCGTCGGCGCCGCCGCTGATGGCCGTCTCGAAGGCGCTGACCATCTCGGAGACCACGCCGTTGTCCGATCCGGTCCACTGCGGCGCGGTGATGCCGAGCAGGGCGGCGGCGTCCTCGAGACCG
>NZ_DASRGV010000341.1:0-41944 GCF_035650855.1 Actinocrinis sp. | reverse complement strand
AGGTCGTGATGGTTGAGCGCGGCGGCACGCAGCCGGACCGTGGTCCACCCCTCCGGGACGGCCGGCTCGGGGCGTTCGCCCAGCTCCAGTCCCTTGAGCGGTTCGTCCTTGTCGATGGCTGCGGCGTAGACGGCGAACATGCGCCTCACCCTACCGATCGGTAACCCAGGCGGCCACCGTCTGGGACCGAAGTCACAGCCGGTGGCCGCACGTGGTTTGGAGTAACGCTGTATTCGGGGCTGGCGCCCCTTCGGCTATCGCCGCGCGACACCCGCGTCCCGGGCCGCCTGCGCGACCGCGGCCGTGACCGCCGGGGCCACCCGCGGGTCGAACGGCGAGGGGATGACGCACTCGGGCGAGAGCTCGTCCGCGACCACCTCGGCCAGCGCGTCGGCGGCGGCCAGCTTCATCGACTCGGTGATCTGCGCGGCGCGCACCGACAGCGCGCCGGCGAACACACCCGGGAAGGCCAGCACGTTGTTGACCTGGTTCGGGAAGTCGGACCTGCCGGTGGCGACCACGGCCGCGTACCTGCCCGCCACGTCGGGGTGGATCTCCGGGTTCGGATTCGCCATCGCCGTGATGATGCAGTCGCGGGCCATCGTGGCGACCGCGGACTCGGGCACCGTGCCGGCCGAGACCCCGATGAACACGTCGGCCCCGGCCATCGCGGACTCCAGGCTGCCGGTCAGCCCGGCCCGGTTGGTGAGCGCCGCCAGCTCGCGCTTGACCGGCGTCAGGTCCTCGCGGGTCACGTCCACGATGCCCTTGGAGTCGGCCACGGCCACGTCGCCGATTCCCGCCTGCACCAGGATCTTCGCGATGGCGACGCCCGCGGCGCCCGCCCCCGAGATCACCGCGCGCAGGTCGCCGAGGACGCGCCCGGTCACCTTCGCCGCATTGCGCAGCGCGGCGAGCAGCACGATCGCGGTGCCGTGCTGGTCGTCGTGGAAGACCGGGATGTCCAGCCGCTCCTGCAGGCGGGCCTCGATCTCGAAGCAGCGCGGCGCGGAGATGTCCTCGAGGTTGATTCCGCCGAAGGCCGGGGCGAGCCGGGCGATCGTCTCCACCAGCTCGTCCACGTCGGTGCAGTCCAGGCAGACCGGGACCGCGTCCACCCCGCCGAACTGCTTGAACAGGATCGCCTTGCCCTCCATCACGGGCAGCGCCGCGAGCGGGCCGATGTCGCCGAGGCCGAGCACGGCGGTGCCGTCGGTGACCACGGCGACGGTATTGGACTTCCAGGTGTAGTCGAGGGCCAGCTCGGGCCGCTCGGCGATCGCGGTGCACACCTCGGCCACACCCGGGGTGTACGCGAGCGAGAGGTCGGAACGGTCACGCAGCGGCACCGTCGCGGCGACCTCGAGCTTGCCGCCGCGGTGCAGCTCGAAAACGGGATTGCCGGTGTCATCATGCGCGGGCATGAGGGAACATCCTTCGGTCGATTGCAGGCGTCCCCGCGGCGTGCGCACCGAGACGGCCTACAGCGGGTAGGCAAATACCGTCTCCGGCGGCGGCACCGTCGAGGCACCAGGAGGGTGGAGGAAGGCCAGCTCCGGACCGCGCGAGGGTGAGGAACGCGGCTCAGGCCGACCGTAACCGTTGGTGTCCGGTCGCTTGGAAAAAGATTACGCCGCCCGGCTCGACTGATTCCAGGGAATCGCTCGGTTCGGCGACAAGGCACACAGTGTTGAATTAGTACAACGTCCCTTGCCAGGACCGTACAGAGGCGTACCGTAACGGCAAGCCTGCTCACGGGAGCCGCGAATCGCGTACGGTAAGCAGGCGGACACCGAACCGCGAACCGCCTTCCGAATGACATTACCGAGGTCAACGCAGTGGAACTTGCCTCCTACGCGGACCGCGCCGTACAGCTGGTGAACACGGCCGATCCGTACCGCGACCAGGACCATCTCACGACGGTCGACGACGCGCGGGCACTGCTGTCCCGCCAAGGGGCCTGTGGACGGCTCACTCACGGGGACCTGATGGAACTGCGGTCGCTGCGGCAGCGGCTGCGAGTCGTCTTCGACGCGGTGGACGCGGGCAACCCGCAGCAGGCCGTGACCGTCCTGAACCAGCTGCTCGAGCAGTACCCCATCAGGCCTCAGATCTCCGGGCACGACGACACCGACTGGCACCTGCACCTGGCCGAGGGCGCGCCGTCTACCGCGGCCGCGTATGGCGCCAAGGCCTGCATGGGCCTGGCGGTTCAGGCGACCGAGGTCGGGATGGACCGGCTTGGCGTCTGCCAGGCGTCGCCGTGCCGGGATGTGTTCATTGACACATCCACGAACCGCTCACGCCGCTACTGCTCCGAGCGCTGCGCGACACGGGCGAACGTCGCCGCGTACCGTGCCCGCCGCCGCGAGGCCGCCTTGGCTACCTCCGGCGCCACCGCCTGAGCACGCCTGCCGAACCGCCCGAAAGGCGGGAGAGGCGCGCTCGTGCCGCTCTGGGCGGCCACAGGCGCACGACCACCCGGCCGAGCACCAACGCGTCCGGTACCGCACCGAATTGGCGAGAATCGCCTGGTGCGTAAGGGTTGTCCGCGAGCAGCCACCAGCCGCCGCCTTCGCGCCGCGCGATCCGCTTAAGCAGCACCAGCTGCGGATCGCGCGGATCGCGGGCGAGTACTGCGTCTCCCGGGCCGAGCGCTCCCCCGTAGCGAACCAGAAGCCTGTCGCCGTCGTAGTACGCCGGCACCATCGAGGCTCCTGACACCCGTGCCAACCCCCACGGGACCAAACCGGTGACAGCGCTCACATCAGTCGATGATCCCACGCGCGGCAGGGCCGATCAGCCCGGAGTAGGCTCGGATCGAACCGAATCGTCGAGGACCGTAAGGGGTTCAACCTATGCGCATCTTCGCTCCGAAGCTGACCGTTCACGCGCACTGCGACCTGCCGTGTGGTGTCTACGACCCGGCGCAGGCCCGGATCGAGGCCGAGTCGGTGAAGGCCATCCAGGAGAAGTACCAGGGCAACGAGGACGCCGCGTTCCGCACCCGCGCGGTACAGATCAAGGAGCAGCGGGCCGAGCTGGTCAAGCACCACCTCGAAGTGCTGTGGGCCGACTACTTCAAGGCCCCGCACTTCGAGAAGTACCCGCAGCTGCACGGTCTGTTCAACGACGCGGTGAAGGCGGCCGGGGCCGGCGGCGTCAAGGGCTCTAACGACCCGGCGACCGGGCAGCGGCTGCTCGACCTGATCGGCGAGATCGACAAGATCTTCTGGGAGACCAAGCAGGCCGCCTGACCTGCACACTTCGGCCTCTTCCACGGCCGGGGCCCCGGGAACGACTGCGGGGGTCCCGGCCGTTTTCCCTGTCGGGTGCGGCGAATCGTCGCCGAAGCTCGGACGTATCAGTGTTGCGAGGCGACAGCGGTCACCCGTTGGAGGTACTTTCTTCTCACGGCAGGGTGCGGACTGCATACGATGCGTGCGGTCGGCGCGGCGCAGACGCCTGGCACGGACGCAGGAGGCACATACAGTGGACCAGGGCGCGGTTGGACTGACACAAGCCGCTACAAGGCTCAGCTCGGCTGGAGGGGCGACCGCGGTGGAGGATCGCGACTTCGTGGAGGTGCGGATCCCGGCCGTCGGGGCCTATCTCTCCGTACTGCGTACCGCGACCGCCGGCCTGGCCGCCCGGCTCGACTTCACTCTGGACGAGATCGAGGATCTGCGGATCGCGGTCGACGAGTCCTGCGCGATGCTGCTGCAGAAGGCGGTCGAGGGCACCAGCCTCACCTGCCGGTTCGACCTGGCCGGCAGCGCGCTGGCGATCACGGTCTCGGCGCCCACCTCGGACGGCAAGCCGCCGGCCCGCGACACCTTCGCCTGGACGGTGCTGACCGCGCTGGCCGGCGAGGTGGACGCGGTGACCGCAGCGGATGGACGCACCGTGGCGATCACCATGGTCAAGCGGCGCGACGGCGCGGAGAAGACGGCTCAGTGACTACCGCGCAGACCCCGATCACCGAGGCTTCCGGCGGTCTTCCCGACGGCGTGGCCGTCGTCGGCGAGCCCGCGAGCGGCGACGCGGTAGACCACGAGAGCTTGGACCTGGACGGCGCGCAGATGGCTGAGGCGGCAGACCTGGACGGCGAGGGCGCGTTCGACCTGCCGGAGCCCGCCGCCGCGCCCGAGGCGGAAACGGTGGCCGGTCCCGGAGCGCAGCGCACGCCGCAGGCGACGCCGCGCAGCTCGGCGCACGCCGCCGCGCACGCCGAGGCCCGCGAGCTGTTCCGGCGGATGGCCGAGCTGTCCCCCGAGGACCCGGCCCGGGCGCAGATCCGCGACCGGCTGGTGCGCATGCACCTGCCGCTGGTCGAGCACCTGGCCCGGCGCTTCCGCAACCGCGGCGAGCCGCTGGACGACCTGACCCAGGTGGCCACGATCGGCCTGATCAAGTCGGTGGACCGGTTCGACCCGCAGCGCGGCGTCGAGTTCTCCACCTACGCGACGCCGACCATCATCGGCGAGATCAAGCGGCACTTCCGGGACAAGGGCTGGGCGGTGCGGGTGCCGCGCAGGCTCCAGGAGCTGCGGCTCTCGCTGACCGCGGCGACCAGCGAGCTGTCCCAGCGCAACGGCCGCTCCCCCACGGTCGCCGAGCTGGCCGGGCACCTCGGGCTGACCGAGGAGGAGGTACTCGAAGGGCTCGAATCGGCTAACGCCTACTCGACGCTGTCCCTCGACGTGCCCGAGTCCGGCGACGACGAGTCCCCGGCGGTGGCCGACTCGCTCGGCAGCGAGGACGAGGCGCTGGAGGGCGTGGAGTACCGCGAGTCGCTCAAGCCGCTGCTCGAGCAGCTGCCGGCCCGCGAGAAGCGGATCCTGCTGCTGCGTTTCTTCGGCAACATGACGCAGTCTCAGATCGCCGACGAGATCGGCATTTCTCAGATGCACGTCTCCCGGCTGCTCGCCCGCACGCTGGCGCAGCTGCGCGAGAAGCTGCTTGTCGACGAGTAAGCGGTCGGCTTAAGAGCTCAGCGAACGTCCCGGCTGAGCACGCGGTGCGAGGCCGGGACGAACAGCAGCACGATTCCGGCCAGGCCGTAGAGCCCGGTCGGCACCGCCTCGCCGTAGAGATCGCCCTGCACCATCCAGTAGCAGGCCGCGAGCACCAGCAGGTGGGTCAGCAGCGCGGGGGTCCGCGCCCAGGTCTCGCAGCGCAGCAGGCCGCGGGCGACCCAGCCGACGCCGAGCCCGAAGATCGCGAACATCGCCCCGCCGAGTTCGGCCCGGCTGCGCAGCACCGGCTGGCCGCTCAGTCCGGCGACGACGAGGTAGATCCCGTAGCCGAGGAGCAGCGCGGCGACCAGCGCGGTGAGCACCGCCGCCGCGGTAACCGTCCCGGGCCGATCCGACGAGGCCTGCACGGCCGATCCGTGCTCGCCCGGTCCGCCGTTCGCCGGGGACGCGGCGGCGCTCTCAGGCACGGTCTTAGGAGCGGGCTTAGGCGCGGCCTTCTTAGGCGTAGCGGGCTTCGCAGGTACGGTCTTCTGACTCACCTTCGCAGCGTACAACTCCGCGCCCCGACCTCAGACAGCACAGTCGCCCCTGTCATATGTACTGTTTGCTGCATGTCCGACGAGCGGTTGGCCACGCCCGAAGCCAATCAAGAGCGCCAGTGGTCCGTGCGCACCGGGCTGCTGGTGATGAACCCGAAGGCGACCACCGCCACGGAACGCACCTGCGATGTGCTGGTCGGGGCTCTCTCCTCGGCCCTCGACCTGCGCACCGTACGCACCGAACGGCGCGGTCACGCCGCCGAGCTGGCGCGCGACGCCGCCGAGGAAGGCGTCGACGTGGTCATCGCCTTCGGCGGCGACGGCACCGTCAACGAGGTGGTCACCGGCCTGCTCGCAGACGGGCCCGGACTGGAGGTCCCCGCGCTCGCGGTCGTGCCCGGCGGCTCGACCAACGTCTTCGCCCGCGCACTCGGCCTGCCGAACCACGCCGTCGAAGCCACCGGTGCGCTGCTTCGGCTCCTACGCGAGCAGCGCACGCGCCTTGTCTCCATGGGCGCGGCCTACTCGGACGGCGAGAGCGCGCCCCGATACTTCACCTTCTCGGCCGGCTACGGATTCGACGCTGCCGTCGTCGGGGCCGTGGAACGGCAGCGGGCGGAAGGCCGGCGCTCGACGGGGGCGCTTTATATCCGTTCCGCGCTCGCCGAGTACTTCAGGAACACCGACCGCAGGACCGCGCCGATCAGCGTGACGCTCGCGGACGGCACGGAACTGCCGCCGCTGTTCATGGCGGTGCTGGCCAACACGGCGCCCTGGACTTACCTCGGCAGCCGCCCGATCCTGGCCACCCCGGAGGCAAGTTTCATGACCGGGCTGGACCTGTTCGGGCTTTCCAGCATGTCCGCCCTCCCCGTTTGGCGGACGGTCGGGCGGTTAATCGCGAATTCGCGGCGGCTGGGCGACGGTCGCGGGGTGCTGATCCGGCACGACCTGCCGGAGCTCACCCTTTCGGCCCAGCGTCCGGTCGAGTTCCAGGTGGACGGCGACTACCTGGGACCACGCGAACGTGTGACATTCCGTAGTGTTCCCGATGCACTGCGCGTGTTCGCGTGATGTACTGGGTTCCGGCGGGACGACCGTCCGCACCGCGCCGTTGGCCAGGCAGGTCGCGGACCGAGGCCCGCTAGGCCGCGGAACCTTGGACTCACTGCCACCGCCTTCGGCGCGTGCCTTCGAAGGCAAGGTGTGATCCAGCAGACACCTGAGAAATCCAAAATCACCTCGACAGACCCTTGTGCTGGGCGCCCGGGCCTGCCACGCTTGTTCACGGCCTTGAAACAACGGCTGTGATCGCTCAGCGCGGAGTGTCCGGCCCACCAGCCGGTCCCGTGGGACCAGCGGCAGCCCAGGCCCAAGAACCCCCCGCACGTCCTGGCCGTGGTCGGTCCCAGATCGACCCGCCGGTTCGAGCGGAGACGCTCGTGAAAGAGTTCACATTCACAAGATCTTCCGAAGATCAGTGAACCGGGAACAATTCATGTGGCGTCTGCATTAGGTAGTAGTCCGGCGCACGTGTGGTGGCGGCGCCAGGACCACTGCTGACAAGCGCCGCACTTCCCGCGGCGCTGCGGTACCCGCAGTAACCACTGCACAAGCGCACGAAGTCGTTGAAGCTCGGGCGGGCGCACCCCACCCCGTCCAGAGCGCACTACGCGAGGAGTTAGGACCGATGGACTGGCGCCACCGCGCCGCGTGCCGCGATGAGGACCCGGAGCTGTTCTTCCCGATCGGGAACACCGGGCCGGCACTGCTGCAGATCGAAGACGCTAAGGCGGTTTGCCGCCGTTGCGACGTCATTGACCAGTGCCTCCAGTGGGCGCTCGAGTCCGGCCAGGACGCGGGCGTCTGGGGCGGGATGAGCGAGGACGAGCGCCGCGCGCTCAAGCGCCGCGCCGCCCGCGCCCGCTCCCGCATGGCCTGAGAGCCGGCGGGCAGCGAGCCCAAGCTGGAGCAACCCTGAAGTACAGTGCGACAAGCGTAAGTACAGCCCGCCGACGGGATTGACCGTCGGCGGTGCGACAACGCGGAGGGACCGGACACGTCCGGTCCCTCCGCGTTTTGCTGTTCCCGCGCGTCCGCACCCTGGGGCATTCCCCGGTGAACATTCGGTGACGGCAAGGCGAATTCAAGCCGCAGCGTCGTGAGGGGACCGCGGCGACTCAGTCGCCGACGTTGAGCTCCAAGGTCACCACGGTGCCGCCGCCCTCCCGCGGCGTCATGTCGAAGGTGCCGCTCAGCTCGCCGGTCACCAGGGTCCGCACGATCTGCAGGCCGAGGTTGCCCGCGGTGGCCGGGTCGAAGCCTGGCGGCAGGCCGCGGCCGTCATCGGCGACCAGGATCGTCAGCTCCGGACCGCGCCGCACGGCCGTCACCTCGAGCGAGGAGCCGGCGCCGTCGAGTCCGTGCTCGAACGCGTTCTGCAGCAGCTCGGTCAGCACCATGGCCAGCGGCGTGGCGACCCGGGCCGAGAGCACCCCGAACGAACCCACCCGCCGGGACTGCACCCCGCGCGAGGACGCGCCGCTGCCGGAGGCCGCCGAGTAGTCCAGCACCATGGCCAGCACCCGGTCCGCGATCTCGTCGAACTCGACCCGCTCGTCCAGGGTCTGCGAGAGGGTCTCGTGCACGATGGCGATCGAGCCGACCCGGCGCACCGCCTCGTTCAGCGCCGCCCGGCCGCGCGGCTCGTCCAGCCGGCGCGCCTGAAGCCGCAGCAGCGCCGCGACGTTCTGCAGGTTGTTCTTCACCCGATGATGGATCTCGCGGATCGTCGCGTCCTTGGTCACCAGCTCGCGGTCCCGGCGGCGCAGCTCGGTCACGTCGCGCACCAGCACCATCGCGCCGATCCGGGTGCCCTGCGGCAGCAGCGGGATGGTGCGCAGCCGCATCGCGCCGCCGATCGTCTCCATCTCGGTGTCCCGGGGCGAGCGGCCGTCCACCGCGGAGGCCAGCGCCTCGTCGATCGGGCCCGACTCGGGGTCGAGCAGCTCCGCGCAGACCTTGCCGAAATGCGAGCCGATCAGGTCGGTGGCGTGGCCGAGGCGGTGGAACATGGACACCGCGTTGGGGCTGGCGTAGGTGACCGCCCCGTCCGCGTCGAGGCGGATCATGCCGTCGCCGACCCGCGGCATCGCGTCGAGGTGGCTGCGCGACTTCGGGTTGGGGAACCGGCCGGTCGCGATCATCTGGGCCAGGTCGGCCGCGGTCTGCAGGTAGGTCAGCTCCAGCCGGCTCGGGGTGCGGGCGGTCAGCAGGTTGGTGTTGCGGCCGATCACCGCGATCACCCGGTCCGCCCGGCGCACCGGGATCGCCTCGACCCGCACCGGCACCGCCTCGCGCCATTCCGGGTCGCCCTCCCGGATGATGCGACCCTCGTCCAAGGCCTGGTCGAGCAGCGGTCGTTTGCCGCGTGGTACCACGTGACCGACCAGATCCTCCGGATACGAGGTGGGGCCGGTGTTCGGGCGCATCTGCGCCACCGCGACGTACCGCGTCTCGTCGGCGGTGGGCACCCAGAGCACGAGGTCGGCGAAGGAGAGGTCGGCGAGCATCTGCCAGTCGGCGACAATGAGGTGCAGCCACTCCAGGTCTCGATCATCGAGGGTGGAGTGGTCGCGGACCAGATCGTTCATGGACGGCATTGGCTCAGTATCCCAGGCGCATCCGTCCGGGCTGCGCGTCATGGAGATCTTCGAACGTAGCGCGATAGGAAAGAGGACGGACGGATGACCGACCCGCTCGGCTGGCTCGACGAGCACGCCCGCAAGCGTGAGGCCGCGGGGCTGCGCCGGCGGTTGCGGCCGCGTCCCGCGCACAGTGGGCTGGTGGATCTGGCCGGCAACGACTACCTCGGCTTGGCGCGCGACGCGCGGGTCACCGACGCGGCCGCGGCCGCCGCGCGCGTCTGGGGTGGCGGCTCGACCGGATCGCGGCTGGTGACCGGGACGACCGAGGCTCACGTCGAGTTCGAGCGGCAGCTGGCCGAGTTCGTCGGCGCCGAGGCGGGGCTGGTCTTCTCGTCCGGTTATCTGGCGAACCTGGGTGCGATCACGGCGCTGGCGGGGCGCGGGGATCTGATCGTCTCGGACGCGCTCAATCACGCTTCGCTCATTGACGGCTGCAGGCTGTCCAGGGCACGCATCGAGGTTGTAGGGCACCGTGAGGTGACTGAGGTGCGCAGGGCGCTGGCCGAACGGCTGGAAGAGCGCGCGTACGTCGTGACAGACGCGGTCTTCTCGGTCGACGGAGACGTGGCGCCGCTCGCGGAACTGGCCGCGGCGTGCCGGGATTACGGCGCGGTGCTGATCGTGGACGAGGCGCACGGGATCGGCGTGTTCGGCGAGGGGGGCCGGGGCGCGGTTCACGCGGCGGGTCTGGCCGGCGCGCCGGACGTGGTGGTGACCGCGACGCTCTCGAAGTCGCTCGGCGCGCAGGGCGGGATCGTGCTCGGGCCGGCGGCGGTGACCGCGCACCTGGTGGACACGGCGCGGCCGTTCATCTTCGACACCGGCCTGGCTCCGGCGGCGGTCGGCGCGGCGGCGGCGGCCCTGCGCATCCTGCGCGAGCGCCCGTACTTGGCCGAGCAGGTGCGCGCGAACGCCCGGACCCTGCACCGGCTCGCGCTCGCCGCCGGGTTGACCGCCACTCCCCCGGTCGGCGCGGTCACCTCGGTGCTGATCGGCGACCCGGATCTGGCGGTCGAGCTGGCCGGGCTGTGCGCCGAGCGCGGGACCGCGGTCGGCTGTTTCCGGCCGCCGTCGGTGCCGGACGGCCGCTCCCGGCTGCGCTTGACCGCGCGCGCCGATCTCTCCGAGCGCGATCTGGACATCGCGGCCGCGGCGTTGCGCGCCGTCGCCGAACGGATCGGTTGAGTTCCCGCGCGGCGTCCCCTTCCGGTGGTCCAGACCAATATGCGCAGAGGTCTGGACAACCGAGATTGGTCTAGTCCACAATCGTGACGGCTCGCCGAACAGCGGCGCAGACCGGCCGTCCCGGCCCGCTAGTCCATGCACCGCAGGAGGAGTCGTCGCGTGCCCACCATCTCGGCGCCCCGAGCGGTCCTGGACGGCCGGATGACCGGTCCGGTGACGGTGGCCGTCGAAGACGGCGTGATCCGCGCGGTCCGCCTCGCGGACGGACTTGAGAGCGCTCCCGCCGACGTCGTGCTGGTCGACGGAGTGCTCACCGCGGGCCTTGTCGACATCCAGATCAACGGCGCCTTCGGAGTGGACTTCAGCTCGGCCGACGATGACGGGTGGGACCGGGTCGCCGCGTCGCTGCCCTCGACCGGGGTCACCGCGTTCCAGCCCACGTACATCACGGCTCCGCTCGGTGCGCTGGTCTCCGGGCTGCACACCGCGATCGAGGCGCGGGAGCGGCAAGAAGCCAGTGACTGGAGCCTTGGCGTCGCCGCGCGGATCCTGGGCGTGCACCTGGAGGGCCCGTTCCTCTCCCCGGTGCGCCACGGCGTTCACGAGAAGCGCTTCCTGGCCGAGCCGGCGCCCGAGGCGATC
The DNA here is from genome assembly GCF_035650855.1 of Actinocrinis sp. GTDB lineage: Bacteria > Actinomycetota > Actinomycetes > Streptomycetales > Catenulisporaceae > Actinocrinis. The sequence continues at coordinate 30,892 of NZ_DASRGV010000341.1, read as the reverse complement.
GACCGGCTGCTCGGCGCGCCGGGCCACGAGATGCTGACCATGGTCACACTCGCCCCGGAACTGCCGGGCGCGCTCGACGCGATCCGCCGGCTGACCCGCGCCGGAGTGCGCGTCTCGGTGGGCCACACCGATGCGACGGCCGATCAGATCACCGCCGCCGCCGACATGGGCGCGACGTTGGTCACGCACATCTTCAATGCGCAGCGCGGCCTCGCGCACCGCGAGCCCGGCGTGCCCGGCGCGACCATGGCGGACCGCCGCTTCTACTGCGGGCTGATCGCCGACCTGCACCATGTGGCGCCCGAGGTGTGCAGCCTGGTGTGGAAGGGCGCGCGCGGCCGGGTCGTATTGGTCACCGACGCGATCGCCGCCGCCGGCATGCCGCCCGGCAACTACGAGCTCTCAGGCATTCCGGTCGAACTCGGCGCGGACGGCGTACCGCGCAACGCCGACGGGACCATCGCGGGTTCGGCGCTGACGCTGGATCAGGCAGTACGCAACATGATCTCCCTGGGCCTGCCCGCGGCCCAGGTCGTCGAGGCGGCCAGCCGGATCCCGGCGGACGCGCTCGGCCGTACCGACCTCGGCCGGATCGCGGTCGGCGCGCGCGCCGACCTGGTCTGGTGGTCGGACGACTTCCACCCGCGCCGCACGTGGGTGGACGGCAGGGAGGCGGAGGCGCCCACCACGGCGGCCACGCTCCCCGGCCAGCGGGAATCGCTCGCCGTGTCGCCCTGACTCGCACGGCAGGTTCCCGCCGGTGAGCCGGGGCCGCGGCCGGACGGATGCCCGCACCATCCGCCCACGCACCGCTCCCCCGGCCGGAAGAGGGCCGCAGGCGCGGACGGAAGTTGAGGGTCTTCCGTCCGCCGCCTGCGGGCCACCGGACCTTTTTCACCGCGTCTTCCCGCCCGCCGCGGCGCCATTGCGACTGCAATAATTACCTGGACGCGGCGCGCCCGCGTGCCCAAGGATTGGGTCGGACTGCGCGCGCCGTGCTGACGGCGCACTCACGGGGCGTTTGTAAGGCCGTCGGGCAAACGGGGCTTAATACGTCTATGGGGGCAAGCGCTGGCAATGCTGCACCATTCGGGCTTTAGAGATCCACAACCCGGTGCTGATGTAGTCGTTTCGGACCGGGCGCTTGACAGCGCCCACATTCGCGATACATCGTGTCTCTCAGATCGCGATGTATCGCGTTTACGGAGGGGTAAGCGATATGAACGCACTAAGACGCGCCGGGAACACGCTCGCGCGTATACCGGGCGGCCGGATCGGCAAATGGGTCGTGCTCGGCGTCTGGGTCGTGCTGCTGGTCGGGCTCGGCTCGCTGGCCGGAAAGCTGACCGGCGCTGAGGACAACCAGGCGTCCAGCTGGCTGCCGGGCAGCGCCGAATCCACCCAGGTGCTCAACCTGACCGGCCAGTTCCAGTCCACCAGCCTGGTGCCCACCGTGGTGGTCTACCAGCGCGAGAGCGGCATCACGCCCGCCGACCTGACCAAGGCCCGGCAGGACGCCGCCGCGTTCGCCAAGGTGCCGCACGCCACGAACAAGATCGTCGGCCCGATCCCGTCCAAGGACGGCAAGGCCATCGAGACGATCGTGCAGATCGAGCTCGGCCAGAACAACGGCTGGAACGATCTGAAGCCCGCGGTGGACGCCTTCAAGTCGACGGCTTCGACCGGCGATCCGGGTCTGACGGTCTACGTGACCGGTCCAGGCGGTATGGGCGCCGACGAATCCGCCGCGTTCAGCGGGATCGACGGGGTCTTGCTCTACTCGACGATCGCCGTCGTCGTGATTCTCCTGCTGCTGACGTATCGCAGCCCGGTCCTGTGGTTGCTGCCGCTGACCTCCGCCGGTCTCGCGCTCACGGTCGCGGAGGGCGTCGTCTACCTGCTGGCCAAGCACGGCTTGACGGTTAACGCACAGAGCGCGGGCATCCTCCTCGTCCTTGTGATGGGCGCGGGGACGGACTACGCACTGCTGCTCGTCGCCCGATATCGAGAAGAGCTGCGCCGGCATGAGGACCGGCATGAGGCGATGGCGGTCGCGCTGCACCGCGCCGGTCCCGCGATCATCGCCTCCGCCGCCACCGTCGGCATCGGCATGCTCTGCCTGACGGCGGCTCAGATGAACTCGACCAGCGGTCTCGGCCCGGTCTGCGCGGTCGGCGTGATCGTGGCGCTGCTGGCCATGGTGACGCTGCTGCCCGCGCTGCTGACCATCTTCGGCCGGTGGATCTTCTGGCCGGTGCGCCCGACCGCGGGCACCGAGGACCCGACCGCCACCGGATTCTGGGCGAAGATCGGCGGCGGCATCGCCAAGCGGCAGCGGCTCGTGTGGGTCGGCACCGTGGTCGTCCTGGGCGCGCTCGCCTTCGGGATCAGCGGACTCAAGGCGGACGGCCTGTCCAACGCGGGCCAGTTCACCAACACCCCGCCCTCGATCATCGGCCAGCAGGTCGTCGCGGCGCACTTCCCGGCCGGCGCGGGCAGCCCGGTCGTCGTGATCGCGAACGACTCGTACGCCCCGCAGGTGGAGGTCGCGCTCGCGACGACGCCGGGCATCTCCTCGGTGGACGATCCGGTCAGCAAGAACGGATACGTCTACATGCAGGGCAACCTGACGGCGGCTCCGGACAGCCAGGCCGCGAAGAACGTCGTGGATCAGGTACGCGCCAACGTGCACGCGATTGAGGGCGCTGACGCGAAGGTCGGCGGCAACACCGCGGTGACCATGGACACCGAACGCGCCTCGCAGCACGACGACAAGGTCATCATCCCGCTGATCCTGCTGGTGGTGCTGGTGATCCTGGGCCTGCTGCTGCGCGCGCTGGTCGCTCCGCTGGTGCTGATCGGCACGGTGGTGCTCTCGTTCGGCGCCGCACTGGGCCTGAGCGTGATCTTCTTCAACAACGTGTTCCACTTCAGCGGTGAAGACGCGGCCTATCCACTGCTGAGCTTCGTGTTCCTGGTCGCGCTCGGCATCGACTACAACATCTTCCTGATGACCCGCATCCGCGAGGAGGCGGTCAAGGTCGGCACCAAGCGCGGCGCGCTGATCGGCCTGGCCGCGACCGGCGGCGTGATCACCTCGGCCGGCATGATCCTGGCCGGCACCTTCGGGGTGCTGGGCACGCTGCCGGTGGTGGGCTTCGCCGAGATCGGGTTCACCGTCTCGCTGGGCGTCCTGCTCGACACCTTCATCGTCCGCTCGATCCTGGTCACCGCGCTGGCGATGGACCTGGACCGGCGGATCTGGTGGCCGAGCAAGCTGGGCCGGCGCGCCACCGCGCTCGCCGCGGTTCCCGCGCAGGCGCTGCCTGCCGACGAACCGGACGCCGTATCTCGTTAGGCGCCGCATCCCGTTAGACGCTGACTCGCTAGATGCATTAGCGGGTCGCGAAGAAAGCAAGGGTCCTGCGCCCGCGAGTCACTCGCGGGGCAGGACCCTTTTTCTGCTCTCCGCGGCTACTTGGTCTCAGTGACCTTCGCCAGCGCGCGCGGGGCGTCGGGGTTCAGGCCGCGGGCCGTGGTGACCTCGTAGGCGAGCTGCTGGAGCGGCAGGATCTCCAGGATCGGGGCGACTTCCTCGGCGACCCCTGAGGGCAGCACGAAGCCCGCTGAGGCGCCCGCCACGTGCTCGCGGGAGCCGACTACGACCAGGTCTGCTCCGCGCTCGCGCAGGCGGTCCAGGACCGGCTCCAGGGCCGCGCCGCCGGCCCCCGCGGAGGCGATGGCGATGACCGGGGAGACGTTGTCCACCATCGCCAGCGGGCCGTGCAGCAGGTCCGCGCCGGAGAAGGCGTGCGCCGGGAGGTACGAGGTCTCCATGATCTTCAGCGCGGCCTCGCGCGCGGTCGGGTAGCCGTAGCCGCGCGAGGTGATGACCAGGCGGGAGGCGAAGCGGTAGCGCTCGGCGAGCTTGGCCACCTCGTCGCGGCGGTCCTGGATCGAGGCGGCCAGGTCCGGCAGCCCCTTGGCTGCCGAGCCGTCGCCGCCGCGCACCGCGTCGACGAGCAGAAAGAGCGTCAGCAGCTCCGCGGTGTAGCTCTTGGTCGCCGGCAGCGCCTTCTCCGGACCGGCCAGCACGTCGAGGGCCAGCTCGCTGGCCTGGTTCACCGGTGAGTCGGCCACGTTGGTGACGGCCAGGGTGAGCGCCCCGGCGGCCTTCGCCATCTCGGTGTAGGCGACCAGGTCGGGCGAGCCGCCGGACTGCGAGACGGTGATCGAGAGCACGTCGCTGAAGTCCGGCCGCGCGCCGTAGGCGGTCGCCGTGGACATCGAGGTCAGGCCGGCCGGAACGCCGAGGCCGACCTCGATCAGGTACTTGGCGTAGTAGGCGGCGTTGTCGCTGGTGCCGCGCGCGGTGAGCAGCACGAAGCGCGGCCTGCGGCGGCCGATCTCGGCGGCCACCTCGCGGATCGCCGGCAGGCCCTCGTCCAGCACGCGCTGGAGCACGGCGGGCTGCTCGGCCATCTCCCTGGCCATGATCTCGCCGGGCTCCGGGCTGGTCGCGGCCTGGCCGGCCGGGGTGGTCGTCATGCGGGGCGGTTCCTCTCGGGGTTCACGGTTCGAGAAGGGCGGTTCGAGAAGGGCGGTTCACCTGGCCTTGCCGCGCCGCCCGGAAATAGCCTCGGCTGCGGCGAGGCTGCACACGCGGGACGCGCCGTATGTCGCGACGACGGTCACGCCTCGGGCTGCCAGTTCATCGATCCGGCGGTACGGAAGTCCCAACTCGACGACGACGGCGTCCGGACGCTCGGCGACGATCGAGCTGACCGCATCAGCCATCCACGCGTTGCGGTTCAGGTCCCGCACGGCGAGTACGAGTGGACGGCCTACCGCAGCGGCGAGCAGCGGTGCGATGTCGATGCGTGCGTTCTCGTCGACGACGGGCACCGTCATCAGGCCGACCGATTCGGTACCTGCGGTTGGTGCGGAAACGCGCGTGCCCGTCGTCCCAGGCAGCAGCTCGGCGAGCGGCGCGAGCAGTCCCCAGCGAGTCGCGGTGTCGACGGCGATGTTCACCAGCGGGGAGAACTCGACGACGTAGGCGGGACCGGTGAGCGGCTTCAGCTCCCCGTGCACGCGCAACGCTCGCCGCGCGGCCTCGAGCCCGACGCCCGGTGTCACCGCCGGCTCGTCCGCTCCGGCGGCTCCCGCGGTTCCGGCCGCGCGCTGCGCCCAGATCTCGGCCGACCACCGTGCCACCGCGCGGTTGCGTTCGGCGGCCTCGTGCAGCCTTTCCTCCGACAGGCGGCGCTCCCGCACGGCCCAGACGATCGCGTTGCGCAGGTACAGGAACGCGTCCTCGCCGACGAGGCCGCCGCCGAAGCAGATCGCGTCCGCTCCGGCCGACAGCGCCTTGACGGTGCCCTCGGCGATGCCGTGCGTCGCGGAGATCGAACCCATGTCGATCCCGTCGGTGATGATCAGACCGTCGTATCCGAGTTCCTCGCGCAGCAGGCCGGTGAGCACGGCGCGCGACATCGTCGCGGGCAGCGCGGCGTCGTACCGCGGGAAGAGGATGTGCGCGGTCATGATGCACTTCGAGCCGGCGGCGACCGCCGCGCGGAACGGCGCGAGATGCAGTGCGAACTGCGCGTCGTCGAAGTCGATGAGCGGCAGGCCGAGGTGCGAATCCGTACCCGTGTCGCCGTGTCCCGGGAAGTGCTTGGCGCAGGCGGCGACTCCGGCGGCTTGCAGACCCTTGATGTACGCGGCGGTGTGACGCACCGTCAGCGCGCTGTCCGAGCCGAACGAACGCACCCCGATCACCGGGTTTTCCGCGTTCGCGTTGACGTCGGCGACCGGGGCGTAGTTCAGGTTGATCCCGGCGGCGGCCAGGTCCCCGCCGATGGCCCGGGCCACCTGCTCGGTCAGCCGCGGGTCGTCCGCGCTGCCGAGGGCCAGGTTGCCCGGGTAGGAGGAGCCGTGCTCGATCTCGAGCCGGGTGACGTCGCCGCCCTCCTCGTCCACGGCGACCAGCAGGTCCGGCTCCAGCTCGCGCAGCCGGCCGGTGAGCGCGGCCAGCTGCCCGGTGTCGCGGACATTGCGGTGGAAGAGGGCGACGCCGCCCAGCTCCCCGGCCCCGATCCGGCGCAGCAGCCAGTCCGGCGGGGTGAGGCCGTCGAAGCCGGCTTGGAGGACGGCTCCGGCGTCGCGCAGCAGTCGGGCGGTGTCGGTGCCGGATCGGGCCATGGGTCCTGTCCTCGTTGTCTTGCGTCTTGCGTTGTCTTGCGTCTTGCGTCGTACGTCGGGCGGTGCCGCGCGGCGCTCAGCCCTTGACCGCGCCCGCGGTCAGCCCCGAGGCGACCTTCCGCTGGAAGATCACGAACAGGACGATCACCGGGAGCGAGACCAGCAGCGCCCCGGCCATCTGCGAGCCGTAGTCGGCGCCGTGCGTCGGGCTGGAGGAGTAGAAGGACAGCCACACCATCGAGGTGCGCTTGTTGTTGCTGCTCAGCAGGGTGTTGGCGAGCACGAACTCGTTCCAGGCCTGGATCCAGGCGTACACGCCGGTGGTCACCAGGCCGGGCAGGGAGAGCGGCAGGATGATCCGGAAGAAGGCGCCCCACCGGGTGCAGCCGTCCACCATCGCCGCCTCGTCCAGCTCCACCGGGATGTTCACGATGAAGGAGCGCAGGGTCCAGACCACGTACGGGATGGTGAAGACCAGGTAGGCGAGGATCACGCCGAGGAACTGGTCGTAGAGCCCGGCCTTGTTCAGCACGATGTAGAGCGGGATCGCGATGGACAGCAGCGGGACCATCTGCACGATCAGGATGGCCACGATGAACGGGTTGCGGCCGCGGAAGCGGAACCTGGCCACCGCGATCGCGGCGAGGAACCCGACGGCGAGCCCGGCCAGCACCGAGCCGATCGTGATGATGGCGGTGTTGCGCATGTTCCCGAGGAAGTCCGGGTCGTCGAAGATCGTCTTGTAGCTGGAGAAGTCGAAGTGCGTCGGCCAGAAGGTCGGGTTCTGCGCGAGCAGGTCCCCGTTGGACTTCACCGTGGTGAGGATCATCCAGTAGATCGGGAACGCCATCACCACGCCGAAGACCACGGCGACGGCGTTCCACACGCCGGTCATCGCGCGGCTCTCGCCGGGCCTGCGGCCGCGGCCCCGGCCGCGGGAGCGGCTCGGCTGCGCGGCGGGCAGGCGATCTGGCATCGCCCGGGCGGGGGTGAAGCCGGCCATCAGCCCTGGCCTCCGATCTTGACGACCTGTCGGATGTACGCGACCAGCACGGCCAGCATCAGCACGATCATCGCGATGGAGATCACCGAGCTGGTGCTGTAGTGCGAGCTGGTGAAGCCCTCTTCGTAGAGGTAGATGCCCACGGTCCAGTAGCCGGGCTCTGGCGAGTTCTGCCGCAGCGCCCAGATCTGGGTGAAGACCTGGAAGTCCCAGATGAAGCTGAGCGAGGTGCACAGCAGCAGGAAGGGCCGGATGATCGGCAGGACCACGTGCCGGAAGCTCTGCACCGGGTTGGCCCCGTCGACGCGCGCGGCCTCGACCAGCTCCTTGGGCACCTGGGTCATCGCGGCGTTCAGGCCGAGCACGAGGAAGGGCAGCGCGCCCCAGACCACCGCCGCGGCGACCACGACGTAGAGCCCTTCGTTGGCGTTGGCGAACCAGTCGTGGTTCTTCATGCCGCTGCCGCCGAACAGGTAGAAGATGTAGTCGATCACGCCGCCGATCCCGGCGAACAGCCAGCGGAACACGGTCCCGGTGACCAGCGCGGGGATGGCCCAGACGAACATCAGCACGGTGGAGACGAAGATCTTCGCCCAGGGCGAGACCCGGTTGAGCACCAGCGCCATGGCCAGGCCGAGCGCGATGGAGATCGCGACGACCTCGAAGGTGAACAGGAAGGTGCGCCAGACCACGTGCCAGAACTGGGCGTCGGACAGCACCCTGCTGAATCCCTGGAAGCCGATCCAGCGGTCCAGGCCGGGCACGGCCAGGCGCAGGTAGCTGTTGACGTTCTGGAACGCGAGCAGGATCACCCGCACCAGCGGGTAGCCCATGACGCCGATCAGGGTGATGACGGCGGGCAGGATCAGGACGTACGGGATGTACCTGCCCTGGACCGTGACGCCGCGGCGGCGGCCCTTGGACGGCGCCAGGACCGGGCCCTCCAGACGTTCGACCCCGCGCTGGCGTGGGTCGGATTGAATCGCGCTCATCGTTGTAGAGGGGTCCTTCCCTGGAGCCCGCGGTCCTACTGCTTGCCGCGGCGGCCTGTGCACAGCAGCCCGCGCGGTGCGGCGCGCGGGCTGCTTTTCCTGTCACGTGCTAGGCCGCCCGGGGTGTCCTAGGACATCGTGCTCGCGGACCCGGGTGGTGTAGAACACCGTGCTCCGTGCGAGGAGGCGCCGGGCCCGCGAGGGGGAGACTACTGCGCGTTCAGGTCGCCCAGAATGGTGGTCTGGGCGGTGCCGAGGGCGGTCGCCGCGTCGGTTCCGGTGGCGATGGCCGAGAACGCGGTCTGCAGCGCGGTCTCGTCGGCGCCGGACCAGTTCGGCGAGTTCGGGATGAACCAGGTGGACGCCTTGGCCGCGTCACCGGTGGCCTTGTTCGCCGGGCTGGCCGCCTCGTAGGCCGAGATCAGCGTCTTGTTGTTCGGGATGGCGTACTTGGCCAGCAGCGTCTGGTTGGCGGTGTTGGTGAAGATGCGCAGGAACTCCGCGCCCAGGCCGGGGTTGGCGGCGTGGGTCGGCACGGCCAGGTCGGAGCCGCCGAGGAAGGCCGGAGTCGGCGCGTCGGCCGTGGTGCCCGGGACCGGGATCTCGGCCAGGTCGTTGGCCAGCGCGGGGTTGCCCGCCTTGGGGTCGACCACCGAGCCGGCCTCCCAGCCGGCGCCGATGATCGCGGCGATGTTGCCCTTGGCCATGAGCGCGTCCTGGTTGGACTCGTCCACGGTGGTGCCGCCGACCGAGTACTTCTTCTGCAGGTCGTACCAGGTCTGGATGCCCTTGACGAAGGTCGGGTCGGTCAGCGTGCCGGACCAGTTGCTGCCGCTGGCCTTGGCGATGACGCCCTTGACGCCGTAGGTGGCGGCGCCGAAGGAGGCCGCGGTGTACCAGTCCTTGCCGGGCAGGTAGAGCGCGGAGAAGTTCGGCACGCTGGCGTTCTTCGTCTGCACCTTGGCCAGGTCGGACTGCAGCTCGTCCAGGGTGGTCGGCGGGGTGGAGATGCCGGCCGCGGCGAACAGGTCCTTGCGGTAGATCAGGACGCGCGCACCCGCGTAGTACGGGACGGCGTAGGTCTTGCTGCCGTCGGCGCTCTGGCCGGAGGCTGCCAGCGAGTCGAGCCACTGCCCGGAGTTGTCGAACTGGCTCTTGACGCCGGTCAGGTCGACGAACGAACCGGCGTTGATGTACTTGGCGGTCTGCGTGTTGCCCAGCTCGAGCGCGTCCGGCGCGTTGCCGGACAGCAGCGCGGTGTCGAGCTTGGTGGTGTAGTTGGACCAGGTCTGGTACTGGACGTCGAGCTTGGCGCCAGTCTCCTTCTCGAACGCGGTCTTCGCCGCGACGACCACGTCGGGCCAGCCCTTCTGGGCGTCCTGCATGATCCAGACGTGGACTGTCTTGCCGGCACCCTGAGTGCTGAGCGCACCCTGGGGTGTCGCGTTGTTGCCGCTCGACGACGACGAGCACGCCGAGGCGGTCAGCGCGGCCGCGGCGAGCGCGGCGGCGGCTGCGATCTTGCGCTTCAAGCCATCCTCCTGTGGATGCCAAGGCGGGTGAGAGTGGACGGCACCGGTTCGGTCCCGAGCCGGCGACCCTGGGCTTCGCCGAGCCGGGCGGGTGCCACGCTGAAGAAGTACGGTGGTGGGGCTGCTTACCGGAGGTCCGGGCCGCGTTTCTCAATGGTTTAGACCAGTTGGGAGAGTGGCATAGACCAATGTGGACCGTCAAGGGTTCCGGCGCGACCGGCCCAAGCCGTTATCAAGGCTTCACCGGCCAGGGGCGATGCCCGGCCTGGTGCATACTGGTCTAGACCTCTCTCGTCAGCAGGGACGCCTCGGTGCGTCCGGCCGCGCGGGCCGCCGCCGTGGCGCGCGCCGGGGAGGGCTGTCGGTCCTTTACAGCGCCGTGGGACCATGACACCTTGTGGCCACAACATCAGGAGGTGCCGTGACGGTCGAGCACAGCGCGGTCGAGGTGCGCGCCCCGCTCGTCGGGCCGGGGGAACCGGATCTGGACGACAACGCCCAAGGCGCCGAGCCCGCCGCGCGCGTGCCCAAGTACTACCGGCTCAAGCGGCACCTGCTGGAGATGACCCAGACCATGCCGCCCGGCACCCCGGTGCCGCCGGAGCGCACCCTCGCGCTGGACTTCGACACCTCGCGCACGACGGTCCGTCAGGCGCTGGCCGAGCTGGTGGTCGAGGGCCGGCTCGAGCGGATCCAGGGCAAGGGCACCTTCGTGGCCAAGCCGAAGGTCGCGCAGGCGCTGCAGCTGACCTCGTACACCGAGGACATGCGCGCGCAGGGCCTTGAGCCGACCTCGCGGCTGCTGGAGATCGGCTACGTGTCCGCGGACGACGACCTGGCCGACCGCCTGGTGATCAAGCCCGGCTCCCGGGTGCTGCGGATCGAGCGGCTGCGCATGGCCAACGGCGAGCCGATGGCGATCGAGACCACGCACCTGTCCGCGAAGCGCTTCCCCGGCCTGCGCAAGCACCTGACGAAGTACAGCTCGCTGTACACCGCGCTGAGCGAGGAGTACGGGGTGCACCTGGCCGAGGCCGAGGAGACCATCGAGACCGCGCTGGCCACCCCGCGCGAGGCGGCGCTGCTGGGCACCGACACCGGGCTGCCGATGCTGCTGCTCTCCCGGCACTCGAAGGACGAGAACGCGGAACCGGTCGAGTGGGTGCGCTCGGTGTACCGCGGCGACCGGTACAAGTTCCTGGCGCGGCTGACCCGGCCGAAGGCTTAGCGCCCGTTCCCCCATGTCCCATCGGCTCCGCCGCAAGCCCCGGCGATCGCTGCTCGTGATCGCTGTCGCGGTGCTCGCGCTCTGCGGGATCGGCGTCGGCATCGGGGTGGGGATGAACGGGTCGCATCGCGACGGACCGCCGAGCGCGGCGCAGCGAGCTGACTTCGCGGACGTACTCCCGGCGCCGGTCAGCGCGACGGCGACCGGCGGTCAGTTCACGATCACCGCCGCGACGTCGATCCACGCGCCGTCAGGTTCCGCGCCCGCGCTGGCCGTCGCCGGCTATCTGGCGGCCCAGCTGCGGCCGGCCACCGGCTTCGCGCTTCCGGTGACCAGCGCGGACGCAGGCGGCGCCGGAGCGATTCGGCTGGTACTGAGCGGCGGCGGCGACAAGCAGCTCGGCGCCGAGGGCTATCGGCTAGATGTTTCCGATGATCAGATCACTGCCACGGCGGCACAGCCCGCGGGTCTCTTCCACGCCGTGCAGACGTTGCGTCAGCTGCTGCCGCCTCAGTCCGCCGAGCACACGGCGCAACCCGGCCTGACGTGGACGGTGCCCAACGGCCACGTGCTCGACTACCCGCGGTTCGCGTATCGCGCCGCGGGCCTCGACGTCGCGCGGCACTTCTTCAGTGTCGCGGACGTCGAGCGGTACATCGATGAGATCGCGCTCTACAAGGTCGACTATCTGCACATACATCTGACGGATGATCAGGGCTGGCGGCTGGCGATCGACGGCTGGCCGAACCTGACCGACGTCGGCGCCCGCACCGAGGTCGGTGGCGGGCAGGGAGGCTTCTACACCCAGGACGATTACCGCGAGCTCGTCGCCTACGCGCAGGCCCGGTATGTGACGATCATTCCGGAGATCGACGTCCCCGGGCACGTCACCGCAGCCCTGGCCTCCTACCCGGCGCTTAGCTGCGATGGCAAGCCGCAACCGGTGTTCACCGGAATCGCCGCCGGTTTCAGCTCGCTGTGTACGGCCAACCCTGCGACGTACACGTTCCTTGACGACGTCATCCGTCAGGTTGCCGCCCTCACGCCGGGCCCGTACGTCGGCATCGGAGGGGACGAGGCACAGGCCACCTCCGCTGCCGACTACGCGAAGGTTGTCGACCGCGCGGCTGCGGACGTGAGGGCTGACGGTAAGACGCCGTGGGGCTGGCAAGAGACCGCGACAGCGTCGATCGGCACTCCTGCGGTGGCCACGTATTGGAACCCCGGCTTACCGAGCGCCGCGATCAAGCAGGCCGCGAACACGGGCACGCAGCTGGTCCTGGACCCGGCCAACCACACCTACCTGGATCAGAAGTACGACAAGAACACGGCCCTCGGCCTGCACTGGGCCGGATACGTCGAGGTGCAGGACGCGTACGACTGGGACCCGGGCGCATACCTGCCCGGCGTGAATTCGTCCGCGATCCTGGGCGTCGAGGCGGACCTCTGGACCGAGACCGTGACCACCAGCGCCGACATCGACTACATGGCGTTCCCCCGGCTTCCGGCAGTAGCCGAACTCGGCTGGTCGCCTGAGTTGTCACACAACTGGACCGCCTTCCGCGGCCGCCTGGCCGCACAGGGCCCGCGCTGGAGCGCGATGGGCCTCAAGTACCACCACTCGCCTCAGATCCCCTGGCCCACCGGCAGTTGAGCCCCTGATCGGTGCTCGACCGGGCAGCCCTAGACTCGCCGGAATGAGCATCCTCGTTGTCACGGGCACCGGCACGGGTGTCGGCAAGACGATCACGACGGCGGCGTTGGCGGCCCTCGCCGCGGCGCGCGGTTCCTCGGTCGCCGTGGTCAAACCCGCGCAGACCGGCGTCACTGACGGGGAGGCCGGCGACCTGGCCGAGGTGGCCCGCCTCGCCGGGATCACGGAAGCGGACACGCACGAGTACGCCCGTTATCCCGACCCGCTCTCCCCCGCAGCCGCCGCGCGGACGAGCGGCCTGCCGCCGGTCTCGCTGCACGACGCGGCGGCCGACATCCGCAAGCTCGCGGAGTCGCACCGGCTGGTCCTGGTCGAGGGCGCGGGCGGGCTGCTGGTGCGCTTCGACGAGGACGGCACGACGCTCGCCGACCTCGCCCGCGAGCTGGGCGCGCCGGTCCTCGTCGTAGTCGATCCGGCGCTCGGCACGCTCAATCACACCGCGCTGACGCTGGAGTCGATGGCGCTGCGCGGCGTGGAGCTCGCGGGACTGGTCCTCGGCAGCTGGCCGCAGCCTCCCGAGGAACCGGACCTCGCGATGCGCTGCAACATCCGGGATCTGGAGACCCTGGCGGCGCGCCCACTCGCCGGGGCGATCCCGTCCGGCGCCGGCGCTCTTGACGCGCCCGAGTTCCTGCTGGCCGCCCGCGCGGGCCTCTCCCCGGCCTTCGGCGGCACGTTCGACGCGGCGGCCTTTCGCGCCCGCTTCGGCTGCTAAGCCGTGACAGCGCGCTCGTGACAGATCATGCGTGAGAATGGCCACCTCTTAAGCCCTGCTCGACCCGCGTGTGCGTCAATAGGGCAGACTGCCTGGGACGAGACGTCGAACGAAGGGCCCCGCATGACCGTCACCGTTGAAGCCGCCGACTCCGCGACGCCGGAGGGGACGGACGACATCCTGGCCGTCGCGCGGGTCCAGGTGCTGGAGGAAGGGCGCGGCCTCGACGAGGCTCAGGTACTCGCGGTGCTGGGACTGCCGGACGAGCGGCTCGAGGAGTTGCTCGCCCTGGCGCACGAGGTGCGCGAGCGCTGGTGCGGGCCGGAGGTCGAGGTCGAGGGCATCGTGTCGGTGAAGACCGGCGGCTGCCCGGAGGACTGTCACTTCTGCTCGCAGTCGGGGCGCTTCCCGAGCCCGGTGCGGGCCGCGTGGCTGGACATCCCGTCGCTCGTGGAGGCGGCGAAGGAGACGGCGGCGACCGGCGCGACCGAGTTCTGCATCGTGGCGGCCGTGCGCGGGCCCGACGAGCGGCTGATGGCGCAGATGCGCGAAGGCGTCGCGGCGATCAAGGCGGCGGTGGACATCAACGTGGCCGCGTCGCTCGGGATGCTGACGCAGCATCAGGTCGACGAGCTGGCCGAGATGGGCGTGCACCGGTACAACCACAATCTGGAGACCGCCCGCTCCTACTTCCCGAACGTGGTCACCACGCACACGTGGGAGGAGCGCTGGGCCACGCTGACGATGGTGCGCGACGCGGGCATGGAGGTTTGCTGCGGCGGCATCGTCGGGATGGGCGAGACCCGCGAGCAGCGCGCCGAGTTCGCCGCGCAGCTGGCCGAGCTGGAGCCGGACGAGGTGCCGCTGAACTTCCTCAACCCGCGCCCGGGTACGCCGTTCGGCGATCGCGAACCGCTCGAGGGCCGCGAGGCGCTGCGTACGATCGCCGCGTTCCGGCTGGCCCTGCCGCGCACGATCCTGCGGTACGCGGGCGGCCGGGAGATCACGCTCGGGGACCTGGGCACCGAGCAGGGACTGCTCGGCGGGATCAACGCGGTGATCGTCGGCAACTACCTCACCACGCTGGGGCGGCCGGCGACGCAGGACCTCGAGCTGCTGGATCGGCTTTCGATGCCGGTGAAGGCGCTGTCCGCAACGCTCTGACCTGCGCTGTCCATTTCAACGGGACACCGGTTCCGGGTAGTTGCGCCGGGCCCTTTCCCCCATGCTCAAGCGAGCAGCGGGGCCAGCGCCAGCTCGGCGGCTCCGACGAGCGCGGGTGCGGGCAGCGCGGCCGGGACCACCGGGACCGCGACGGCACGCTCGAGGAACGAGCCCTCGTGCAGCGCGCTGGACAGTGGCTCCGGCGCCACCGCGAGCAGCCTGGCCAGCAGCCCGCCGAGCACGATCCGGTCCGGGTCCAGCAGGTTGACCAGCACCGCGAGACCCGCGCCGACCCGGCCGGAGACGGTGTCTGCCGCCTTGCGCGCGACCGGGTCGCCTGCCGCCGCGTCGACCAGGACGACCCGGGCCCGGTATTCGAGCCCGGTGGTCGGCGTGTCCAGGCGGCCGGCGGCCCGAAGCAGGGCGCGCGGGTCGGCCTCGGTCTCCAGGCAGCCGCGCGCGCCGCAACGGCACGGCTCTCCGCCCGGGTTCGCCGTGGTGTGGCCGACCTCCATCGCGTAACCGCTCGCGCCGGCGAAGAGCCTGCCCGCGCTGATCAACCCGCCGCCGATGCCGATGTGCTCGGTCGTGACGAACAGCATGTTGCGGGCGTCCTTGCCGGCGCCGTGCACATGCTCCGCGAGCGCGGCCAGGTTCGCGTCATTGCCGACGTGGACAGGCAGGCCGCTGAGCGCAGACACATCGGCGAGCTCCGCGGTCACCAGGTCGCGCGCCGGAATGCCGGGCCAGTTCATGTGCCGCGGCGCGAGCGCGTAACCGTCGGTCGCGCGGACCGGTGAGGGCAGCGACACTCCGACACCGATGCAGGGCCGGCGTGCCTCCTCGGCGATGAGGCGGACCAATCGCCCTATCCGGTGCATCGTCATCTCGACGTCTGGCGACGGCTCGACGGCCTCGCGCTCGATCCGCAGCATCGTGCCGCCGAGCTCGAACGCGCTCACGTCGAGGGTGTCCACGCGCAGGTGGACGGCGATCACGATCGGGGACGTCGGCGCGACGCTGACCAGGTGCGAGGGCCGGCCGCGACCGCTGCCCGCCCCCGCCCCCGCTCCGGCCAGGGGCTGCTGCGGGTGCTCATCGACGGTGACCAGGCCGCGTTCGACCAGGTCGGAGAGCGCGTAGCTGATCGCCGAGCGGCCGCAGTCGAGCTCGGCCGTCAGTTCCGCGCGCGTGGCGGCTCCGCCGCGCCGGTGCAGCGCGGTCAGCAGCCTCGTGGCGTTGTTCGCCGAGTCGTTGCCCGACGTACCGCCGATCGGAGTGGACAGATCCGGGGTCACTCCACGATTATGTATTTGTACAACGTCTGCACAAAATGAGGCCCGCGGGAAAGCCGCGCGGGCGCGGAGGGGGAAAGGACGGACGATGACGACGGCGACACTGATCGGCCTGGTCGCGGGCTCGCTCACCACGCTGGCCTGGCTGCCGCAGGTGCTCAGGGCGTTCCGCACCCGCTCGACCAAGGACTTCGCGTGGGAGTGGTTCGCGATGTTCGGCACCGGGGTCGGCGCGTGGCTGATCTACGGCTTCCTGGCCGCGGCCCCGGCGGTGATCGCCGCCAACGCGCTGACGCTGGTGCTGGTGCTGGCGCTGGGCGCGCTCAAGCTGACCCACTCGGCGCGCTCCCGCTGAGGCGCGCCGCTGCCACGTCACTGCCAGGCCACTACCGCGCCACTAGGCGCACCGGACGCCACATTAACCGAATCGCAACATCACGAATCCGTGCAACCGTGCTGGCACGGCAATAACCTCCCTGCGGCGTCAATGCCGACGCCGTCGCCAGGAGGTTGAGATGAGTACGGGTTCAGATCAGCCGAGTCCGACTGCCCCGGGCCGGTCGATCCTCTCCCCGCTGCGTGCGGTCGCAGCGGTTTGCCTCATCGCGCCGTTCGTCGCGATGCTCTGGATCCCTTCGTACAACAAAACGAGCCCGAAGCTGCTCGGGTTCCCGTTCTTCTACTGGTATCAGCTGCTGTGGGTGATCATCACCGCGGTGCTGATGATCGTCGCGTTCACCGCGGTGAATCGCGATCGGGCGCAGCGCCGCAGGGCCTCGTCGGCCTCAGCGGCCAGCGCACGTGAGGGTCGCGACGGGACGGAGGCCGGCCGGTGACAAGCGACACCGTGACAGGCACTGTCGCGCATACGGCCACCGTGCCGCTCGCCGCCGGGAAGGCGGTCAACGGCACCGAGCTGGGCGTCCTGATCTTCTTCTTCGTCGCGGTCGCGGTGCTGGGCTTCCTCGCCGCGCGCTGGCGGCGGGTCGGCGATCACCGGCACCTGCACGAATGGGGGCTCGGCGGCCGCTCGTTCGGCGGCTGGGTCACCTGGTTCCTGCTCGGCGGCGACCTGTACACCGCGTACACCTTCGTCGCCGTGCCGGCCGCGATCTTCGCCGGTGGCGCGTTGGGCTTCTTCGCGGTGCCCTACACGATCCTGGTCTGGCCGATGGTCTTCATCTTCCTGCCACGGCTCTGGTCGGTCTCCCGCAAGCACGGCTACGTGACGCCCGCGGACTTCGTGAAGGGCCGGCACGATTCCCGTGCGCTCTCGCTCGCGATCGCGGTGACCGGCATCGTCGCAACGATGCCCTACATCGCCCTGCAGCTGATCGGCATCCGGGCCTGCCTGGACGTGATCGGCATCGGCGGTAACGGCTCGACGTGGCAGAAGGACCTGCCGCTGTTCATCGCCTTCGCGGTCTTGGCTGCCTACACGTACACGTCCGGACTGCGCGCCCCCGCACTGATCGCATTCGTTAAGGACACGCTGATCTACCTGACCGTCATCGTGGCGGTCATCTACATCCCGACGCGGATTCCGGGTGGCTGGTCGCACGTCTTCGACGCCGCGCAGAGCAGGCTGAGCACGGTGAACCCGAAGACCGGCAAGCCGGCCGGTTCGACGCTGCTGGCGAAGGGCAACTCGATCCCGTACGCCACGCTGGCGATCGGCTCGGCGATGGCGCTGTTCATGTACCCGCACGCGCAGGTCGGCGTGCTGGCCACGAAGAAGCGCAACACCGTGCGCCGCAACCTCGCCGCGCTGACCGCGTACTCGCTGATGCTCGGCGTGATCGCGCTGCTCGGCTACATGGCCATCGCCGCGCACTTCACCACGGCCACGCTGAACGGCAACGCGCAGCACGCGGTGCCGGCGCTGTTCGACTGGGCGTTCCCGTCCTGGTTCGCCGGGGTGGCCTTCGCCGCGGTCGCGATCGGGGCGCTGGTCCCGGCGGCGATCATGTCGATCGCGGCGGCGAACCTGTTCACCCGCAACGTGTGGGTGGACTTCGTGCGGCCGCAGGCCTCGCCGCAGGAGCAGACCCAGGTCTCGCAGATCGCCTCGCTGCTGGTCAAGTTCGGCGCGCTGGCCTTCGTGCTCGGCCTCGACGCGACCAGCGCGATCAACTTCCAGCTGCTGGGCGGCGTGCTGATCCTGCAGACCTTCCCGGCGATCGTGTTCGGGCTGTACACGCGGTACTTCCACCGCTGGGCGCTGCTGCTCGGCTGGGCGTCGGGCATCGTGTACGGCGCGCTGGTCGCCTGGTGGCAGAGCTCGCCGACCCAGAAGCACTTCGGTTCGCAGGTCGCGCAGATCCCGTGGACGCATCAGAAGGCGTACATCGCGGTCACCGCGCTGGTGCTCAACCTGGTGGTGCTGCTGGTGACGAACGTCGCGCTCAAGGCGATCAAGGCGCCGGCCGGAACCGACGCCACCGCGGCCGACGACTACGAGTTCGAAGAGGCCGAGCAGGGCGCGGCTCCCGAATCGGTGCCGGCCGTCTTGTAAGCGAACCGCCCTGTCGAGACCTTCCGTGGCTCCCCGTTCTCGCCTGATGCGAGGATGGGGAGCCATGGACGTCTTGGTGCGGGAGGCCCGCGAACGGGAACTGGACGAGGTCGGCGCGGTGACCGCCACCGTGTACGACGGTCTGGTCAGCCCGGAGTATCTGAAGATCGTGCGGGATGCGCGGTCACGCTGGGAGGCCGCGGCCACGACGACCTTCGTCGCGCTCGACGACGGGACCGACGGGCTGCTCGGCACGGTGGTGTACGCCGCGCCGGGCTCGCCGTGGCGCAATCTCGGCGACGGCGAGGAGTGCGAGGTCCGGATGCTCGCCGTGCTCGCCGCGGCACGTGGACGCGGCGTCGGCGAGGCGCTGGTGAAGGCGTGCATCGCGCGGGCCAAGGCGGAAGGCTCGCCGCGACTGGTGCTCTGCACGGAGCCGGAGATGCGGGCCGCGCAGCGGCTCTACGCGCGGCTCGGGTTCGAGCGGGTGCCGGAGCGTGACTGGCTGCTGCGGCCGGGCATCACGCTGATGTCATACGCGATGGAGCTTTCGTGATGAGTGCGATGGCGGAGACGTACTGCGGACAGTGCGGTAAGCCTCTCGCGGAGGCCGAGCACCGGGCGTGTGCGGCGCGGCTGGAGCTCGAACCGCCGCGGTATTGCGGGCAGTGCGCGCGGCGGATGGTGGTTCAGGTGTTGCCGAACGGGTGGACCGCTCGCTGCTCGGTGCACGGCACGGCGGCTATTCGAGCACCGCGATGACGTCGCCCTCCTGAATGACGTCGCCCGGCACCACGTGGATCTCGGTCACCGTGCCGCCGAGCTCGCACAGCACCGGGATCTCCATCTTCATCGACTCCAGCAGCACCAGCGCGCTGCCGGCCGGCACCCGATCGCCCACCTTGACGTCGACCTCGGCCACGTTGGCCACCATCTCGGCACGGACCACTTCGGACATGCCGGCCCCTTCCCGTCGGCCGCGCGGCGCGGCTGCCGAAATCGTCGCACAGCCGGAGCGTCCGGCACGGCTGCGCCGCCCGCCAATCTTCGGCCCCCGCTCTTGTACGGAGCGGCGCCGTCAGCCCGGGTACGGCTCGGCGGATTCGACGATCCGGGTGAGCGACTCGACCACGCGCGGGTCGTACTCGGTCGCCATGCCGAGCCTGATCCGCTGCAACGCGGCCAGCCGGCGATCCGGGTCGAGTGCGCCGCCGACCAGGTCGTCGTAGGCGTTCGCGGCCCGGATGATCGCCCCGGCCAGGGTCTTCGGCTCGTCCGCGTGCTCGGGGCAGAACGGATGCCACTGGTGCTCGAGGATGTCGGCCACCTGGTCGAGCACGCCGGTCTGGCGCACCACGTCCGCGCCGAGGGCGGCCACCGAGGCGGCCCGCTCCGGCCCGATGAGGACGGTGGCGCCGCCGGGGATCGGGTCGGTGAGCGAGAGCTGGCCGATGTCGTGCAGCAGGGCTGCGTATTCGAGGTCGAGCAGCCGCGCGTCGGGCAGCGACAGGTCGCGGCCGATCGCGAGGGCCAGGTGGCAGACCCGGCGGGCGTGGCCGGGCTCGGTGTAGTCGGCGAGCTCGGTGACCCGCGACAGGGCCCTGATCGTCTGCTGATAGGTGGCGCTGATCTCGGCGTAGCGGCGCAGCGCGCGCTGCACCACCAGGATCGGCGCGGCGGCGATCGGCAGCACCCACAGCCCGAGCGGCCGCGCGGTCAGCGCGATCGCGACGGCGAACAGGATCACCGTCGGGCACACCCAGGCGGTGGCCAGGCAGTCGTCGCGGAAGCTGGAGAGCAGCCGGCGCAGCGACGGGCTCGGCCGCGCGGTCAGGCCGACCGGGTCCCAGCGCGACGGGCCGGCGGTCACCGACGGCGTGCGGCCGGGCTCCAGCAGCGTGAGCAGCGAGGCCAGCAGGTTGTCCAGGATCAGCGCGGCGATCGCCACCCCGGCCAGCAGCGCGCCGTTCGCGGGCATGCTGTGCCGGGCGAGCAGCCCGCTGGCCGGGCCGGGCATCAGCCAGCCGCGGAAAAGCACGGCGGCGAAGCCGGTGACGATGATGCGCCGGGCCAGATAGCCGGGGCGGGGATGGCGCCCGGCGTAGGCCTGGATCGAGACGCCGCACACCGCGGCCACCGCGGTGACCGCGATGACCTCGGTCGCGCCGTAGGTCGTGCGGGCGCCGTTCACCGAGTAGCACAGCGCGAACGCGAGCGCCGCGGTCGAGGAGAGCGGCGCGGAGTCCCGGCCGTGCGGCAGCGCGATGCGGATGGCCTCACCCAGCGCGATGGTCACGCCGAACGCGGCGGCGATGCCCGGCTGGCGCGGCCCGTGCAGCAGTACGTCGAGCACCGCCGCGCCCGCGATGACCAGCGCGAAGCAGGTCAGCAGCGCGGGCGCGGTCAGCGAGCCGTACAGCCTGGCCGGGGCTCCGGTACCGGTCACCGGTGGCGCTCACCCCTCACCGGCGCCCCCGGCGCGCCGCGCGGGACGGCGTCCCGGACTGCTCCCGGTCACCGCGCTGTTCGCCCATCGGCGAGGGCACCACGAAGGCCGGGTCGTCGTGGTCGAAGCCGTTCGCGGCGGATTCGGGCACGGCGGGCCGCGGAATGGCGCGCTCACGGAACGGGGCGCCGTTCGCGGCTCCGTTCGTGACACCGCCGTTCGTGACACCGTTGACGGGCACGCCTACCGCGGGGCCGGCGTTGAGCGCCCCGGCGTCCATCTCGGCGGGGTCCTTCGCCTGGGCGGGGACCAGGCCGGGCCCGTCCGGGAACCCGGCGAAGTCCGGCATGGTGCCGTCCCCCAGCCACGGCCGTCCCTCGCCCTCGGCCTCGGCCAGCGCCTCCTGCATCGCGTCCACCATCGCCGGGTCGAACTGGCTGCCGGCGCAGGCCCGCAGCTCGGCCATCGCCTCGGGCACCGAGCGGGCCGGCCGGTAGCAGCGGGTCGAGGTCATCGAGTCGAAGGCGTCGGCGACCGCGATGATCCGGGCGAAGCGCGGGATGCGCTCCCCGGCCAGGCCGGTCGGGTAGCCGCGTCCGTCCATGCGCTCGTGGTGGTGCAGGATCGCGGTATACGCCTCGTTGAGGAACGCGATGTCGCGCACGACGTCCACGCCGCGCACCGGGTGAACTCTTATGGCCTGGAGCTCCGCCTCGTCGAACTTGCCGTCCTTCTGCAGCAGCCGGGTCGGCACGCCGAGCTTGCCGACGTCGTGCAGGATCGCCGCGTAGTGCAGTATCGAGATGCGCTCCTCCTCCATGCCGAGGCGGCGCGCGATCATCTCGCTGGCCTTGGCGACCCGCTCGCTGTGCCCGCGGGTGTAGAGGTCCTTGATCTCGACCGCCTGGACGAGGGCGCGCACGGTGGCGTCGTGTGCGGCGCGCTGCTCGGAGTACTGCGCGTAAGCCCATCTGGTCACCAGCAGCGGGCCGAGCATCACCATGCTGGCCATCACCTGCGCGTGGTTGCGCCACAGCACCGCGGCGAGCAGGCCGGCGAAGCTGTAGGCGACGTTGCGCGGCAGCACGTGCCGCAGCGCGTCGCGGACCGCTGCCCGCGCGCGAACCTTGCCGCCGAGCACGGTCATCGTCCCGACCATGAGCGCGGGCACGGCGGAGAGCGCGAGCGCGGCGACCACTATCGGCAGCAGCGCGCCCGGCATCTCGGGCCGCATCAGCGTCCTGGAGCCGTGCATCGCGATGTAGACCGCGTCCCCGGCCACCGGGGTGAGGAAGATGCCGGAGACGACGAAGACCATCCGGTCCCACGGGGTGCCCGGCCGCAGGCAGATGCACAGCCCGCCGAGCGCGACGCTGGCCGCGGCGGCGCCCGGGGTGAGCAGGACCACGGCGGCGAGCTGGAGCGCGACCGAGGCGGGCACCCCGGGGCTCTCCGCGAACTTCGGGAAGGGGGTGGTGAGCACGATGAGGCCCTGGATCACCGCGAGGGCGAAGAACAGCAGCAGATCCACCCGGTCCCAGCGGGTCATCGGCAGGACGACGGCGGCGACCACGACTGCGGCCGCAGCCATGGCGGCCACGTACAGCCTCGGCGTCCTCGGCATCGGCCCATCCTCGCCCTCCCGGTCCGGGCAGACCGGACGGGTGTGGGGGGTCGGACGCGCGCCGACGGGCGACCCGGCCCTGCTCGGCTCCGTCCCCCGAGCCATCCTACGAAGCCTGCGCGCCAAGTGCGCGGCAGTCCCGGGATGAGTTTTGCGAAACTCCAGTACTGTCACGTCGCCACCCCTCCGCACCGGGGCACTCCTCAGCCCCGAGCCGGTTCCGCACTCCCGACTCGATGGCCTAACGACACGATGGTGCCACCTGTCACGCCATACGGAACACGATTCAATCGACTGAGTGGAAAACTCCGGCGAATATCGGACCAGTTCAGACGGGCAGTGACGGATAAACTACCGAGCGTCAGCAAATCGCGTCGGCATTAACGGCGTTACATCTAAAACCGGATCAGCCGGACGTGAGAGATCGCAACCTGTGGCGATCGGGCGTGTACGAGGCGTGACTTGTGGCGCCGTGGAGTGACTTCGAGGGCGACGACGCCTCGGCGTAGCGAGCGGCGCCGCTGCGGGCGGCGCTCAGCTCGACTGGACCGGCTCTGCGCTGTCGGCCGCGAGGTCCTGCTGGACCTGGCGGATCTTGGACAGCACCTTCGACCTCAGCTGCTCGGGCGCGGTGTCGCAGCCGCAGCTGCGGTGGACCAGGGCCTTGACCGCCTGCTCGAGGCCGAACTCGGCCAGGCAGGGCGCGCACTCGTCGAGGTGACGCTTGACGGTCGCGCAGTCGTCCTCGGCCATCTCGTGGTCGATGTACTCGTAGACCCGGTCGAGCACCGACGAACAGTCGGTCTCGTGCGGGTGCCCGCAGCTCATGCCGTCGCCGCCTTTCCAGCGTCCCCGCTGTGACCGTTGGCCCCGTCCTTGCCGTCGGCGCCGGCCACCGCCCCGGCGAACCCGCGCTGTTCGGCGTAGTCGGCCAGCAGCTCCCGTAGCTGCCTGCGGCCGCGGTGCAGCCTGGACATCACCGTGCCGATGGGCGTGCCCATGATGTCGGCGATCTCCTTGTAGGGGAAGCCCTCGACGTCCGCGAGGTAGACCGCCATGCGGAAGTCCTCGCCGATCGCCTGCAGCGCCTCCTTGACGTCCGAGTCCGGCAGGTGGTCGAGCGCCTCGGCCTCGGCCGAACGCAGGCCGGTCGAGCTGTGCGACTCGGCCCGGTGCAGCTGCCAGTCCTCGATCTCGTCGGTGCCGGAGGCCAGCGGTTCGCGCTGCCGCTTGCGGTACCCGTTGATGAACGTGTTGGTGAGGATGCGGTACATCCACGCCTTCAGGTTCGTACCCGGCTTGAACTGGTGGAACGACGCGTACGCCTTCGCGTAGGTCTCCTGGACCAGGTCCTCGGCGTCGGCCGGGTTGCGGGTCATCCGCAGCGCGGCCGAGTAGAGCGCGTCCAGGAAGGGCATGGCGTCGCGCTCGAACCGCGCGTCCCGCTCGGCCGGGGTCTCCTGGTCAAGCTGCTGGGCAGCCCTGAGCGCCGCGTCGGTCTCGTCGACCGGCTGCGGCGAGGTCTGCGTGTCCGCCTCGTGCGCGGGCTGCGCTCCGGCGGCAGTGCCCACCGTGATACCCACCTCCGTGATCGGATCCGGCTCGAGGACAAGCCGGACTTCCCCCGAGAATAGCCGCCGGGGAACGTGATCACCGATTCGGGCGGGCGTCTTCGGCGGCGCGGAGCGGGCGAACTCGGCGAACTCGCGTTCTGTGGGAGTGGGGATCGTGACCATCACAATCCGTCAGAACAGCGGTTCGGCCTCCCCCATTCCCGATCCGGGCGCCGGCTCCGGGATCGGTTCGATCAGCTCCGGGCCGTTGTTGCGCACCGAGTTGACCTGATCCGAGACGGCGAGGGCGACCCAGTCCGGGGAGAAGTCGAGCAGCTCGCGGGCCTGCTGCGGATCTTCGAGCTGCGGGTCGAGCCAGGCGGTCCACGCGTCGTGCGGCACGGTGAGCGGCATGCGGTCGTGCAGCCAGGCCATCCGGTCGGTGGCGGCGCCGGTCAGGATGGAGGCGGACCACAGCTCGTTGCCCTCCGCGTCCCGCCAGCGCTCGTACAGGCCGGCGAAGGCGAGCGGGCCGCCGGCGACCGGCCGCACGTAGTAGGGCTGCTTGCGCGGCTTCGGCTTGGCCTTGGAGCTCGCGGCGGCTGTGGCGGGGTCGGGCGGCAGGGCGAGCCACTCGTAGTACCCGTCGGCGGGCAGCAGGCAGCGGCGGCGCGCGAAGGACTGCTTGAAGGCCGACTTCTCGGCCGCCGACTCGATCCGGGCGTTGATCATCTTCGCGCCGATGGACGGGTCCTTCGCCCAGAACGGGATCAGACCCCAGCGCAGCGTGGACAGCGTGCGCTGCCCGTGGCGCACGAGCACCGCCGGGATCGGCTTGGTCGGCGCGACGTTGTAGTCCGGCGGGTACTCCTGGATCTGGAGGTCCGCGCCGAAGTCGATGGCCAACTGCTGCGGCGGCGTGTTGACGACATAACGACCACACATGTAACGAAGCCTGCCACGCGGCGCTGACATTCGGCTCAGTCCGGCGCCGGCGCGGTTCGGCGGGGGTGAACCGGCAGGGGTGATTCCGCGGCGAGCGCGCGATCCACTCTCGGGCGTGAACGCGGGACGGATTTCCGCTCGCCCGCGCGACTAGGCTTGGGGCATGACGACTTCCGAGCTCTGGACCGCCCCCACCAGCGCCGGGCCGGTGACCGCCCGGGTGACCGTCCCCGGTTCGAAGTCCGCGACCAACCGCGCGCTGTTGCTCGCGGCGCTGGCCGACGCGCCCTCCACGCTGCGCCGCCCGCTGCGCAGCCGTGACAGCCTGCTGATGGCCGGGGCGCTGCGCGCGCTCGGCGTCGGGATCGAGGACCTGCCGGACGGCTCGTGGCGGGTCACGCCGCCGAAGGCGCTGCGCGGCGACGTGAGCGTGGACGTCGGCAACGCGGGCACGGTCATGCGGTTCGCGCTGCCGATCGCCGCGCTGGCCGAGGGCCCGGTGCGCTTCGACGGGGACCCGCGCTCGCACGAACGGCCGATCGGCGCGCTGATCGAGGCGTTGCGGGCGCTGGGCGCGGACATCGACGACTCGGCGCGTCCCGGGCACTTCCCGCTGACCGTGCGCGGCGCCGGGGCGCTGGCCGGCGGCCTGGTCGAGATCGACTCCTCGGCCTCCTCGCAGTTCGTCTCGGCGCTGCTGCTGGCCGGGGCGCGGTTCGAGCGCGGGGTCGAGGTGCGGCACGTCGGCGAGCGGCTGCCGAGCCTGCCGCACATCCGGATGACCGTCGAGATGCTGCGCGAGGCCGGGGTCGCGGTGGACGACGCCGAGCCGGAGCGCTGGGCGGTGGCCCCCGGGTCGATCCGCGGCCAGGAGACGACCATCGAGCCGGACCTGTCCAACGCGGCGCCGTTCCTCGCGGCCGCGCTGGTGACCGGCGGCCGGGTGACCGTGGCCGACTGGCCGGAGCACACGACGCAGCCCGGCGACCGGCTGCGCGAGATCTTCACGCTGATGGGGGCGCGCTGCGAGCTCGGACCCGGCGGCCTTACGGTGACCGGCGACGGCGGCGTGCACGGCGTGGACCTGGACCTTTCCGACGAGGCCGAGCTGACCCCGACGATCGCCGCGGTGGCCGCGCTGGCGGACGCCCCCTCCCGGCTGCACGGCATCGGCCACATCCGGCTGCACGAGACCGACCGGGTCGCGGCGCTGGCCAAGGAGCTCAACAACCTCGGCGGCGAGGTGATCGAGGGCGAGGACGAGCTGCTGATCAAGCCGCGGCCGCTGCACGGCGGCGAGTTCGCGACGTACGACGATCACCGGCTGGCCACCGCCGCCGCGGTGCTCGGCCTCGTCGTGCCGGGCATCCAGGTGGAGAACGTGGCGACGACCGGCAAGACGCTGCCCGACTTCACCGGCCGGTGGGCCGCGCTGCTCGCCGGAACGGAGTATCAGGGGTGATGGCGGCGGCCCACCGGGTATCGGCAACTGCGATGAGGAGCGCGCCGACGACCAGGACGCCGATAGCGGTGACGGTGGACGCCGCGTGGTGAGGCGCGGCCGGGACTTCGACGAGGAAGACGTCCGGGTCCGGGCGAATCCGCGCGGCTCACGACCGCGCTCCCGGCTGCGGCCCGAACACGTGGACGCCGCGGAAGGAATGGTCGTCGCGGTCGACCGCGGCCGGTACACCTGCCTGATCGATCTGGACACGGTCCACGAGACCGATGCGGACACGGAGTCCGGAGCCGACGGTTCGGGGCGCGGGCGCGCGGACCGGTCGGCGCAGAAGGGCCGGGGCAGGAGCACCGCGAAGCCGTCGAAACCGTCGAAGGCCGCCGAGCACCGCGCCGGTCGGGGCCCGAACACCCGCGAGGTCGTCGCGATGAAGGCGCGCGAGCTCGGCCGCAAGGGCGTGGTGGTCGGGGACCGGGTCTTGCTGGTCGGCGACTTGCGCGGCGGGCCGGACGCGCTGGCCCGGGTGGTGCGCGTGCATTCACGCGAGCATGTGCTGCGCCGCACCGCCGACGACACCGATCCGGTGGAGCGGGTCATCGTCGCCAATGCCGACCAGCTGGTCATCGTGACCGCGCTGGCCGACCCGGAACCGCGCCCGCGGATGATCGACCGCTGTCTCGTCGCGGCCTACGACGCCGGGTTGTCGCCGCTGCTCTGCCTCACCAAAGCAGACCTCGCCGATCCAGCGCCGCTGCTGTCGGCGTACGAGGCGTTGGGCGTTCCGTCGATAGTGACCCGGCGCGGCGGCAGCCTGGAGCAGTTGCATGAGGCGCTGGCGGGGCGGATCAGCGTCCTGGTAGGCCATTCCGGAGTCGGGAAGTCAACGCTCGTCAACGCGCTGGTCCCGGATGCGGATCGGGCGATCGGGCACGTAAACGACGTCACCGGACGCGGTCGGCACACCTCGACCTCGGCGGTGGCGCTGCGCCTTCCGCAGTACACGGCAGATCAGGTCTCCACGGAGCCCGCGGCCC
The DNA here is from genome assembly GCF_035650855.1 of Actinocrinis sp. GTDB lineage: Bacteria > Actinomycetota > Actinomycetes > Streptomycetales > Catenulisporaceae > Actinocrinis. The sequence goes on along the minus strand of NZ_DASRGV010000341.1, from coordinate 3,466 downwards.
CCAAACCGTCGCGGCGCGCCCGCAAGGCGGCGGCGAGCGCGCGACAGGCCAATCCGTGGACCCAGCCGATACTTTTCGACGACGAGGAACTCGACACCCTGCGCGAGCGCGACGCGGAGCCGCGCGTGCTGCCTGAGGGCTGGGTGATCGACACTCCCGGCGTGCGTTCCTTCGGCCTCGCGCACGTGAGCCCCAACCGGGTCTTGGAAGCGTTTCCCGATCTGGCCCAGGTCATCGCCGAATGCCCGCGCGGCTGCACTCATGCGGCCGACGCGCCGGACTGCGCGCTCGACGAGTGGTTGGCCGAACTGCCGCCGGACTCACCCGAACTCGCCGTGGCCTTGGCCCGGGTCGACTCGGTTCGGCGACTGCTCACGGCTCTGACCGAGCGTGGCACGGGCACGTGACGGGACCGGATAGCCGGGGTCTTCGTCGATGCCTTTACCGAACCGGCGGACTTCTACCGGACTTTTACCTTGAGTGACCCTCTCATGCCATAGCGTAAAGGCTCCGCCGGTCGTGCGCGGCCGCGGGTCCTGTCCCCGAGGTGAGAAGGACCGCCCGCATGCCTTTTGATCCCCGGCTGATCAAGGAGTCCTTCGCTCTGGTGGAAGACCGCGCGAACGATGTCGCCGGCCACTTCTACGCGCTGCTCTTCCTTGAGAATCCGGGGATGCGCGACATGTTCCCGCCGATGATGGGCGTTCAGCGCGAGCGGCTCGTCGCGGCGGTGGTCCGCTTCGTGAACCAGGCGCACGAGCCGCAGAGCCTGATCGAGTACCTGCGGCAGCTAGGCCGCGATCACCGCAAGCACGGCGTGCGGCCGCAGCATTACGACGCGATGGTCCGAAGCTTCATCGGGGCGCTGCGGCATTTCGCCGGCTCGGGCTGGACCGCGCAGATGGAGGCGGCGTGGCTGTCGGCCTTCGAATTCGTCTCGCAGACGATGGTCGCCGCCGCGCAGGACGCCGCGAAGAGCACCCCCGCTTACTGGAGCGGCCGGGTCGTCGCGCATCACCGGCCGAACGCCTCGGTGGCGCTGCTGACGGTGCAGACCGACCATCCCTACCCGTTTCGCCCCGGGCAGGCCGCGGCGATCGAAACGCTGCGCTGGCCGCGGGTGTGGCGCCCTTACTCGATAGCGAACGCGCCGCGCGCCGACGGCCTGCTCACGTTCCAGGTGCGCGCGGTGGACGGCGGCTGGGTTTCCTCGGCGCTGGTGAATCACACCCAGCTGGGCGACACGGTGCGGCTCGGCCCGGCGGCCGGCGCCATGGTGTGCAACTCGCTGTCGAACCGGGACGTGCTGATGATCGGCGGCGGGACCGGGATCGCGCCGATCATGGCGATCGTCGAGGACATGGTCCGCTGGAACACGAACCGGCGGGTCACCGTCTATTACGGCGCGCGCAAGACCGCTGACTTGTACGCGTTGGACGCGCTAGAGGCGCTGCGGGCCCACGCCCCGTGGCTGACCATCGTGCCCTGCGTCTCACACGACGCCTGGTACTCCGGCGAGCGCGGGCTGCTGCCGGACGTCCTGGCCAGGCACGGCGCCGACCGCTTCAACTGGGCCGAGCACGACGTGTACGTCTCCGGTTCGGCAGAGATGATGCGGGTGACGCTGAAGCAGCTGCTGGAGCTGGAGATCCCGGCGGAGCGCATCAGGTTCGACGCGTTCGGCCGGCAGAGCGAGGTCCAGCACGGCTTCCAGCGGGAGGAGCACGTCGGCGGGCGCAAGGTGCTTTCCTCCAGCGAGCCGCGACTCCCGCAGCTGCCGCAGCGCACGCCGCAGCCGCTGCCCCGGCGGCTGCCGCAGACTCCGCGCGTGCCGCAGCCTCAGGTGTGGCGTCAGGCGTCGAAGTCGAGCGCGACCTCGTCCGAGGTGGGCAGCGACTGGCAGGTCAGCACGAAGCCGCCGATCTTCTCGTCGGGTTCGAGGGCGTAGTCGCGGGCCATCTGCGCGGTGCCGGAGACCAGTTTCGCGCGACACGTGCCGCACACGCCGTCAGTGCACGCATACGGCACCTCGGGCCGGTCGCGCATCACCGCGGCGAGCAGGCTGTCGTCCTCAGGCCGCAGCTCGCAGCGCGTGGTGCGGCCGCCGAGCGTGACGGTGATCCGCGCGCCCTTCCCGGTTCCCGCCGCCGCGGCACCGTCCTGCGCCGCGGGCTTCTGTTTGCGCACGCCGCCGGTGTCGAAGAGTTCGAACCTGACATGCGCCGCGCCGCGCTCGGTCAGCACCTGCCGGCAGTCCTCGACCATGCCGATGGGTCCGCACAGGTAGTACGCGTCTTCGGGCGCGGCCGCGATCGCGTCGAGCAGCAGCGGCAGCTTCTCCCGGTCGATCCGGCCGGTGAGCAGCGGCGAGCCGTGGTCCTCGCGGGAGAGGATGTGCAGCGCCTCGAACCGCGGGCCGTAGCGGTCCTTGAGGTCGGCGAGCTCGTCGAGGAACATCACGTCGGCGCTGGTGCGGTTGCCGTACAGCAGCGCCGCGGTGCTCTCGGGGTTCGTGCGCAGCGCGTCCTGGAGGATGGCGAGGACCGGGGTGATGCCGCTGCCCGCCGCGATCGCGATGACCCGCACGCGCCCGGTCTGCAGCTCGCCGGGCTGCGCGTGGAAGCCGCCGACCGGCGTGAGCACGTCGAGTATCTCGCCCGGCGCCAGCTTGCGGACCGCGTAGTCGGCGAAGCCGCCGGGTCCGTGCCGCTTGACCGCGACGGCGAGCCGGGAGGGCGGCCCGTCGGGCGGCGGGGGCGCGCAGATCGAGTAGGAGCGGCGCAGCTGCTCGCCGGTGCCGGGAGCGGTGTAGCGGATGGTGAGGTGCTGGCCTGCGGTGTAGTGATAGGCCTCGCGCAGCGGCTCGGGGACGGCGAGCACGATGCGGACCGCGTCTTCGGTCAGCGGCTCGACCGCGTCGACGGCGAGCTGGTGGAACTGCACGGTCATCGGCTCGCCCGCTTGATCGCCGGGAACGGTTCGCGGCAGGTGGCGCAGCGGCGCAGCTCTTGGCAGGGCGCGGGCCCGAACGCGCTGATCAGGTCGGTCTGGGCAGCGCCGCAGCGCGGGCAGCGCACCTCGGCGGGCGCGCGGCCGAGCGTGACGAAGACCGGCGCTGGGTCAGTCCCCTTCGATCCGGTGCGGCCCGCGGGCGGTGCGATCCCTTCCGCCGCGAGCTTCGCCCGGCCCTGCCGCGTGATTCGCTCAGGGGTCCATGGCGGATCGAACCGCAGCTCGATCGCGACGGATTGCCAGCCGGCGTCGAGCAGCGCGGTCTTGACGTCCTGTTGGATGACCTCTGTCGCCGGGCAGCCGAGGTAGGTCGGCGTCAGCTCCACACGCACCGATCGCGCATCCTCATCGACGCGTACGGCGCCCACGACTCCGAGATCGCCGAGCGTGACATAAGGCATTTCCGGGTCGGGAACCGCGGATACGACGTCGTTCGCGCTGAGAAGTCGCTGTG
>NZ_DASRGV010000340.1:0-21332 GCF_035650855.1 Actinocrinis sp. | reverse complement strand
CGTGCCGAACGCGGAGAGATACCGCTCGCCCGGGAACGAGGCGGGCAGCCCGTAGAGCGGGAAGTCGGCGCGGCGAAAGTGCCGCTCCTCCTCCACGCGCATCCGTTTCACGCCCTTGCGCGGATAGAACATCAGCAGCAGCTCGGTGCGCAGCGACCAGCGCTGCGCCCGCAATCCCCGCCAGTACCGCGGGATCAGGAACGCCACCAACCACAGCGCCACCGCCCCGATCAGCGGCCACCAGGGAAAGCCGGATATCAGCCAGCCCACTGTCCCGAGCACCGCACCGAGCACCGCGGGAAGCAGCCATACCACCGCGTACAGCGCCCACGGCGTCAGCAGCCCCGTCTTGCCGTGCCCTGCGCTGTCGCCAGTGCCGCCCGCTATCGCGCCGCCTGATCCCTCGACCATCACAGCCCCCTGCCGCCGCCTCCAGTGTGCGCCACTCGTCGCGCCCAAGGCGTGAGTCATGTGCACCGGAGAGCGTCGGCGGCCGCCGTGCTGTCCGGTGTGGCGCGCGCCGGATCACAGCAGCGGCGAGAACGGGGCTGCAGTGTCTGGGGCGGTGAGCACCGAGAGGTGGGCGAGGTCACCGGGCGGCGGCTTGGTCACGGACCACAGCGGCGCGGGCGATCCGTCGGCGACCGCAGCCGGGGCGTCGGTCAGGTTCATCCGCTCGCGCAGCCGGCCGTAGAAGTCCATCGGTGAAAGCCGTACCGCGCGCAGCCGGCGCGGCGCGGCGTACACCCCGATCCAGTCGCCGGGGCTGAGCACGCCGCGCAGCTGGCCGTCGATGCTGACGGCAGCGCTTCCGGAGCGTTCGAGCACGCGCAGTCCGATCGGTTCGTCGGGCGCGGTGACCACGGAGCGGTTGAACGCCATGTGCGGGGCGACCGGTGTGAAGACGAGTGCCTCCGCGCGGGGCGAGACGACGGGGCCGCCGGCGGCGAAGCTGTAGGCCGTCGAGCCCGTGGGCGTGGCGACCAGCAGCGCGTCGGCCGAGTAGGAGGCGAGCAGGCGGCCGGAGACGTAGACCCCGACCGAGACCTGGCGGTCCCTGGCCAGCTTCTCCAGGACCACATCGTTGAGCGCGGTGACGTCCAGCGGGATGCCCCAGCCGTCGTCCACGTCGATCTCGCAGTCAGAACGGACTTTTGGTGGCGGCAGCAGCGGTCCGCGGCCGTACTTCGCCCACACTTCCATGTCCTGCGGCACCTCAAGCCGGCGCGAGGCACGCACCGTCAGCAGCATGCGGCTATCGATGCGCAGCCGGTTCTCGCGTACCGCGTCCAGTGCGCTGCGTACCGCAGAGACGGGCACCTCAGTGAGGAAGCCGACCCGGCCTACGTCGATACCGAGGACCAGCGCGTCGTTGGCCGCCGCGAGCCGCGCGCCACGCAGGAAGGTGCCGTCGCCGCCGAGGGTCACGATCAGGTCCGGATCGCCCGCGGCCTCGACCTCCTCGCGGGCGTTGCGCCGGGCGCGCTCGTGCCACACGTCGATGTCCGTGCACGTCACCTCGTGTTGTGCGCACCACGCGTGCACAAGGCGAGCAGCGTCGGCCGCCTCTGGCCGCCCGCCGTGCACCACCAGGCCGAGCCGATTGACCGTCATCTGCGCCTCCTACAGCACTGGGTCAAGGCGACCGTATGCCACAGCGGCCATCCGCCGCTCGGCGCGACGCGGCGTCAATGCACGGCGGTGCCCAGCGCCAGGATCACGACGATGGACACGCTCGACAGGATCGTCTCCATCACCGACCAGGACGCCAGGGTCTGCTTGACGTCCATCCCGAAGAACTCCTTGACCAGCCAGAATCCGGCGTCGTTCACGTGCGAGAAGAACAGCGAGCCGGAGCCGATGGCCAGGGCGAGCAGCGGCGCGCTCACGTGCGGGGAGCTGGCGGCGATCGGCGCGATGATGCCGGCCGCGGTGACGGTGGCCACCGTCGCCGAACCGGTGGCCAGCCGGATCGCCACGGCGACCAGCCAGGCGAGCAGCAGCAGCGAGAGGTGCGAGCCGTGTGCCGCCTTGCCGATCGAGTCGGCGATCCCGGTCTGCACGAGCATCTGCTTGAACCCGCCGCCCGCGCCGATGATCAGCAGGATCCCGGCGATCGGCGCGAGCGACTCGCTCAGCGAGACACCCGAGCGAGCGCGGCCGAGCCGGAAGACCAGCAGGGCGACCGCCACCGCGATGGCCATGGCGATGATCGGGTCGCCGATGAAGTCCGCGACCTTGATCGCCTCGCTCTTCGCGGCGGCCGTCAGGTCCACGACCGTGCGCGCGAGCATGATGACGACCGGCAGCAGGATGACCGCGAGAGTCGTCGCGACGGACGGACCGGCGACAGAGACGGCGTCGGTGATGTCCGTGTCAGTGTTGGCATTGCGCCGCTCGACCGCGGCCGCCTCGACAGGTTCATCCGTTGTGGCGGTCGCCGCCGCCGTGCGCGTCGTGGCGGTCGCGCCCGCGGCCGCGGACGTCTGGCCTGTGGTGCCGGGACCCGTCGAGGTCAGCCCGGCAGGCCGCGCCGTCGGCTTCGGCGCGCCCGCCGCATACTGCTCGGCGAGCCGGGCCGGCGGATCGGGGACGATCCGGCGGGAGATGAAGCCGCCGAACACCGGTCCGGCCAGGATCGCGGTCGGGATCGCGACGATGACGCCGAGCAGCAGCGTCGTGCCGAGGTCGGCGTGCAGCGCGGAGATCGCGATCAGCGGCCCGGGGTGCGGCGGGATCAGGCCGTGCAGGATGGACAGGCCCGCGAGCGCCGGGATGCCGACGCGCAGGATCGAGCCGCCGGTGCGCCGCCACACCAGGTACACGATCGGGACCAGCAGCACCAGGCCGACCTCGAAGAACATCGGAATGCCGATGATCATCGCGGCGAGCGCCATCGACCACGGCATCCAGCGCGGCCCGGTGTGGCCGACCAGGGCGTTGACGAGCCGCTGCGCTCCGTTCGAGTCCACCAGCAGCCGCCCGAGCATCGCGCCGAGCGCCACGATGACGCCGACCCCGCCGAGCACGCCGCCGACGCCGGTCTCGAACGTCGGCAGGATCTTGGAGACCGGCACCCCGGCGCTGAAGGCCACCAGCAGCGTGCCGGCGATCAGGGCCAGGAACGGGTGCACCTTGGCCACCGCGGTCAGCAGCACGACCAGCGCTATCCCGCCCAAGGCGCACAGCACCAGCCGGGTATCGGAACTCGTCCACGCGCTGGTTGCGGCCGGGGCCGCAGAAAGCAGGGGATTCATGCGGTCAGCCCTTCGATAAGGCGTTCAACGATGTCCTCGGGCGTCGCGGTCACGTCGACCAAGACCGCGTGCTCCTCGGGATCGGGGCGTTGCAGGTCGCGGAACTGGGAAGCGAGCAGCTGCGCGGGGAAGAAGTGGCCCGAACGCGTGGCCAGGCGGCCGCCGACGATCCGCCGGTCGGCGTCGAGGTAGATCAGACGCACGTTCGGGCGCCCTTTGCGCAGCTTGTCGCGGTAGGCCCGCTTGAGCGCCGAGCAGGTGACGACTGCGGGCCGGCCCGCGCGGGTCGTCTCGTCGATCCAGGCTCCGATCGCCTCGAGCCACGGCTCGCGGTCGGCGTCGTCCAGCGGGTGACCGGCCGCCATCTTGGCGATGTTGTGCTCTGGGTGGAAAGCGTCCGCCTCCGCGTATGTCCAGCCAAGACGCCCCGCCAGCAGGGAGCCGATGGTCGTCTTGCCGCTGCCGGACACCCCGGTGATCAGCAGAACGGGCGGCCCGTCCGCATCGCCACCGCCCTCCTCCCGGCCGGGCGCGGGCTGCGGCTCGGATGTGGGCGGTTCGGATATGGGCGACTCGGATGTGGGCGGCGTCGGCGGTGGCATCAGTTCATACCTCCGGTCTGTGGTGACCTGGGTCCGAACTGCGAGTGCCCCCTCACGGAGTTGTGACGCAGCGGCGCGGCAACGCGGGCGCGCTAACTGATGCGGTGCCGGTGGGCGTAGCCGATGGCGGCGGCGCGGTCACGCGCGCCGGTCTTGGCGAAGATCCGGTTGATGTGCGTCTTGACCGTGTGGTTGCTCAAGAACAGCCGGGCGGCGATCTCGGGATTGGTCAGGCCTTGCGCGATCAGCGCCAGGATTTCCGCCTCGCGCTGGGTCAGTCCGTCGGGGAGCGCTCTGCCCTCGGTCGGCGGTTGGCCGGGGCCCGGCCGATCTCCCGCATCGGACGACGTGGCGGGCGGCGACGCGGCGGCCATCAGCGCAGCGTGGGCGCGAGGGTCGAAAACGGCCAGGCCACCGGCGGCGGCGCGCAGTGCGTGCGCGATCTCGGTGCGGTCGGCGTCCTTGGTCAGATAGCTGCGCGCTCCCGCACGTAGGGCGTCGAGAACCGAGGTGTCGTCGAGATAGGTCGTTAACACAACGATGGCGACATCAGGGTGCTCGCAGGTGAGCCGGCGGGTGGTCTCGATGCCGTCGAGCACCGGCATGTGCAGGTCGAGCAGGATCGCGTCCGGCTTGTGCTCGGCGACCCGGTCGAGCGCCTGCTGCCCGTCCGCGGCGGATGCGACGACCTCGATGTCCGGTAACGCGCCGAGCAGGAGGACAAGACCCTCCCGGACACTGGCCTGGTCGTCGGCGATGACGATGCGCAGCGGTGCGCCGGGAGTTGCGGTCATGAGCGCGGGCCGCGCGGTCCTGGGCCGGTCATCGGGCTGCTTTCTGGGGTTGGGCGGTGTCGAGCGGCAGGTCTGCGGTCACGACCCACCGCTTCTCCTGCGGCCCCGCTTCCAGGGAGCCGCGCAGGAGCCGGAGCCGTTCCCGCATGCCGGTGAGACCATAGCCGCCGTCAATGGTCTGCGGCGCGCGCGAATCGCCAGCCACGGGCGCGCCGTGGGCCAAGTCGTTCCCAACGGTCAGTCGTACGTGCTGATCCGCGTAGTCCAGGTGCATTTCGATGGCCTCGCCGGGGGCGTGTTTGGCGGCGTTGATCAGCGCCTCCTGCGCGGTACGCAGGAGGGCGACGGTCGTGTCGGGCGGCAGCGTGCTCGGCGTGCCCGCCGCGGTGAAGTGAGTAGGGATCCGGTATTGCGCGGCGTGCGCTTCAGCGGCGCGGGCCAGCTCCTCATGCAGCGGCCGCGTGTCGGTGCGCAGCGCGTGTACCGCGCGGCGGGTCTCCACTAGGCCGTCCGAGGCCATGCGTTGCGCGGTGGCCAGAGTTTCAAGCGCGTGATCGACGTCATGCTGGTCGGTGAGCAGGGCGCGTGCGGCTTGGATCTGAATGCTCAACGCACCCAGCGAGTGTGCGAGCACGTCGTGGATCTCACGCGCGATGCGGGCACGCTCGTCCAGCACGTCCGCACGCCGCTGCTCGGCGCGCAGCTGCTCGTGCTGGGCCAGCAGCATCGCGGACTGTTCTGCCTGGATGCGGTAGGCGGCGCGGTTGCGTCCGAACAGCAGCCCGACCACGATCAGCAGCGGGTAGCCGAGCAGCGAGCCGATGCCGTCGTTGAACAGGATCCCGCCGATCTCCAGAGTCAGCAGCGCGAGTGCGCCGATCGCCAGCGCTGCGGTGAGGCTGAGTTCGCTGCCCGCGGTGAGCAGGGCCACGGCGGCGAAAGCGATCACGCTGTCGCCGGCTCCCCCGGCGGACGCGCCCAGCGTCGCGGCCGCGGCCATCAGTCCGACGGCCGCGATCAGGGCCCTGCCGCCGAGCCGGGCCGCCCCCGCGGGGTAAAGCTCGACGAGCGCCCAGACCGCTGCGGCAACGCACACCAGTGCGTAGGCGACAGTCTGGGTTGGCAGCGCGCCGGGCCGGGAGGGCGGGCTGTGGAACGTCAGCACACCCACGATCGCCAGTCCGATCGTGCGGACCAGCCACGCGGCCGCTCTCAACATGAGCTCAGTATCCCCGCTCAGCCGATTCACCCGGGTCAAGACCGCCGCCACGGCTGGTAACGGGCGTCCTCGGGTGCGGACTGCGGCACGCTGCGATTGCGGTCGCGGTCGAACGTGGAGGCCATGAACGAACTGCCATCCTTCTCGGGCGCGAACGGCACGCCTATCGCGAGCGCCCGCAGCGCGATCACAGCAGCCTGCGACAACCGGTTGACGCCGAGGCTGAACAGCAGCGTGGACGAGGAGGCGGCCACGTGCGCGTGCATGGCGCCTGCCAGTGCCACGGCCGCGACGCGCCAGGCGACCAGCGCGCCCCACAGCCACAGTCCGCGCACCGGCAGCTGCGCCCACAGGTAACCGTCGCGCGATTCGAGCCGCATCACCACCCCGAAGCCCACACCGATGACCGACGCCCCGATCGCGCCGATCACGAGACAGGTCACGTCGGCCGGTTGCAGATGGCCGCCGCTGCCGCGCAAGTCACTGAAGCCGATCGCGGTGAGGATCGCCGGCAGCACGACCGTGCGCTTGCCGCGCAACGGCTCGCCCTGGATCTGCCGGAAGATGACGAACCCGATGATGCCGATCACGGCGAGGATCTCCAGCGCGGACACGGCGCGCTCCCTTCGTCTTCGCTTCCGCCCAGCGGCGGGACGGCCGGTTGGCCGACTACAGCGACGCTAGGTTTCCGGGCGGTATGGGCACGTCGGCCCGAAGGTGGAGTCCCGGTATGACGCGGTATGAGATTCGCGTGCTGGACGTAGTACCGCGTGGTACCTACCGGCGCGGCCGGGTCATGCCGAAGGCCAAACCGCGGGCCGATCCGCCGATCGTCCTCACCGGCGAGCGTGGGATGCGTCAACACCGAACCGCATCCCGAGGAGCAAGCCATGTTCTCCGAACTCACCCAAGCCGAGATCATCAACGGCGCCGTCCTGGTCGCCACGCTGCACAGTGACCTCGGCACGCACCGCAAGATCGGCGCGATGCGCCTGCTGCGTCCGGCCCTCGTCGCCGCGTCGGTCGTCCCGCTGTTCATCGGCCCGCTGGTCACCCACGGAACCGGTCTCGCGGTGGAGCTCGCCGGGGCAGCGGCCGGTCTGCTCGGCGGGCTGCTCGCGCTCGCTCTGACCCGCGTGTATCGCAGTCCGCGGACCGGAAAGGCGGTCACGCACGCCACTTGGGGCTATGCGCTGCTATGGACCGTCGTCGTCGGTGCCCGCGCCGCCTTCTCCTACGGGTCAGCGCACTGGTTCCCGATCCAGCTGGCACAGTGGTGTCAGAGCCATCAGGTCACCGCCGCGGCCATCACCAATGGTCTGATCTTCATGGCGGTCGCCATGCTGCTGACCCGCACCGCGGGTCTGGCCGTCCGGGCCGCGGCGCTGCCCCAGGCGTCGCGCGAAGCGCAGGACACGCTGATCGCTTCGGCGAGCTTCGGCCCGTCCCGGTAGCGAAGGCAGCCAGCGAGTGTGGCCTCCCGCAGCCGGGCGAGTTCCGACTATCACTCAGCGATGGGTGTCACCAGTAGCGGGGCTGGCCGGGAATGGTCTCCAGGTCCGCGTAGACCAGATCGCGGTCTTCGTCCTCGGCGATGTCCTCGGCCGCCGCGAGGGCCTGGTCGGTGGCGGCGCGGGCCTGGTCGGCGTCGCCGGCGACCGCGTGCGCACGGGCGAGAGCCTCGTAGGCGAAGGCGAGGTCCCAGTCGCCGATCTTGTTCTCGGTGCACAGATCCAGGACCCGGCGCGCGTGGTGCAGCGCCGGCTCCGGGCGGCCGAGCACGGCGTACACGCGGGAGACCTGCCACTCGCCGCGAGCCAGGTTGGCGGGTGTCGCGGTGGGCGCCTGACCCCAGTGGTACCGGGAGGCGTGGGCAGTGTGGATCATGCGGTCGTCGTCCTCGCGGGTGCGCTGCTCCATCTCGAGCAGCCGCCAGGTCTCGTTGAACAGCTGGGCGGCCAGCATCCGCTCGTCGGTGACGGTTCCGGTGCCCGGCGAGCTCTGCGCGGTGGCCGGGGCGGAGGGTGCTGTCTGCTCGGTCATGGCGGGTTCGATTCCTTCCTTGAGCAGGTGATCGATGCGGTGCAGGGCGCCGCGCAGGCGCGTGACGCGGGCGTCCAGGTGGCGCCGGTGCTCGGTGAGCAGATGGTCGAGGGCTGCGTTGTCGCCCTGCTTCCACGCGGCGACGCCGGCGCGCACCCGCTCCAGCGGCAGTTCCAGGGATCGCAAGAGTCCGACGAGCGCCGCCTCGGCGACCTGGTCAGGGTGGTAACGCCGGTATCCGCTGGCCGCGTCCACGGCCGCCGGGCGCAGCAGCCCGATGCGGTCGTAGTGCCGCAGTGCCTTCGCGCTCAGGCCGCTGCGCCGGGCCATGCGCCCGATCGTCAGCAGTTCGTCCGGCGGATCTTGCCTCATGCCGGCCACGCTACGACCTTGCCCCGCGGCAAGCTCAAGGCGAAACGCGCCGCGGCGCGGCCGCTCGGCCGTCCTGCGGTCACTGCCCGCACGCGAACCACAAGATCGACAAAGTGATCAGTCGAGGAATGGGCGGACGGCGGCGGCGAAGCCGGCAGCGTCGTCGACCCAGGGGAAATGCGCGGCTGTCTCTTGCACCGCGACGCTCGCATGGGGAAGCAGCGCGGCCGCCTGGCGCACCATCGTGGGGGTGACCATCGAGTCCAGTCTTCCCGCGAGCAGCAGAACCGGTGCGGTCAGATTCTTCAGCGCCGCCTGGGTGGCCGTCGGATCGAGGAGGATGCCCGCGCCGTATCCCTCACGGGCCGCCTGGTAGCGCTCGGCGACCCCGACGCTCGCGTGCGCGCGGGCCGCGGCGTCCCAGCGTCGGTAGAACAGCGGCCGGGACGCATCGAAGGTCTCCCTCGACAGCTCCCCACCCAGAATCCGGTCCAGTGCGGCCCGCGCATCCGGGTACCAAGGCTCGCCGGACAACCGTGCGAGCACGAGGTCGAACTGGTCCTCGCGGGGATAAACGCCGAGCGCCGCGAGGCCGGGGGTGACCAGGATCAGCCTGGAGAGGCGCTCCGGGTAGGTGGCCGCGTACAGCGTGGCGAGGATGCCGCCGGCGGAGTGCGCGAGCAGGCCCATCTGCTCCACGCCGAGATGGCGCCGGAGCGCCTCGACGTCCTCCACCAGCCGGTCGGCGCGCAACGTCGCCGGATCCACGGGATCGGCCGACAGCCCGACGCCCCGCGGATCGAGCAGGACCAGACGCCGCTGCGCATCCAAGCCGCCGAGGTCACCGAGGTACTCCCCCGCCCGGCCTGGACCACCCGGAAGACACACCAGTGGTTGTCCGCTGCCCAGCACGCGATAGCCGAGCCGAGTTCCGTCGTAGGACGTGAAGCTGTACGTCATCTCAGCCTTCCGATCGGAACGTATACCTCCACAACGGATCGCTCTGCCGCGAGGTTCGCGCCGTTCACGATGCCTCAACGGTGAATACGACGTCGGGTTACAGACCTGCGGCTCTAGAACCATGGGTCATAGATCCGCAAGTTGGCGATGCGTCAGGGACGCAGGCCGGTGATCGCCAGCTCCATCAGCCGGTCGGCTTGCGCTGTCCCGGACGCGTCGGTGCCGACGCGCCACAAGAAGCTCATCAGCATCAGTACATCGTCCGGGTCCAGGTCAGGGCGCAGGCTGCCGTCTTCGGCACAAGCACGCAGCAGTTGACCGACCGCCCCCACGATCGGCGCATAGACCTGGTTGACCACGGCCTGTGCCGCCGCGGTGTGCAGTGCGTCGCCAAGGCCGTGCTTGATCCGCACGTACGCGGCGAGCGTGTGAAACCAGCGGCGGAAGGCCTCCAGCGGCGGGTGCTCGGCGAGCAGCTTCGGCACCTCGTCGGCCACGCGGAACACTTCCTGCTGGTAGACCGCGAGGATCAGCGCCTCGCGGGTGGGGAAATGCCGGTAGAGCGTGCCCGGCCCCACCCCCGCCTGCTTCGCGATCGTGTTGAGCGAGACGGCCCCGTCCGCGGCGAATGCGTCGCGCGCCACCCGCAGGATGTGCTCGCGGTTCTTGAGCGCGTCGGCGCGGGTCGACTCGCCCTGCGGCCGAACCCGGTCCGTCTCGGCCATGGCGTTCCCCTCTTCCGTCGGTAGCAAGCTGGAGCGTAGCCGGATTGCTAACCGGAGAACTCTCCGCTAAGGTCCGAAGGGAAGCGGAGAACTCTCCGATTACCTTCGACTCTAGGAGCTCCCATGCAGTACATCAAGCTGGGCCACACCGGCCTCGACGTCTCTCCGATCGCGATCGGCGCGATGACCTACGGCGATCCGCAGCGCGGCCACCCGGCCTGGTCGCTCGGCGAGGAGGAGTCCCGGGCGCTGATCAAGCACGCCGTGGCGGCCGGGATCAACTTCTTCGACACCGCGAACCTGTACTCGTTCGGCTCGAGCGAGGAGATCTTGGGCCGGGCCCTGAAAGACTTCGCCAACCGCGACGACGTCGTGATCGCGACCAAGCTGCGCCACCCGATGCGCAGCGGCCCCAACAGCGCGGGACTCTCGCGCAAGGCGATCATGACCGAGGTCGAGCACAGCCTGCGCCGCCTCGGCACCGACTACATCGACCTCTACCAGATCCACCGCAACGACCCGGCCACGCCGCTCGAGGAGACGCTCGAGGCCCTTAACGACCTGGTAAAGGCAGGAAAGGTGCGCTACCTGGGCGCCTCGTCGATGAAGGCGTGGGAGTTCGCCAAGGCGCTGCACCTGCAGCGGCGCAACGGCTGGGCGCGGTTCGTCTCGATGCAGAACCACTACAACCTGCTCGCGCGGGAAGAAGAGCGCGAAATGATCCCGCTGTGCCTCGATGAGGGAGTCGGCACGATCGTGTGGAGCCCGCTGGCGCGCGGCCGGCTCGCGCGCGCGTGGGACCAGGCAAAGGCGACATCCCGGTCCGAGACCGACGGCTGGTACGCCGACCTGCTCTACAGCCCGCTGACCGAGACGGCCGACCGCGCAACGATCGACGCCGTGGGCCGCATCGCGGACGAACACGGCGTCAAGCGCGCGCAGATCGCCCTGGCGTGGCTGCGCTCCAAGCCGGTCGTCGTCGCGCCTTTGATCGGAGCCAACACGACTCAGCAGATTGACGACGCGGTCGCCTCGCTCGAGATCGAGCTGACCGACGCGGACGTCTCCGCGCTCGAAGCGCACTACACGCCGCGCTACGACCTCCAGGGCCTGTCCGACGAGCGCGAATTGCAGGCGATCCGCGCCCGCGTCGCGCAGATGACGCCGGCCGCCTGAGCTTGCCCTCTCTTCTCGCTCACGGACGCCCCTCAGCGTTCGACGCGGCGTGCCGGCGGCGCTGCGTCTGAGCGAACCGGATCCGTTCGCGCGCCTGCTCGACGGTGTAGTCGATCCGTTTGAGCGCGGGATGCTCGACTGCGAGCCTGATGAGACGATCGGCGCCGGCATCGTCCCCGAGGAAGGACCCGAACACGGCCGCCAATTCCAAGCGGGGCACGACATTCCAGATTCCAGGGTTGGAGCCGAAGCCGCTTGAACTCGGTGTCTGCCTGCATGCCCCGTTCGAGGAATGCCACGGCGTTGGGCCTCGACCATCGCGTACAAGTCCTGCGGTGTCGCACAAATCTGCCGCAGCTGACGCAGACCGGAGGCGACGGCCCCGAGTGCGATCTCCTCCTGCGCCAGGTCGCTGTCGGCGCCGGTGAGTTCGAAGTGGCCGCGACGGTCACCTCGGAGATCGCTCCCGCCCGCACGCACAACCCACGTCTGAGCCTGCGACGAGAAGGCGCTCAGTCCGGGGATGCCCAGATCGAAACGGCTAGTCGCTTGATCGCCGGGTTCACTCCGCCTCCGGGAAGCACAAACCAGTCAGGGCTTTCAACGAGTACGGTACGACGCGGCGCGCACGGGTATGCCCACACCATCCCGACCGGATAGGAGAGCCCTGATGCCGCCAGTTCGCAGCGTGCTCGTGGACGCACCGTCAAGCAGCCTTCGGCTCGGCGAACGCGAGCTGCCCGATCCGGGACCTGGCGAGGTGTGCGTCACGGTCGAGGCTTGTGGGATCTGCCACAGCGACAACGCGTTCGTCGCGGGGCTCATGCCGGATTTGACCTTCCCGGTCACCCCAGGCCACGAGATCGCCGGGCGTATCAGCGCGCTCGGTGCCGGCGTGCGCGGGTGGCAGGTCGGGGACCGGGTCGCGGTCGGATGGTTCGGCGGGTACTGCACCCATTGCACATCCTGCCGCCGCGGCGACTTCGTGCACTGCGAATACGCGCAGATCCCGGGCTGGTCCTATCCCGGCGGATACGCGCACGCCGTGGTGGTGCCCGCGACCGGCCTGGCCCGCATCCCGGACGGCATGAGCGCGGTCCAGGCGGCGCCGATGGCCTGCGCGGGCGTCACGGTCTTCGGCGCGCTGCGCGCCGGCGGGGCCCGGCCCGGCGACGTGGTCGCGGTCGTCGGCCTCGGCGGGCTCGGCCACCTGGCCGTGCAGTTCGCGGCCAAATCAGGCTTCGACACGGTGGCGATCGCCCGCGGTCCCGGCAAGGCCGAGTTCGCGACGCGGCTCGGCGCGCGACGCTACCTCGACTCGACGCACCAGGACGTCGCCGCCGAACTGCGCCGGATCGGCGGCGCGAAGCTGGTGCTGGCCACCGCCGCCGACTCGGCCGCCATGGCCCGCGCCGTCGACGGCCTCGCCCCCAACGGCCGGCTCGCGGTCGTCGGCATCTCCTTCGAGCCGATGCAGATCAGCCCCCTGCAACTGATCACCCCGGCCCGCACCGTCTACGGCCACCCCGCCGGCGCACCCATCGACGTCGAGGACACCATGGCCTTCGCCGCGCTCACCGGCGTAAGCGCCATGGTCCAGGAGATGCCCCTGGAAGAGGCCGAGCAGGCTTTCCAGCGGATGATGGCCAACGAGGCGCGCTTTCGCATCGTCCTTACAACCGGGGCGTAGAACGGCGCGCGAGCGTACCGTCGCGGGTGTCAGCGCCAGAATTCGGCGAGCTGCGCGGCAAGGGCTTTGCCCTGGTTGTAGCCGGCTCGGGCGGCAGGCGGGCGCGTCGCGGGATCCATCTGATTGGCGCCGAAAGCGAATATTTCGCGGGCGTCGTTGTCCGGGAAGACGGTTTCCACTTTGCTGCCGCGTGCGCGTAGTTCGTCGACGTGTGCCGCGAGATGCATGCCCCACTCCAGCGGGGCCCGTGTTCTGCCGCTGAACGGGGAGAGCACCAGCACCCGTGCGCATCCGGCTGCCAGATCGGCGTTCTCATTGGATCGGTAGCCGCCGTCGATGTACCGGCTCTCGCCGATGGCGTGAGGAGGGGCGCCGGGACCGGCACAGCTGGCGGTGACGGCGTCCACCAGGTCGACTCCGCTGCCACGGTCGAACACGGCCGGTTCACCGGTGTGGGCATCGACAGCCACGATGAGCATCGCGCGTTGCGGCCATTCCCGGCCGGGCAGCCGAGCGGCGACAATGGCACGGCGTTGCGTTAGCGCTGAGATATCCGACTCGGCGTGCATTTCGAGCGCAGCCGCACCCAATCTGCGTCGCATGTCAGCCGGATCCTGCGCGGCGGCGATGATGGCGCTCGTTTCCTCCAGGAGGCCTGTCATCGGCGCATGAGGAGCACGTCCACCGGCTGATGTGACCGGCGCGGTCCGTGGCTGGGGCGGGGCGAGAACGGCGGCGAGCAGTTCAGCCGGTGAGGTCCCGCTGCCTATTTGAGCCGCGGCGGTTGCTCCGGCGGACGTCCCGATGATCAGATCAGCGTCGGTTACGTCCAGCCCCGCATCGAACAGGCCGCCGACGACGCCGATCTCCCACGCGTTGCCGGCTGCTCCGCCACCACCGAGGACCAGTGCTCGTTCGCTCACGGCCGGGCAATTTACGCAGCCTCGACGCCGACGGCAACGGGTTTTCCCGGGCTCACCTCGAAGGCGACCGCTCCGACCGCGTCGACGGTATTCGGGCAGCGTAAGGACGCCGACGTCCGCGATGTGCGCGTCGCCCCACGGGTACATGCTCGCTGCGGTAACCAGGCGGTCCTGCGCGAAGGCGCCGAACACCGCCCAGTGGTCAAGCTCGACGTAAGCCTCGTCGAGTTCCTGCTACGGGGCCTCGGACTGGAACTGGGCGAACAGCTCCGCGTCGGTTTCCGAGAGCTGCCGGACATCGGGGCGCGGCTCATCGGCCAGCAGCGCGTCCAGATCGGCGCGCGCGAAGTAGAACAGGTTGTCCGGCGCGTGCAGTGTGACGCCGGCTTTGCTCAGGGCGCGACGCAGGTCCGCCTCGTTTTGCGGCGGCTCGGCCAGCTCCCACGTGCGGCAGTCTCCAGCGCTCGCCGCGCGCGGACAACCGAATTACCGAGGCGCCCCCGGCCCTCGGCCTACCCCACGCTTGCGCTCAGCGACTCAGCCGGGCCTTCCAGATCTCATCGCTGGGCCACTGGTGCGCCCAGGCTGCGGGGACCTCCGGATAGTCGCGACGCGCGGGCTCAGGGGCCTGGACCTCGATCAGATCGTCGACGATGAACCCGCACGAACGCAGCAGCCGCAGCATCTCGCCATGCGCGATGGTGAACTCCACGTTCGTGTCGTCCCCGTGCCCGCGCATCCCGAACTGTGCACGCAACAGGGTCGGGCCGACCGGCCCGTCCACCGGGCTGCACAGCGCGAACAGCGGCGAGCGCCTGACGAAGGCCAGCCGCCCGCCCGGCCTGAGCACCCGCGCGGCCTGCGGGATCCACCGGTGCGGATCACACCACAGCGAGGCGCCGAACTCGCTGACCGCGAAGCCGAAGCTCGCATCGCGCAGCGGCAGGCGCTCCGCGTCGGCGAGCACGAGCGGGAAGTCGATGCCGAACTCCCGCTGCATCTTGCGCGCAGTGGCCAACTGCTCCCGCGAGATGTCGACCCCGACAGGTCGCGCACCGGCGCGGGCCAGGCGCGCGCTCACGTACGCGGTACCGCAGCCGAGCTCGACCGCGTCCATTCCGGCGATGTCATCGGGGAGCAATCTCGCCTGCGACTCCGGGACGCTCCACAGGCCCCAGGCCGGTTCGGTCTGGCGCCACTGGTCGCGAGCCAGCGGCCCGTGCCAACCCGATGCCCGCTCATCCCAATGCCGCCGGTTCAACACGACATGGTCGGACGCGCCCTCTGCAGTAGCCACGGCGCCATTAGACCCGGGCGGTACATCCCAGCCAACTGTTTATCGGCCTCCCAGGGCCGGGAATCCACCGCCCTGAGCGACCCGCGACCGTGTAGGGCACGCCGGGCGCAGTGCGCACGCCGCTGGTCGATAAGGTCGCGGCATGGTCGACCACGACGCTGAGCGCATCGCTGACCGATTCGCCGACGCGCGCCCCCGGGATCTGCGCGGTCCGCTGCGTTTCCTGGTCTGGCTGATCGCCGGGCAGAAGTGGCGGGTGGTACGCGCGTCGTTGATCGGAAGCGCGTGGATGGTCGGTTTGGCCGCGCCGCCGTACCTGCTCTCGCGGGCGATCGACAAGGGTCTGCGATCGGGGGACACCGGGGCGTTGGTGGCGTGGGTCCTGGCGTTGGTGGCTGTCTGCGTGGCGAACGCGGCGTTGGGCGGATTGCGGCACGCCACCATGACGAAGATCCGCACATATTCCGCCTATCAGATCGGCCTCTCGACCGTGCGCCACTCGACGCGGCTGGGGGCCGCGCTCGGTCCGAAGTCCTCCTCCGGTGAGCTGGTCGCGATCGGGCTGCGCGATGTCCAGAACATCTCCACGGCGCTGACCGTCACCGGCCCCGGGGTCGGGTCGGCGGTGGCTTACGTGGTGGTCGCGGTGCTGCTGTTCGTCATCTCCCCGCTGCTCGCCGCCGTCGTGTTGGCGGGCGTGCCCGTGCTCGCCGTGACGATCGGACCGGTGCTGCACCGCACGCACGGCGCGATGGCTCCATATCGGGAGCAAAACAGAGTCCTCATCAACCAGCTGATCGACATCGTCACCGGTCTGCGCGTGCTCGGCGGCCTCGGCGGCAAGCAGAGCTTCCTCAGCCGTTACCGGGAGGATTCTGAAACGCTGGTCCACCTGGGCTACCGCGTCGGCGCGGCATCAAGCTGGACCGGAGCGCTGGGCTCCGGTCTGCCCACGCTCTTCCTCGCGGCGGTCACGTGGCTTGCCGCGCGGATGACCGCTGAGGGATCGATCACGGTCGGGCAGCTGATCGCCGTCTACGGCTACGTCGCGATGCTGGTAGTGCCGGTCTCCTTCTTCATCGAGGGCGCACAGCAGCTGACCGCGGCGACGGTCGCCGCACGCCGGGTGATCCGATTCCTGGCGCTGGAACCTGACCACGGCGCAGGCGCGCGGGAGCCTGACTCGCGACCCGGGGTGCTGTGCGATCCGGCCTCCGGGGTCGAGGTACCGCCAGGCGTGTTCGTCGCGCTGGTCAGCGCCAAGCCCGCAGAATGCGTCGAAGTCCTCGAACGCCTCGCCCGCTTCACCGCGTCCGATGCCACCTGGGGCGGAGTGCGCTTGGACGAAGTGGCGATCGCGCAGATCCGCTCACGCATCCTGCTCGCCGAGAACGACGCCGCCCTGTTCGCCGGGACCGTGCGCGATGCGGTGGCCGGGCGGCACGAAGCGCGGGAGCCAGCCCTCGGCGACGCGGTCAGTGCGGCGGTGGCGAGCGACATCGTCGACGCGTTGCCCGGCGGACTCGACTCGGCGCTCGACCCGCAGGCCCGCAATCTCTCCGGAGGCCAGCGGCAACGGCTGCGTCTCGCCCGCGCGCTGTACGCACAGCCCGAGGTGCTGCTGATGACCGAGCCGACCTCGGCCGTCGACGCGCACACCGAGGCGCTCATTGCGGCGCGGCTGCGCGAAGCGAGGCGGGGGCTGACGACCGTGGTCACCACGTCCTCCCCGCTCGTGCTCGACAAGGCCGATCTCGTGGTGCATCTGATCGGCGGGCACGTGGCCTCCACCGGCCCGCATCACGAGCTCTGGCTGTCGGATCCCGCCTATCGCGCGACGGTTTCGCGCGCTACCGCGACGCGGGACGAGGAGGCTGCGCAGTGAACCGCCGCATGCCTGTCGCCGACATCGCGCAAGTCAGAGCTGCGCTGCGCCGAGACGTGCGGGCTGATCGCCGCGCCTTCGCCGGAATGCTCGTCCTGAACGCGCTCGCCGCCCTCGTCGCCCTGGTCGGCCCGGCCTACCTCGGCCGGATCGTCGATGCGGTCACGGGCCCACATCCGTCGGTTTCCGCGGTGGACCGGGACGCGCTCGTCATCGTCGTGTTCGCACTCGCGCAGATCATTCTGTCCCGCTGGGCGCTGCTTGTCGGCGCGCGGTTCGGGGAACGCACTTCCGCCCGTATCAGGGAACGCATGGTTGAGCGCGCACTCGCCTTGCCGGCCTTCGTGGTCGAACACGCGACGACCGGCGACCTGGTCTCGCGCGGGACGAGCGATGCCGGGATGGTCGCGGCGACCCTGCGCGACGCCGCGCCGATCGTCTTCGTCTCGGCGGTGCAGGTGCTGCTCATCGCCGGGGCGGTGCTGGTCCTCAATCCGTTGCTGGGGATCTGCGCCCTGGCGTGCCTGGCCGGTGACGTATTCGTGCTGCGCTGGTATCTGCGCCGCTCCCGGCCCGCGTTCCTGGAGCAGAGTGTCGCAGGCGCGGCGATCACCGATGTCTTAGAAAGCACGGCGAGCGGCGCGCGCACCGTAGAGGCGCTCGGGCTGCAGCGGCGCCGGATCGAGGCGGCCGAGACCGCGTTCGCCGCTTCCATCAAGGCCCAGATGCGCTCGCTGCGGCTGCGCCTGGTCCTGTTCCCGACGGTCGATGCCTCCTATGTGCTGCCGCTGGCCGGGATCCTGCTGATCGGCGGCGCCCTGTACCGGCAGGGCGGGATTCCGCTCGGTTCGGTGGTCGCGTCCGCCGTCTATATGCGGCAGCTGATCGGGCCGTTGGACACCATCCTGCTGTGGGTGCAGACACTGCAGAACGCGGCCGTTTCGTACGCTCGGGTCGAGGGTCTGGCCGCCGCGCCGCAGGCGCCGGCACCCACCCGCGAGGTCCCGCGGGGCGACCGCGTCGAGGCCGCCGACGTTCGCTTCGCCTACACCGCCGAGCACGGCGACGTGCTGCGCGGAGTGAATCTGGTGGTCCAGCCGGGAGAGCGGTTGGCGATCGTCGGCGCGTCCGGCGCGGGCAAGTCGACGCTCGGCCGCCTGCTGGCCGGTATCGACCGTCCCAGTCAAGGCTCGGTCACCGTCGGCGGCGTGCCGATCGCGGACCTGCCGCCCGAGCGCCTGCGCCGTCAGGTGGTGCTGGTGACCCAGGAACACCACGTCTTCAACGACACCCTGCGCGGAAACCTGACGCTAGCCAAGCCGACAGCCACGGATGACGAAGTGCTGGCCGCACTGGCCGCCGTCGACGCGGGATGGATCGATGCGTTGCCGGAGGGCCTGGACACGACCGTCGCGGGCAACGGCCACCGTCTCGACGGCGCCCAGGCCCAGCAGGTCGCGCTCGCGCGCGTCGTGCTGGCCGACCCGCACACGGTGATCCTCGACGAGGCGACCGCCTTGCTCGACCCGGCCACCGCGCGCAAGGCCGAACAGGCGCTCGCGGCGGTGTTGGAAGGCCGCACCGTCATCGCGATCGCGCACCGTTTGCAGACCGCGCACGACGCCGACCGGGTCGCGGTGATGGACGCCGGGTCGGTCACCGAGCTCGGAACGCACGAGGAACTGGTGGCGCTAGGCGGAATCTACGCCAGCCTATGGCGATCCTGGCACGGTGACTGACCCTTATCGGTGTGCGCGGTTCCTTACCGCACGCCAGCGCCCTCGGGCTCCAGAACCGTCTCCGGCTGCTGCACGTCCGCGCCGGTGACCGCGAGGTAGGCGACCATGCCGAGGATCAGCGCGCCGAGAACCAGCACCACCGGGCCGTCGCCGAAGCCCATGCCGCTCGTGCTCTTGGACTTGCCAAGGCCGTCGGCCAGCGAGGCGCCGAGCGGGCGGGTGACCACGTAGGCGGCCCAGAACGAGAAGATCGCGTTCCAGCGCAGGAAGCGATAGCCGAGCGCGGGGATCAGGATCAGCCCGGCGAAGAGCGCGGCGGACGGGAAGTAACCCAGGTGCAGGTTGTACGCCGTGAAGTCGCCGAGCGCGGTGCCCATGGCGAAGGTCGCCACGACCGCGGCCCAGTAGAACGCCTCGCGCCGCGGAGTGTCCACGCTGTGGATCGAAAGGGTCCGCTCCGTCCTGCGCCAGCTGGCGAACACCGCGGCGAGCATGACCGCGTACAGCGTCGAGGAGACCGGGTAGGGCACGCCGAGCGCGACGTGCAGCACGTCCGCGGCCATGGTGCCGAACACGCCTACCATGACCACCGCGAACCAGTACGTCCACGCGCGGTACCTGGCCGTGCGGAACTGCAGGATCAGGGCTAGGACGAAGCCGGCGAAGCCGAGCACGACCGCCAGCTCAGGCGCCATCGCGTTGACGAGGTAGTCGGAGGTCGACTCGCCCATCGCCGTCGACAGGCCCTTGATGATCCAGAAGGCGGCGGTGATCTCGGGCACCCGCAGCGCGCCCGGAGTGGTCAGCCACGCGCTGGATGTCGTTCTCTCGTCTCGCACGGTCTCTCCTCGTGAGCCGGTCGGCTGCGATGGTCGGCAATTTCAGCGACGCGTGATGACGTCGACCAGTTCCTGAAGGTTTGCAAGTCGGCAGCGCGGACCGCGGCGGCGCGCGCGCCTCGAATATCAGCACCCTGTTCCAGTGCTGCGCGCGATCAGGCTCCCCTCCGACGATGCCGCATCTACATTACTGTAAAAGTGCTGCGGCTGGGCAGGAACCGGCGTCCTCAGCCGAACTCAGAGCACTGCGACCGCGATCCACGCCACGCCGGTTTGTCCGGTTCTTGAGTCATGCCTCGGCGGTCGCCGCGGCCGCAAGTGCGCCGTTGGGCCGCTGGGGCCGGCCGTGCGCCGGTCCACCGGAGCGGGCAGCAGCGCGGGAGCGCGGCGGCGCAACCGGCGGGTCTGGAACGCGACCGAGGCGACCAGCACGAGCGCGAGCGCCGCTGCTCCCCAGGCGGTGCCCCAACAGAGCCCGCCCGCGCCGACCGGTTTGGTGAGCGCGTCGCCGCCGGCCGCGCCGAGCGGACGGGTCAGCGCGAACGCGGGCCAGAACAGCACGGTCGCGTTCGCGGCGGTCAGGTAGTGCGCGCCTGCGAGCAGCAACAGCACCGCCGCGATCAGCAGGAACGCGCCGGCTGTGGCGAGGTAGCCGAGCCGCGCGGTGATGTCGCGCGCGCCGTCGTGACCGCGGCAGCCACGGGCTTGACACCGCCCTTCCGTTAGCCGAGACTAACCGTTAGTGGATACTAACCAAGCGGGAGACGGCTGGAGCGCGCTGGCGGACGGGACGCGGCGCGCGATCGTCGACCGCCTCGCGCAGCGGCCGCAGGCCGTGGGGCAGCTCGCCGAGCAGCTGCCGGTCAGCAGGTCGGCGGTCTCCCAGCACCTGAAGATCCTCAAGGACGCCGGCCTGGTCAGCGAGCAGGCGGTCGGCACCCGGCGGATCTACCGGCTCAACCCGGCGGCCGTGGCCGCGCTGCGGGACCAACTCGACACCTTCTGGCAGCGCGCGCTGACCAACTATGCGGAGGTCGCCGAGCAGGCACCAGAGGAGGACTCATGATCGGAAGCGAAGCCGCGGTCGTCCGCAGGCAGGTCGTCGTCGCCGCGCCCATCGACCAGGCGTTCACGGCATTCACCGCGCGCTTCGGCGAGTTCAAGCCGCCGGAGCACAACCTGCTCGAAGCGCCGATCGCCGAGACGGTCTTCGAGCCGCGCGTCGGCGGACACATCTACGACCGCGCGGCCGACGGCAGCGTGTGCCGCTGGGCCCGCATCCTGGCCTACGAACCGCCCCACCGCGTCGTGTTCAGCTGGGACATCGGCCCGACCTGGCAGATCGAAACCGATCCGGAGCTCACCAGCGAGGTCGAGGTCCGCTTCGCCGCCGAGGGCCCGAACAAGACCCGCGTCGAACTCGAACACCGCAACCTCGACCGGCACGGCCCCGGCTGGCAGTCCGTCGGCGACGGAGTCGGCGGCGACCAGGGCTGGCCGCTCTACCTCGCCCGCTACGCAGCGCTGCTCGAATCAGAGGTCTGACCGCGTCGCCGATCGGCCCGGCCGTGGACGCGGAGCGGGACTAGGACCGCTTGGGTGACGGCGTGGCCGGAAGCACCGAAGCGCCGGCGCCCGCGACGATCTGCTGGAGCGCCAGCACGTGCCGGTCGAAGGCGGTGCGGCCGGCCGCGGTCAGCCGGGCCGAGGTGCGCGGGCGCTTGCCGACGAAGGCCTTGCGGACCTCGACGTAGCCGGCGTCCTCGAGCGTGGTGAGCTGCTTGGACAGGGCCGAGTCGGACAGGCCGATG
>NZ_DASRGV010000339.1:0-36174 GCF_035650855.1 Actinocrinis sp. | reverse complement strand
TCCGTGGACCCCTCGGCGGGCTCGGTCACCGCGATGCACCACCACATCCTGCACGTGCGCGACGCCGACAAGCACGCCACCGTCACCGAGATCGCCGCACGCCAGGGACGAGTGCTGATGTTCCTGGACACCAAACACGCCGTCGACAAACTCACCAGACACCTACTCGACAGCGGCGTGCGCGCAGCCGCCCTGCACGGCGGCAAGTCCCAGCCGCAGCGCACCGGCACCCTGGCCCAGTTCAAGACCGGCCACGTCACGGTACTGGTCGCCACCAACGTCGCGGCCCGAGGCATTCACGTCGACAACCTCGACCTCGTCGTCAACGTCGACCCGCCCAGCGATCACAAGGACTACCTTCACCGCGGCGGCCGCACCGCCCGCGCCGGCGAATCCGGCAGCGTCGTCACCCTGGTGCTGCCCAACCAGCGGCGCGACATGAGCCGTCTGATCGCCACCGCCGGCATCTCGGCGCAGACCACCGCGGTCAGTCCCGGCCAGGCCGAACTGAGCCGCATCACCGGCGCCCGCACCCCGTCCGGCGTCCCCGTCACCATCAGTTCGCCCACGGCGCAACGCCCCCGGCACGCCGCCTCCTCTGCACTCAAGCAGCAGCGCCACCGCTCAGCCCAAGCCAGCCGATCCGCCAGACCGCCCCGCGCCCAAGAAGCCCCGTCGGCGTAGCGCTCCCTCTCGGCCCAGCGGCGCGGCCGCCCTCAACGGCCGCACCCCGCAGCACCCCCTGTGTCCGACCCGGCTCCGCCCCGATCCATGCGAGGTCTCATGCGCTGCATCATCGCCCACTTCCCCTTCAACCTGACCAAGACGGACGTGCAGACGCTCATGCACGGCGTCAAGCCCGAACCGGTCACCGGCGCGTCCGTGACCATCGGCCGCCGCCACTATCCCGCCAAACAGGTGGGCGAAATCATCACCCGTCAGGACCGCCGCGACTTCACCGCCGACGAAGTGACCCGCGCACTCAGCCGCCTCGGCTTCACCTGCACGCCGGCCAGCACGCAAGCGTCACCAACGGCCTCAGCGGCGCTGTTCGGCACCGCCGCCTGAGGTTCGACAGCCACCGCTGTTTACCGTGCGGTTGTCGATGGCCGTCGAGCCGCCTGCGGGGGCGTCCGGCGGCAGCGGCCGGATGTGCTGCATCTGCACTCGCCGGGATGGATATGGCTGCTGCGAGGCGAACGCCTGCGCTGCGGTGCCGTGGAAACTTTCATCCCATGTCTGTGATTGATGTCGCGTAACGTCGCGAAGTAGTTCAGGCTTATGTCAGCATTACTTGACCATAGATCCGATCTATGAGTCACTTCGCCGAAGCGGGGCTACTGAAGGCGCCGCGGTCTCGTCTCGGTCGAAGGGGATCTGATGACGCCGCAACCGAATCGCCGCGATGTACTGAGACTCGGTACCGCCCTCGGGACGCTCGCAGCACTCGGCGATCTGCCGCGCTTCGCCCCCGCGGCCGAGGCGGCCACCGTCCGGCCGGCCGGCCTCTCCCTCGTACCGGCTTCGGCGGCCACCACGTTGTGGTATCAGTCGCCTGGCTCGGAGGCGAACGTCATACAGCAGGGCCTGCCGATCGGCAACGGCCGGCTCGGCGCCATGGTGACCGGCGATCCGGCGGCCGACGCCTACTTCCTCACCGACGTGAGCCTGTGGACCGGGGGATCCAACGCCAGCCTGGGCAGCGACGGCCAGTTCCCCTACGACAGCGGCGGCGACTTCGGGTCTTTCCAATCGCTGGCGACAGCGCACGTGAACGTCCCGGCCAACAGCATGTCAGCAGTCTCCGGCTATCGGCGCACGCTGGATCTGAGCAACGGATACGCCTCAGCGACCTACCAGTACGGCGGTGTCACGTACACCCGCGAGGCGTACGCCAGCCACCCCGACGACGTGGTGGTCGTCCGCCTCAAGCAGAGCGGCGGCGGCAGCTACACCGGCAGCGTCGCGCTAAGCGGCACACACGGCGAGACGACGCAGGCCAGCTCCGGCACGATGACCGCGTCGTTTGCCGGCAGCCTGGCCAACGGTCTCGCCTACGCGTGCGTGGCGGCCGTGGCGGCAACCGGCGGGACGCTCACGGTCAGCGGCGACCACGTGGCGTTCGCAGGGTGCAGCGAAGTCGTCATCGTATTCTGCGGCGGCACCAACTACACGCCGAACTCGGCGGTCGGCTACAAGGACACGAGCGTCAACCCCCTCAACATCGCGCTGAGCAAGGCGCGAGCTGCCGCGGCGGTGCCAGGTGACACGTTGCTCGCCACTCATGTCGCCGACTACCAGGCGCTCTACAACGCCCAGACGGTCAACCTCGGCTCGTCCTCGGCTGCCCAACGCGCCATGGACACCCCGTCGCGACTGGCCGCGCGTGCCGCGAGCGGCGCCGCTCCCGACCCGGAGCTGGAGGCGAGCTACCTCCAGTTCGGCCGGTACCTGGCCATCACCGGTTCGCGCGGAATCCTGCCGGCGAACCTGCAGGGACTCTGGCTGGACAACAACAGCCCCATGTGGCACAGCGACTACCACACGGACATCAACATCCAGATGAACTACTGGCTCGCGGACCGGGCCGGCCTGCCCTCGTGCTTCGAGATCTTCGCAGACTACTGCCTCGCGCAGCTGCCCGGCTGGACCGCCACCACGCAGTCGCTGTATCAGGACTCGCGCAACGGCTTCCGCAACTCCAGCGGCAAGGTGGCCGGATGGACGACCGCGATCAGCACGAACATCTGGGGCGGCGGCGGCTGGTGGTGGCACCCGGGCAGCAGCGCATGGATCAGCAACACGCTCTACGACCACTACCTCTACACCCTGGACACCACCTATCTGCAGAAGATCTACCCGCTGCTCAAGGGCGCCTGCCAGTTCTGGGAGGCCCGGCTGATCACCGATCCGGGCACCGGCCTGCTCATCGACGACAGCGACTGGTCCCCGGAGCAGGGCCCGACCAACGCGAAGGGCATCACCTACGCGCAGGAGCTGGTCTGGCAGCTGTTCGGGAACTACGCGGCAGCCGCCTCCGCGCTGGGCCAGGACGCCGCCTACGCGGCCACGATCAGCAGCCTGCGGGCCAAGCTCTATCTCCCGCAGGTCAGCCCCACCACCGGCTGGCTCGAGGAGTGGATGACCCCTGACAACCTGGGCGATCCCGCGCACCGGCACCTCTCCCCGCTGATCGGGCTGTTCCCCGGGGACCGCATCACGGCCGACCAGAGCCCGGCGGCGCTGCTCGCCGGAGTGACCAACCTGCTGACCGCGCGCGGTATGAGCACGTACGGCTGGGGCATGGCCTGGCGCGCGGCGTGTTGGGCCCGGCTGAAGAACGCCGGCAACGCGTATCAGGCGGTGATGACCGTGCTGAAGCCATCCGTGAACTACAGCAACGGCGCGGCGATCAACCTGTTGGACATGTACAACCTGAGCAGCAGCAGCTCGCTGTTCCAGATCGACGCCAACTTCGGCACACCCAGCGCGATGCTGGAGATGCTGCTCTACTCACGGCCGGGGCTGATCGAGCTGCTGCCCGCCACGCCGTCGGCCTGGTCGGCTTCCGGCAGCATTACCGGCGTCCCGGCGCGCGGCGCATTCACGGTGGACATCTCCTGGAGCGGGGGCCGGGTCACGTCCGCGACGATCCACGGCAGGCCCGGCGCCACGACGACGGTGAAGGCCGGCACCTGGAGCCAGGCCGTGACCATCGGCTCCGGCGGCTCGACCACGGTCACCCCGAACGCGACGGTCAGCACGACGTTCAAGCTGGTCAACCGGCGCAGCGGAAAGGCGCTTGACGACCCCGGCGCGTCGAAGAGCGCGGGCACCGCGCTGATCCAGTGGACCGTCAACGACGGCGCCAACCAGCACTGGACCTTCGCCCCGGCCGCCGGAGGAGCCTCCACGATCGCCAACGTCGCCTCGGGGCTGCTCGTCGACGTCAACGGCGGCTCGACAGCCGACAACGCGGCCATCATCCAATGGCAGGCCGACGGCGGCACCAATCAGCTGTGGACCGTCGCCGACGCCGGCGGCGGATTCAGCAAGCTGGTCAGCGTGCGCAGCGGCAAGGTCATCGGTGTGAGCGGCGATTCCACGGCTGACAACGCGGCGATCGTGCAGCAGACCGACACCGGGGACATTAGCCAGCACTGGCAGATGATCGCGGTGTAGCTGCAAAGATTCAGGCTTATCTCCGCGGGAGTTTCGACAATAAATCCGATCCTTGAGCCACTTCGCTCGAAGTGGAGCCGTGGCGGCGCCTCGGCTTGCTCGCCTGCCTGTCTGGCCTAGGAGGCACCTGTGAAGAGATGCGCTTTCGTCCTCAGCGTCGTGCTGGCGGCTATCGCCGGACTCCTGGTGCCTGTGACGGCTGCGGCGGCTCACGCCAGCACCAGGGCGGCGACCGGCCAGCTGACCAATGCGAGCTCCCGGCAGAAGATCAATTTCAATCGGGGGTGGAAGTTCCTGCGTTCGGACGTGACGGGGGCGCAGAGCCCTGGTTTCGACGACTCGACGTGGGGGCCGGTGGCTTTGCCGCATGACTTCGACGCGCCCTACAACGTGGGTGGCTCGACCGGCGGAGGGTCGTTCTACGTGGGCTTGGGCTGGTACCGCAAGCACTTCACCGTTCCCTCGTCCTGGAGCGGGCAGCGGGTGGAGTTGGAGTTCGAGGGGGCGTTCTCCGTCACCGACGTATGGGTCAACGGCACTTCGATCGGTGAGCATCGCGGCGGGTACACCGGGTTCGTCTTCGATATCACCAGCGCTCTGCAAACCGGTGACAACGTGATCGCGGCGCGCGTGGACAACCGGTGGCGGGCTGATCTGGCGCCGCGTACCGGCGATCACCAGTTCAGCGGGGGCATCTACCGGGACGTATTCCTGAACGTGACGAACAACGTGCACGTCACCTGGTACGGCACGTTCGTCACGACGCCCGCGCTGACCAATCCGGAGTGGGACACCAGCAATCCCGCGTATTACCGCAACATCGACCTGTCGCAGTATCCGAGCGACAGTGCCCTGAGTGCGAACCTCGCGGCCCGGCGGTCGAACGTGCGCGTGCAGACGGAGGTGCGCAACGACAGCCCTGCGCCGGTCGACGTCTACGCCCAGCAGCAGGTGAGTAAGCAGGGATCGAGTACCGTGCTGGCCGTGTTCAACTCGCCGGTGCAGACGATCGGCGCGGCGAGCACGAGCACCCTGGACGCGCTGAGCGGTTCGCTCTCCGATACCGCCGGCATGTTGCAGGGGCTCGATCTGTGGGCGCCGAACAATCCCGCGCTGTACACGGTGACCACCTCGCTCGTGGTCGGCGGGAGCATCGTGGACACCTACACCTCGACGTTCGGCTTCCGCAGCGCTCAGTGGAAGGTGGACGGCTTCTACCTCAACGGTGTCAAGACCCTGCTGGTCGGGGCGGACGTGCACCAGGACCACGGTGGTTGGAGCAACGCCGTCACCGACTCAGGCTTCGAGCGCGACGTGCGCTACGTGCGCGAGGCCGGCATGAATTTCATCCGCGGCTCGCACTACCCGCACGACCCCGCCTTCGCCGACGCCACCGACAAGCTGGGGGTGATGTTCTGGTCCGAGAACGCCTTCTGGGCCACCGCGACGACCGGCCTGGAGCCCGCCCCGACCGGCACCGCCGCCGACTACAAGGCCGACGGCTACCCGCAGAACGCGGCCGACCAGCCGGCCTTCGAGCAGAGCGTGATGGACTCGCTGCGCGACATGATCCGGGTGAACCGCAACCACCCCTCGATCATCAACTGGTCCATGGGCAACGAGATCTTCTTCACCTCCTCCGCCACGCTGGGCAAGGCCACGGCGTTGGCGAGCAAGCTGCGCGACTACGCCCACCAGCTCGACCCGACCCGCAAGGCGGCGCTGGGCGGCGTGCAGCGCGCCTCGCTCGACCAGCTCTCGGTCTGCGACGTCGCCGGGTACAACGGCGATGGCGCGAAGATCACCAACACGTGGATGCCGAACATGGTCACCGAGTACGGCTCCTACACCTCGGATCGGCCCGGCACGTACGGCCCCACATACGGTGACACTCAGGATCCGAACAACGCGAGCGGGTTCAAGCTGACCACCGACAGCGCCGGGCTGGCGATCTGGGCCGGGTTCGACCACGGCACGATCCTGGACCCGAGCTTCGCCCGCATGGGCATGGTCGACTACTACCGGCTGCCCAAGGACCAGTGGTACTGGTACCGGGCGAACAAGGCGAACTGGTCAGGCATCACGAACATCGCCGATCCCACACCGGTGGCCCGTGAACAGTCCACGCCGGGAACCGCGACCGCCATGACGCTTCAGGCCGGCCGGTACTCCTCGACCACGATCACCGACGACGGCGCCACGGACTCCCAGCTGGTGGTGACCATGCGCAACGCCTCGGGCGCGTGGGTCGACGACACCCGCACCGTGACGCTGACCGTCACCAGCGGCCCGGGAGTGCTCCCCGGCGGCAAGTCCTACACCTTCAGCCCAGGCACCGAGGCGTTCAACGGGCAGGCGGCCGTCGAATTCCGCTCCTACTACGCCGGCACGAGCACCGTGACGGCCAAGTCGGCGGGACTGCCCGACGCCACGATCACCATCACGACCCTCGACACCGTCGGCGCCGGCAGCGAAACGGAACCCGCCAACTTCGACAACTCAGCCCTCTGGGGACAGACGTCCAACGGGACCGGCTCGGAACTCGTCGGCGGCCAGTCCGGCCGGTGCGTGGACGTGCCCAACGCGAGTACGACGAATGGGACGCAGGTCCAGCTGTGGGACTGCTCGGGCGGCGCCGGCCAGCGCTGGACCCTGACCTCGGCCAAGCAGCTGCAGGTGTACGGCAGCAAGTGCCTTGACGCCAGCGGGAAGGGCACCAGCAACGGCACCCAGGTCATCATCTGGGACTGCAACGGCCAGTCCAACCAGCAATGGAACGTCAACTCCAACGGCACCATCACCGGCGTGCAGTCCGGGCTGTGCCTGGACGCCAACGGCGCCGCGACCGCCAACGGCACGAAAATCATCCTCTGGTCGTGCAACGGCGGAGCCAACCAGCAATGGAGCCTGCGCAGCTGACTCGGAACTACCATGTTGCCGGGGTCTTGCCGGGCGGGTGAGACGAAGCGGAGGAAAGTAGTGACGGGCAGCAGTGCTTACCGGATCCGCCGCTATGGCACGGAATCTCATCAATACGGTGAGTACTGGCCGGGCGGCACCGGAGCGCTCGTCGTCTTGATTCACGGGGGCTACTGGCGGGAAAGGTATCGGCTGGATCTGATGCATCCGATGGCCGCTGATCTGCAGGCCCGCGGATACGCCGTGTGGAACGTCGAGTACCGGCCGATGGACGTAGCCGGGGGCGGGTGGCCTGGGACCTTCGAGGATATTGCGGTCGCGGTGGACTCCGTCGCGGACCTCGATTCGGAAGCGATCGACCCTGGACGGATCGGATTGATCGGCCATTCCGCGGGCGGGCAACTGGCGTTGTGGGTCGCCGGCCTCGCGGAACGGGGCGGGTCCTTCCTGTTGGACGGCGCATGCGCGCAGGATGCGAAAAAGCCTGCGTGCCGGGTGACCCCGAAGGTCGTGGTCTCGCTCGCAGGGGTCTGCGACCTGGAGGCCGCGGCCCGGCTCGGCCTCAGCGCGGGCGCGGTGCTCGAACTGCTCGGCGGCGCTCCGGGTGATCGGCCGGAGGCCTACGCACAGGCGGATCCCATGTCGGCCGGCCCGCTCACTGTCTCGCAGCTGATCGTGCACGGGACCGCAGACGAGGACGTGCCGTACGAGCTCAGCCATCGCTACGCCGCGAGGACGGGGGAGTGCGCGGCGCTGGTGACGCTGCCGGACACGGACCACTTCGAACCGATCGACCCGGCGAGCGCCGCGTGGGACCGGATCATGCGAGAGCTCACGCCTCTGCTTCCGGCCTGAGCATCGCTCGCGAGCCCGCGGCCGTCGCCCGGCTGTCAGCTGTCGACGACGAAGCGGTCGCTGGTTCTCACATAGTCGGCGGCGCCCATACGGCCCACCGAATCGAGGCGGTTCAGATCCACCTGGAAACCCACCTCGTCGACCAAGCCCTCCTCTGCGGCGACATGCACGACCTCTCCGACGACTATGAAAAACGCTCCGACCGGAACCACGGCGCTCGTGCGGCACTCGAAGGCGATCGGGGAACCCTCGACGCGCGGGGTACGCACCCGCAAACCGGGAGCCGGCCGCAATCCGGCCAGCTCGTACTCCGACTCCCCGTACGGCAGCGGCTTGGCCGCCGCAGAGGCCGCCTCGGCCAACTTCTCGACCAGGACATTGACGGTGAACTCGCCGGTTCCGCCCTCGGCGGGAGGCCTGGCGTTGCGGCACGAGTCCTTCTCGGAGCCGTCGGCGCGGCGCCCGGCGCAGAAGAGCAGCGCCATCGGCGCGTAGCCGACCGCGGTGAAATACGAGAAGGGCGCGAGGTTCACCGCACCGCTCGGCGCGAGCGTAGAGACCATCGCGATCGGCCGGGGGACCACGCTCCACAGCAGCAGGTGCTCGCGCTGCCGCTCAGTCATGTCCGCGACATCGATCTCGAGCATGGCTCAGCCGACCGCCTTCTGCCCGCCGCGCAGGCTCAGCGGCCGCATGTCGGTCCACACCTGATCGACATGCGCGGTGCACTCTTCCAGCGATCCGGTGAACCCGGCCGGGGTCCAGCCCGCCGGGGCCGAGCGGCCGGCCGGCCAGATGGAGTACTGCTCCTCGTGGTTGATCACGACCTGGTAAAGTCGCCGTTCCGTGTCAGCGGCCATCGCAGTGCTCTACTCCTCTCGGTCACGCGGAGGTGCGGGCGAGTTCCTGGTCGTGCAGCGCGCCGCGCAGCCGGCGCAGCTCGGGGAAGGGCACGGTGACGCGGCGGGCCAGGAAATCCTCGCCGGAGGTTCCGCCGGTGCCGCCCTGGGAGCCGATCATCTTCGAGACCAGGCCCAGGTGGGTCACCTTCCACCGCCAGTAGCCGATCCCGACGTCGAGAAGCGCCTCGGCCACCCGGTAGAGGGCGCCGCCGTCCACGCCGAGACGGCAGATCGCCGCCACGTCGTATCCGTATGCCGCGGCGCAGCGAGTGAACGCGCCGTACAGCTCGCCGTCGCGCTCGCCGTCACCGATGAGCCGGCCCAGTACGCGAAACTGCATCGACTGGGCGCCGCTGGCGGTGCCCAGGTATGGCCGGAACTCGGCGAAGTGGCGCAGCGGCAGCCGCTCGAGCGCGACGACCTGTTCGTGCAGCACCCGCATCAGTTCCCGGGCGCGCACCAGCAGTTCGGTCCCGGTCTCCAGGGCGGCCGGCTGGTCGAACGGCGCCGACAGCAGCTCCTTGGCCAGGCTCAGGTCCGCGATCACCTGCTTGAGCCACAGCTCGCAGGACTGGTGCGCGACGATGAAGAAATGCTCGGAGAGAACCGCGGCCCGGTCCATCGTCTCAGGGCTCTGGGTCTGCTGCAGCGAGAGCAGTGCGTCCGTCTGGATGTAAGACGTATAGGTAAGCTCAGCCATGGTCAGCTCCGCGTCGGTGGTTTGGGTCGGTTCCGGGGTCTGGCTTCGGGGATGCGGCGGCGACGAACTCGAGGATGTCGCGGACCAGCCCGGCAGGGTTCTGCACGGCGTGGAAGTGCCCGTTCTCGCGGTCCACGAGCGTGAACGGCCCGGTGGTCACCTCGGCCCAGCCGGCCAGCGCGGCGCGGTCGATGAGCGGATCCCGCCGGCCGTGATAGCAGCGCACGGGGCACTCCAGCGCCGCCGCGAACGGGTCGGGCCGATAGCACTCGTGCGCGGTGATGTCCGCTCGCAGCGCGGGCACCATCGCCTGCGCGAAGTCTTCGTCCTGCGCGATCGAGGGATCGACGCCGCCGAGGGCGCAGATCGAGGACCACAGCTGCGCGTCGGGCAGCAAGTGGGTGCGGCCGGCGCTGTCGTGTTGCGGTGGATGGCAGCTGGAGACCATGAGCGCGGCAGCGGGACGGCCGTCGGCGGCCAGCGCGCGGGCCAGCTCATAGGCCACCAGGCCGCCGAGGCTGTGTCCGAACAACGCGACGGGCGCGGGCTCGGCGTCGCGCAGCTCCCGCGCCACCTGCGCCGCGAGCTCCTGCACCGTGTACGACGCGGCCTCGCCGAGACGGTCGCCGCGCCCCGGATACTGCACGGCGAGCAGTTCGACGCCCGCCAGGTCGTATGCCGCCCACGGCGCGTAGGCGTACGCGGCGCCGCCGGAGTGCGGCAGACAGATCAGGCGGGTCTTCGGCGCCGCCGGACCGTCCGGAACACACAGGCGGCGCACCGAGCGAGTACGAAGCATGATTTGCTCCTCGACTGCGGGTGTGTACGCACGTTCTCATGGCGCGCCGCGGCCGAGCGGGCAATCTTTCGGCTCTCCGTCAGCCCGGCGGGAAGTACGAAAGACTTCTGACAC
Organism: Actinocrinis sp.; assembly: GCF_035650855.1. GTDB lineage: Bacteria > Actinomycetota > Actinomycetes > Streptomycetales > Catenulisporaceae > Actinocrinis. Next base: position 25,703 of record NZ_DASRGV010000339.1, on the reverse strand, counting down.
AACTGGCGCCCGCCTCTCCGACGTCTGTGATGATCGGCTTGCCGTCGCCGCGACCAGCGACCGCGACGCCCGACTCAGCACCCTTCTCTTCGCCAGTGGTGATGCGCACGATGAGCCGAACCGGAACGCTCTCCCTCGATCTGACCGATGCGCGCACGTTCCTCGAACAGGACCCTTACGAGTACTTCGCCGAGATGCGGGCGCACGAGCCGGTGTCCTGGCACGAAGGCCGGCGGGGACAGCCGGGGTTCTGGGCGGTCGCGGACTACGCGAACGTCGTGGCCTGCTACAACGACCCGGCCTCGCTGGGCTCGGGCCGCGGGACCGTGCTCGAGGTGCTGCTGCGCGGCGATGATCCGGCCGGCGGCCGGATGCTCGCCGTGACCGACCGGCCCCGGCACCGCGAGCTGCGGGCCCTGCTGTGGCGGGCGCTGTCGCCGAAGGTGCTCGCCACGGTCGCCCAGGCGGTCGAGCAGTACACGGCGCGGCTGGTGCGGCAGGCCGCCGAGCTCGGCGAGTTCGACTTCGCCGCCGAGGTCGCCGAGCACGTGCCGCTCAACACCATCTGCGATCTGCTGTCCGTGCCGAGCACGGACCGCCCCGACCTGCTCAAGTGGAGCAAGGGCGCGCTGACCGGCGCCGATCCGCTCGACTCCGCGGAGTCCCGCAACGAACTGGTCATGTACTTCATGCACCTGGCCGAGCTGCGGCGCGCGCAGCCGGGCGACGACGTGGTGAGCACGATCGCCACCGGAACCGTCGACGGCGAGCCGCTGACCCTCGAAGAGGTCGCGCTGAACTGCTACAGCCTGATCATCGGCGGCGACGAGTCCTCCCGGGTCTCGGCCGTCAGCACCGTGAAGGCGCTGGCCGAGCATCCGGCGCAGTGGCGCGCCCTGGTGGACGGCCGGGTCGACCTGGAGGCGGCCGTCGAGGAGGCGTTGCGCTGGGCCACCCCCTCGTTCCACTTCGCCCGCACGGCGACCATCGACCACGTGATCGGGGGCGTGCGGATACGCGCGGGCGACATCGTGTCGCTCTGGAACATCTCGGCGAACAACGACGAGAACGCGTTCTTCCGGCCGCGCGCATTCGACCTGGCGCGCTCGCCCAACCGGCACGTGGCGCTGGGACACGGTCCGCACTACTGCCTGGGTGCCTTCCTCGGCCGGGCCGAGCTGCGGGCGCTGTTGCGCGCGCTGACCGGCGCGGTGTCCGCGATCGAGCTTCGCGGGGCGCCGGTCCGGATCGAGTCGAATTTCCTGAACGGCTATAGCTCGCTGCCGGTGCGCTTCACTCCCCGGTGACACACCTCGTGGCGCGGCCGCGCCGGCAGGAGAACTGGAATCGAGGCGAAAAGAGGGTGCGATGCGTGTGACCGTCGACCAGCAGCGGTGTGTCAGCTCCGGGCTGTGCGCACTCGCCGTCGGCGAGGTGTTCGACCAGGGCGAGCAGGACGGCGTCGTCGAACTGCTGCGGCCCGAGGTGTCCGGAGAACTCGCCGAACGGGCTCAGCGCGCGGCACGGGTCTGCCCGGCTCGGGCGATCGCGGTCCAGGAAGAGGTGGACGCTTAGCGCGCCATGCCACCCGTCACCTCCCCGCCGCTCGGCGGCCATTCTCTGCTCATCTTCCTGGTCGAGACGGTAGCGCTGCTAGGTACCGCGCTGCTGCTCGGCCGGCTCGCCGAACGTCTCAAGCTGCCCGCGGTGGCCGGCGAACTGTGCGCGGGCATCCTGCTCGGGCCTTCCGCGCTCGGCCGGCTCGCGCCGGGACTCTTCCGGTGGTTGCACACGTCGACCGCGGCGCAAATGCACCTGCTCGACGCGATCGGCCAGATCGGCGTGATTCTGCTGGTGGGTGTCACCGCGCTGGAGATCGACCTCGGTCTGGTGCGCCGCACCGCCCGGGTCTCCCTGGGCGTCGGGGCGCTGGGCCTGCTCATCCCGCTGGCTTTCGGCGTCGCGGCCGGGTTCGCCGCTCCCTCGATCCTGCGGCCGGCCGGGCGGGAACCGGCCTTGTTCGCCCTCTTCGTCGGCGTGGCCATGGGTGTCAGCGCCCTGCCGGTGATCGGCAAGATGCTGTCCGACATGCGGCTGCTGCACCGGGATATCGGCCAGCTGACCGTCGCGACCGGCGTGGTCGACGACATCGTCGGCTGGATGCTGCTGTCCGTGGTCGCGGCCGCGGCCGCGGGCGCGCTCGGCCCCGGAGCCGTGGTCAAACCGGTGTGCTGGCTCATGGTGATCACCGCGCTCGCCGCGCTGATCGGCCGCCCGGCAGCGCGGGCGCTGATGAACCGGACCAGTTCGCCGCAGGGCGCCGTGGCCGTCGCCGCGGTGCTGATCCTCGGCTGCGCGACGGCGACCCTGGCGGTCGGCCTGGAGGCGTCGTTCGGCGCGCTGCTCGGCGGACTGCTGGTGGGCGCGTGCCGCGGTGCGACGGCGGCCAAGCTGGCGCCGCTGCGCTGCGTCACCTTGTCCGTGCTGGCCCCGCTGTACTTCGCGGAAGCCGGGCTGCGCATGGACCTCGGCGTGCTGGCCCGGCCCGCCGTCGCGCTGGCGGCGGCGGCAGCGCTCGCCGCGGCGACCCTCGGCAAGTTCGCCGGAGCCTTCCTCGGCGCCCGGCTGGTCGGACTCGACCGTCGGGCCGCCATGGTCCTCGGCGCCGGGCTCAACGCCCGCGGCGTCATCCAGATCATCGTCGCGGGCGTCGGCCTGCAGCTGGGCGTGCTGAACACGGCCGCTTACACCGTGCTGGTGATGATCGCGATCGCTACCTCGCTCATGGCTCCGCCGGTGCTTCGGCGTGCCGTGGCAGGCATCGAAGTCACCGAGCAGGAGCGCGTGCGCGGCGAGCGCGCCGGACAGCTCATCGGCGTGTCCTGACGCGCCCGCGGGTGCGGCGCGGCCGCCTTATGCGGTGAAGGCGGCGAAGTCGAAGGCGCTGAGGCGGTCCGGGTCGAGCAGGATCTGGATCTGTACGATCCGCTCCCGCTCGATCGTGAACCCCATGATCGAGACCGGCTTGCCCTCCCGTTCCACCAGTGCGCCGGGCGAGCCGTTGACCAGCACCGCGTGCACGGTGACCCCGGGCTGGCGGAACATCGCGGCGCGCTGCGCCACCATCCGGTCCCCGCGCACCACCCCTGAGGCCGCGGCGAGCACCAGCCCGCCGTCCGCGCGCAGCTCGACATCGGGGTCGAGCACCGCCACCAGCCCGTTCAGGTCGCCCTCCCGCGCGGCGGCGAAAAAGGCGTCCACCACCCGGCGCCGCACGGCGAACCGCCCGTCGACCTCGCCCGGCGGGGTGCCGCGCACCCGCCGCCTGGCCCGGCTGGCCAGCTGCCTGGCGGCCACCGTGGAGCGCCCGACCACCGCGGCGATCTCATCGAAGGTCAGGTGGAACATGTCGTGCAGGACGAACGCGACGCGTTCCGCGGGCTCCAGCGTGTCCAGCACGATGAGCAGCGCGAGGCTCACCGAGTCGGTCAGCAGCGCCTCGTCCTCGGGACCGGCGCTCTGCTCACGGCCCAGGACCGGATCGGGAAGGTGCACGCCCACCGGATCCTCCGGCCTGGCCGCGCGGGATCTCAGCATGTTCAGGCAGATCCGGCTGACCACCGTGGTAAGCCACGCGGGCAGGTTCTCCAGCTCCTCCGCGTCCGTGCGGCTGAGCCGGATCCAGGCCTCCTGGACCGCGTCCTCCGTCTCCGCGTGCGAGCCGAGCATGCGATACGCGAGGGTTCTCAGGCGCGGCCGGGCCTGCTCGAACTGCTCCGTCAGGCCATCCAGATCCGGCACGGTCACACTCCTTGGTCCCCGAGGGTCGTTACTAGTGGGCGGCTAGCCGACCCGACGCCTTGGATCCGACTAGGAGCACAGATGACCAGACGATTGCACATGGTAGCCACCGTGACATTCTGCGTGGCCGACCGCCTGGGGGCACTGTGATCACACTGACCGCAACGCGGCAGCGCCGCTTGACGCTGTTCGCCATGTGCATGGCGACGTTTATGACTTCACTCGATTTAACCATCGTGAACGTCGCCCTGCCGTCCATGCAGAGTGAACTGCACATGACCGCCGCCGAGCTGGTGTGGATCATCAGCGCTTATTCGCTCAGCCTGGCCGCGCTGATTCCGGCGGCCGGCGCGCTCGGCGACCGCTACGGCCGCAAGCGGGTGTTCCTCGGCGGAATGGTGGTCTTCCTGATCGGCGTCCTCGCCTGCGCCCTGGCCTGGAACGCCGCCGCCCTGATCGCCTTCCGCGCGGTTCAGGGCGTCGGCGGAGCGGCGATGCTCGCGCTGGCCCTCTCCCTGATCACCGAGACGTACCCGCCGCAGCAGCGCGCCGGGGCGATCGGGGCCTGGGCCGCGATCGGCGGCACCGGATTCGGCGCCGGGCCGGTGGGTGGCGGCGTGCTGCTGACCTTCTTCAGCTGGCAGTCGGTGTTCTGGATCAATCTGCCGTTCGCGATTCTTGGCATCGTGTGCACGGCCGTGGCGGTGCGCGAATCGCGTAATCCGCGCGCCAGCAGGCTCGACCTGCCCGGCCTGGTCAGCAGCGGTCTCGCCCTCAGTTGCCTGACGCTCGGGTTCGTCGAGTCCTCAGGTCACCCGTGGGGCTCGGCGCTGGTCGCGGTGCCCCTGCTGGCCGGCGCCGCGCTGATGTTCGGGTTCTTCCTCTGGGAGAGGCGCGCTCCGCACGCCATGCTGCCGCCGGCGCTGCTGCGCGCGCGCAGCTTCTCCGCCGCCTCGGGCATCTACATGCTCACCTATGGCGGGATGACCGGCGCGCTGTTCTGGGTCACCCTCTATTTCCAGGACGTGGCCGGCTGGTCGGTGCTGCGCACCGGGCTGTCCTGGCTGTTCATGAACGTGCCGTTCCTGACGATGGCGCAGTTCGGCGGCCGGCTCGACTCCCGGTACCGGACCTCGACGGTCACGGTCACCGGGACGCTGGTGGCCGCGGTCGGCGTCTTCCTGCTCAGCCGCTCCGGCACGGTGCCGTTCGCGGTCAGTGCCCTGGGATACGCGCTCTACGGCGGCGGGTTCGGCACCTTCGTACCCGCCACGACGCACGTGGCGATGCGCGACGTGCCGCCCGGCGTGTCGGGCGCGGCCTCCAGCGTGCTCAACGCGTCCAGGCAGATCGGTTCCTCGGTCTGTCTGGCGGTCCTCGGCGCCGTCGGGGTCAACGCGGCGGCTTCCTCGTGGCACGGCCGGGTCGGCGCGGCGGGCGCGCAGCAGGCGCAGAACGTCGGCGCCGGCAAAGTGCACGCGGTGGTCGCCGCGCTGGGCGACGGGTACCGGAACGCCGCCGTCGACTCGTTCCTGCACGGCTTCCAGCTGGCGGTGGCGATCGCCGCGGCGTGCACCGCGCTTGCCGCCGGCCTCGCCTACGCCGGCTTCCGGCAGAGCGCCGCGCGCCTGGCGCAGGTCGCCCCGCGCGGTGAACCCGCCGGCGCGTCCGCCGGGGACGGTGAGCGCTGACCGTCGCGGCCCCGCATCCCGCGCACCGTGGGATGCGAGGCCGCGGCCCTCGCCGTAGACCTTGGATGCCGTAGACGTTGGATGTCGGAAACCTTGGATGACAGCGCCGCGCCCAGCGCGGTGGGCGCGGCGCTGCCGTCCGCCGGGAGAAGCAGCAGCGAATAAGAACCCGAATCAAGTCGGACCAGGGCGCGTGAAGGGCGCACCGACGCTCGCTGAGTACGCGCCCGTGCGCTCGAACTCCTCTACCCATCGACTGACCCGAGTGGATTTGTGCCGCCCACGGGCACTTCTGTGCAGCCATGTCAGTAGTCGAACTGCTTGCGATAGGGGCAAATCTTGAGCAGAGGCATCAAACTCGTGCGCTGGCCGGTCGAAGCCAGCGTGCGCAACTCCTGCAAGAAGGCCGGCATACCGTGCCTTCTGGTCCTGGAAGCCGGCGCGCGGCCACCCGTGTGCGTCGACCCCTCCGAGGACTGGATCCGGGCGCCGGCCTCCCGCCAGGATGTCGACGCGCGAATCCAGGCCCTGATTCAGCGCGCCTACGGGAAGAAGGTGCCGGCCCTCGACTCCACCGGAGTGCTCTACTTCGGCACCAAGTCGGTGGCGATCTCCAGCACGCAGACGGAACTGATGGAGCAGTTCGTCGCCCACTACGGCGAGCTGGTCTATCGGGCGGAGCTTGAGCAGCAGGTGATCAAGCAGTACGGGAATCTCTCCAGGAACGCGCTGGACCTGCAGATCATGCGGCTGCGCCGCCGCATCGCCGCCATCGGCCTGAGCATTCAGACCGTCTGGGGGCGCGGATACATCCTCGAAGCCCTCACTGAGTGAGCCGCGGGCGATCCGGCACCGCACGCGGCCCGCTCGCCGCCGCCGAAGACTCGCGGCGGCGAGCGGGCCCTTTCCCGGACCGGTGCCGGATCAGGGCCGGCGCCTGATCAGGAGCCGAGCGAGGCCTGGATGTCGAGGTGGATCTCGATCTTCTCGCCCACGACCGCGGCCGGGACGTGCGGGCTGATCTCGAAGTCGGCCCGCTCGATCGTCACCCGCGCGCTCACGCCCAGCACCTTCACCTGCCGCACCGGGTCCACGCCGAAGCCGCCGACCTGCGCGGTCAGGGTGACCGGCCTGGTCACGGACCGGATGGTCAGCTCGCCGTCGATCAGCAGGCCGTCCGGGCCGCGGCGCACGGCCGTGGACTGGAAGACGATCTGCTTGTGCTCGCCGGTGGCCAGCACGTCCTCGCCGCGGATGTACCCGTCCCGGGCCGGGAAACCGGTATCGATGCTGTCGGTCTCGATCCGCGCGGTCACCGAGGACTGCTCCACCGTCGGGCCGACGTTGATCGTGCCGTCGAGGGCGTTGAAGCGCCCGTGCACCCGCGCCACGCCGAGGTGGCGCACGGAGAATCCGGCTTCTGAGTTAGCCGGGTCGATGCTCCACATTCCGGCCGCGTAGCCCGGGAATTCGACTTCTGCTTCGGACATCTCACTCCTCCAGGTGAACTCGTCACACGACCCGCGACGCGCGGGTCATCTGTATGTCGGATGGCGATCTGGAAAGGTGACCGATGGACAGGCCCGAATTTCTGGCGCAGCGTTTCGAGGAGAACCGCAGGGCCTTGCTCGGCCTGGCATACCGCATGCTCGGCTCGCGCGAGGAGGCCGAGGACGCCGTGCAGGAGGCCTGGCTGCGGATCGCCCGCATCGACGCACCCGAGGTGCGCAATCTCCCCGGCCTGCTGCGCACGGTCACCTCGCGGGTGTGTTTGGACCAGCTGCGCAGCCGGCGGGCCAGGCCCGAGGAGTGCGCCGGGAACCTCCCTGCGGCCTGCGCCGCCCGCACCGGCGCCGGCCCCGAGCAGGAGGCGGTCGAGGCCGACTCGGTCAGCCGCGCCCTGCTGATCGTCCTGGACACGCTCAGCCCGGCGGAGCGGGTGGCCTTCGTCTTGCACGACACGTTCGGGGTGCCCTTCTCGGAGATCGCGGCCGTCATCGGCCGCACCCCCACGACGGCGAAGAAGCTGGCCAGCCGGGCGCGGGTCAAAGTGCGCGGTCCGCGCACCCGCCGTCCGGTCGAACTGGCCAGGCACCGCGAGGTCGTGGGCGCCTTCCTCGCCGCGGCGCGCAGCGGCGACACGCAGACCATCGCCGCCTGTCTGGCCCCGGACGTCGTGCGCACGGCCGACGCCGCCGCCCTGTCCGGCGACCGGCCGGCGCGGCTGCGCGGCGTGGAGTCGGTCTCGCGGGAGATCAGCTGGTTCGGCGACGCGCCCGACGCGGAAGTCGCCATGGTCGACGGCGACGTGGGGCTGCTCGTGACGCCGCGCGGGCGGCCGTTGCTGGCCGCGCGCTTCTCGATCGCCGACGGGCGGGTGGCGGGCTACGAGCTGATCGCCGATCCGGCCCGGCTGCGCGGCCTCGGGATAAGACCATTACCGGATGATCTGATGCCCCATCATCTGACCCGCCGTCGCCCGCGCGTCAACCGCGCTGAAAGAACCGAGTAAGGAATCGCGCATACCGAGCGCGTTCTTTCGCGAATCTTTTCGGCCCGCCGCGCCGGGATCCGGGGCATGCCAGAGTCCTGCGTGTGCCTCAGGATCCTGCAATAAAGCGGATCCCGGTTTCCCATCCGCGCACCGACCAAGACGGGAATCATGATTGAGAACATAGTGATCGTCGGCGGCGGCACGGCAGGCTGGATGACCGCCACGTACCTCAAGGCGACCTTCGGCGACCGGCTCGCGGTCACCCTCGTCGAGTCCAAGGCCGTCTCCACCATCGGCGTCGGCGAGGCGACGTTCAGCACGGTGCGGCACTTCTTCCGGCACCTGGGACTGAGCGAGCCGGAGTGGATGCCGGCCTGCCACGCCTCCTACAAGCTGGCCATCCGCTTCGAGGGCTGGCGCGCCCCGGGCCACCACTTCTACCACCCGTTCGAGCGGCCGCGCGTCGTCGAGGGCTTCTCGCTGGCCGACTGGTGGCTTCGGTACGGCCCGTGCGAGCGATACGACCTCGACTGCTCCGTCCTGTCCGGGCTCTGCGACGCCAAGCGCTCGCCCCGGTACCTGGACGGCAAGATGTTCGAATCCGATCTCGAACACGGCGGAAACGGCCAGACGGCGCCCACCGCGGCCGACGGTCAGGAGACACAGTTCCCTTACGCCTACCATTTCGACGCCAGCCTGCTGGCGAATTTCCTGAGCGAATACGGCGTCGCCCGCGGCGTGCGCCACATCCAGGACGACGTGACGGATGTGCGCCTCGACGAGGCCGGCTACATCGCGCACGTGCGCACCGCGCAGCACGGGCCGATCAGCGGCGACCTGTTCGTCGACTGCACCGGATTCCGCGGCCTGCTGCTCAACCAGGCACTCGGCGTGCCGTTCGTGTCGTACCAGGAGTCCCTGCCCAACGACAGCGCGGTGGCGCTACGGGTACCGGTCGACGTCGCGACCCGCGGGATGCGGCCATGCACCACGGCGTCCGCGCAGGAGGCGGGCTGGATCTGGACCATCCCGCTGCTCAACCGGATCGGCACCGGATACGTCTACTCCAGCGCCTACACCACGCCCGAGGCGGCGGAACGCACGCTGCGCGCGTTTGTCGGCCCTGAAGCCGACGGGCTGCCGGCCAACCACATCAAGATGCGGATCGGCCGCAGCGCCGAGAGCTGGGTGAAGAACTGCGTGGCGGTCGGCCTCTCCAGCGGGTTCGTCGAGCCGCTTGAGTCGACCGGGATCTTCTTCATCCAGAACGCCATCGAGCAGCTGGTGCGGCACTTCCCCGGCACCCGGGACGACGAGCAGCTGCGCCAGGCGTACAACCGGCAGACCTCCGGCGTCATGGACGGGGTCAGGGAGTTCCTGTTCCTGCACTACTACGGCGCGGCCCGCGCGGACAACGACTACTGGCGCGACGCCAAGACGCGCGCGATGCCCGACGGGCTGGCCGAACGGCTGGAGGCCTGGCGCACCGGCCTGCCGGACCCGAACTCGGTCTTCCCGCGATTCCACGGCTTCGAGCCGTACTCGTACACGGCCATGATCCTCGGCCTCGGCGGGCTGCCGATCCGGCCGCTGCCGGTCCTCGGCCGGCTGGACCCCACGGCGGCCCGGCGCGAGTTCCAGCGGGTGCGGGCGCAGACCGCCGCCCTGAGCGAGCGACTTCCCGGACAGTACGAGTACCTCGCGGACCAGGCCGCCAGGCGCAACGGGGCCGCCGACGGCCGTCTTGTCCCCACCTCGTGACACGGGAGGTGCTCGCGTGTCCTTCCCCACCGCACTGAGTAGCCCGGCGGCCGCCATTTCCGCCGCGGCCGCGGGCACGGCTCCCGCCGCCGCGCGCACGGTGTCCGCCGACGAGTTCAAGACGCTGATGTCGGGCTTTCCGGCCGGCGTGACCGTGGTCACCGTCGGCGCCGCGGACGGCCTGTTGCACGGGATGACCTGCACCGCGGTGTCCAGCGTGTCAGCCGACCCGCCGACGCTGCTGGTGTGCATCCAACGGTCCAGCCGCACCCTGGCCGCGCTCACCGGGACGCGCAGCTTCGCGCTGAATCTGCTGGACGAGCAGGCCAAGCACGTGGCCGAGCTGTTCGCGTCCCGCCGCCCGGACTGCTTCGAGCAGGTGCCATGGAGCGCGGACCCCGGCAGCGGCGGTCCGCACCTTGACCGCGACGCGCACACGATCGCGGACTGCCGGGTCGCGGGCTCGCTCGAGATCGCCGACCACGTCGTCGTCTTCGGCGAGGTCTACTCGGTGACCGCCGCGGCCTCGCTGCCGCGACGGCCACTGGTCTACGGAATGCACGAGTACTGGTCGCTGGACCGGCCCGGCCGCGCGCGGGTGACCCGCGTCGCCGCTCGCGGCCCCGCGTCTCACACGGATACAGAGAGGCCGAGATGACGCACTACGGAATCTCGCTGCTGCCGGACCTGACGCCGGGGCAGCGCAGCGCCGAGCGCTACTACGCCGACCTGCTGGAAGTGGCAGGCCTGACCGAGGACCTTGGGCTCGAGTACGTCAAGATGACGGAGCACTACCTCAACGCCTACGGCGGCTACTGCCCCGACCCGCTCGCGTTCCTGTCGGCTGTGGCCGCCCGCACCAGCCGGGTGCGGTTGATGACGGGTGGCATCCAGGCCTCCTTCCACCACCCGATCCAGCTGGCCGCCAGGACCGCGCAGCTCGACGCGTTGAGCGGGGGGCGCCTGGACGTCGGCTTCGCGCGCGCCTTCCTCCCCTACGAGTTCGACTCCTTCGGCATCGACATGGACAGCAGCAAGGACCGGTTCCGGGCCACGGTGGAGGCGGTGGTGCGGCTGTGGACCGAGTCCGACGTCGCCGAGGACACCCCGTACTTCCGGTATCAGGGTGCGAACTCCTTCCCGCGCCCGACCCAGCAGCCGCACCCGCCGGTGTGGGCGGCGGCCCTGCTCACCCGCTCCAGCTTCGAGTGGATCGGCGACTCGGGCTTCAACCTGCTGATCGCCTCGGCCCCGAGCCGCGAGCAGGTGGGCCAGGTCAAGGAGATGATCGAGCTCTACCGCGACCGCTTCCGCGCCGCGCCGGGCAACCGCGGCCGCGAACCGCGCGTGGCCATCAGCGTCGCGATGTACCTCGCCGACTCGGATGAAGAGGCCGCGGAGCGCGGCACCGCGGCGCTGCGGCGGCACTGGGACGTGTTCGGCGCGGCGGCGGCCTCCTGGCAGAACCGGACCTCCACCTCGTACCAGGGCTACCGCGAGGCGGTCGTCGACAAGCACCGCTCAGGGCCGAGCGAACAGGCCGGGCTGGCCGTGATCGGATCGCCCCAGAACGCGGCCGAGCAGCTGCGCCAGATCGAGCGGGAGCTGGGCACGGACATCGTGCTGTTCCAAATCGACTGCGGCCAGCAGTCGCTGGAAGAGATGCAGCGCAGCCTGAAGCTGTTCGCCGCCGAGGTGCGGCCGGCGCTCGGCGAGGTCCGATGACTGCGGGATGCGCACCGCTGCGCACGGTTCCGGGGTTGTTCGAGGCGGTCGCCGCGGACAACCCGGACGCGCCCGCGGTGCAGTACAAGGACGTGACGCTCAGCTACGGCGAACTCAACCGGCGGGCCAATCAGCTGGCGCGGCTGCTGGTGCAGCGCGGCGTCGGACCCGACCGCCTGGTGGCGCTGGCCGTACCGCGCTCCGCGGATCTCGTGGTGGCGCTGCTGGCGATACTCAAGGCGGGCGGGGCGTATCTCCCGCTCGATCCGCGCTATCCGGCCGCCCGCAAGGCGTTCATGGTGGCGGACGCCGCGCCGGTCCTGCTGGTGCGGGCCGGCGACGGCGGCGCGTCCCTGCCGGGCGGGCAGCTCGACGAGGTCGACCTGGACACGGCGCAGTACGCCGGGCTGAGCGGGGCGGACCTGGCGCAGTCTGAGCGCCTCGCGCCCCTGACGGACCGACACCTGATGTACGTGATCTACACCTCAGGCTCCACCGGGACGCCGAAGGGCGTGGCGGTCTCCCAGGAGGGCGTGGCCGACCTGGTCGCCACCCAGGCCGACCGCTTCGAGGTGGCGCCCGGCGACCGGGTGCTGCAGTGGGCCTCGATCAGTTTCGACGCGGGATTCTGGGACGTCACCCTCGCGCTGCTGCACGGAGCCGTGCTGGTGATGGCCGACGACGAGGACCTGCTGCCCGGCGACCCGCTGCGCGAGACCCTGGCCAAGTACGAGATCGACCACGCGGTGCTCCCGCCGGCCGCGCTGAGCATCACGGACAGCGAGGGCGTCCTTCTCGGCGGCACCGTCATGTCCACCGGCGACGCCTGCACTCCGGCCCTGCTGCGCAAGTGGGCGCTCGGCCGCCGGATGTTCAACGGCTACGGGCCCACCGAGGTGACCGTCGGCTCGACCATCGCCGGGCCGATCACCGAGGCGGACGGCGTCGACATCGGCCTGCCGTGGACCGGAGCCCGGGTCCTGATCCTCGATCAGGACCTGCGGCCGGTGCCGGACGGCGAGGAGGGCGAGCTGTATCTCGCCGGAAGCGGCCTGGCGCGCGGCTACGTCAACCGGCCGGGACTGACCGCCGCGCGGTTCCTGCCCGACCCCTCGGGGCCGCCCGGCAGCAGGATGTACCGCTCCGGCGACCGCGGCCGGCGCGGGCCGGACGGCAGGCTGCACTTCGCCGGCCGGATCGACGGGCAGGTCAAGCTGCGCGGCTTCCGCGTCGAACTGGGCGAAATAGAGGCCCGCCTGGCCGCTCAGCCCGAAGTGGACCTGGCCGCGGCGATCGTGGAAGGGGAGCTGGCCGACGCGCGGCTGGTCGCGTACGTGACCGCCCAGCCCGGATGCACCCTCGACTGCGGCGAACTGCGGGCGGAACTCGCCGCGACCCTGCCCGAATTCATGGTTCCGGCCCGCATCGAGGTGCTCGACCGCTTCCCCACGCAGCCCAACGGGAAAATCGACCGGGCGGCGCTCGCCCAGGCAGGCGCGTCCACGCGCACGCCGCCGCCGGCCGCCGAAGCCGCGCCTTCCGCGGCCGCGCCCGCGCCGGCAGGCCCCGGCTGCGCCGATCGTCCCGCCACGGTGCTGCGCGACCGGGTCGCCGCGCTGCTCGGGCTGCCGACGGTCGACCTCGACGCGAACTTCTTCGAGATCGGCGGCAACTCCCTGCTCGCGGCGCGGCTGATCAGCTCGGTGCGCGAAGAGCTCGGGGTGCGCCTGCCGATCCGCACCGTCCTGGCGGCGGGCAACCTGCGCGACATCGCCCAAGCCATCCGCGAATAGCCGCGCTGCCGGCTCGGCGCGGCGAGAAAGGTAGTGATTTGCGTGTCTGAGCAGCTGGTCCGCTTCCCGATCCGCAAGGACGCGGCCTGCCCCTTCGACCCGGCGGCCCGCATGCGCGAGCTGGACGGCCTCGTGCGTGTCGAACTGTGGGACGGCAGCACGCCGTGGCTGGTCACCGGCTACGAGCTCGGGCGCCGGCTCCTGGTCGATCCGCGGGTCAGCGCCGACTCGACCATCCCGGGATACCCGCACTTCGACGAGGGCAGCCGGGAGCGGCGCAAGGACGGGCGCTCGTTCGTCGCGATGGACGACCCCGAACACGCCCGGCAGCGCCGGATGGTCTCGCAGCCGTTCGCGATCCGGAACATAGCGGCGCTGCGCGGCGACGTCACCGACATCGTCAACAGCCTGATCGACGATCTGCTGGCCGGGCCCAACCCGGCGGACCTGGTCAGCCGGTTCGCCTTCCCCACCTCGACCCAGGTCATCTGCCGGATGCTCGGCGTCCCCTACGCCGACCACAAGTTCTTCCAGGATCAGACCACGCTGATGCTGCACCGGGACAGCTCCCCGGAAACCGTGGTCGGCGCGCAGGAGGCGCTGCGCGCGTATCTGCGGGAGCTGATCGAGCGGCAGAAGGCCCAGCCCGCCGACGGCCTGATCTCCTCCGTGATCGAGAGTCAGGTGCGCACCGGGGCGCTGACCGAGGAACAGCTCTCGTACATCTCCGTCACGCTTCTGGTGGCCGGGCTGGAGACCACCGGGAACATGATCGCGCTCGGCACCCTCGCCCTGCTGAGGCACCCGGACCAGCTGGCGCGGCTGCGCGACACCGAAGACCAGGAGCTGGTGAACAGCGCCGTCGAGGAGCTGCTGCGCTACCTGAACATCTCGCACTCCGGCCGGCGGCGCGTCGCGCTCGCGGACATCACGGTGGAGGGCACGACGATCCGGGCCGGCGAGGGCATCATCCTGGCGAGCGAGCTGGCCAACCGCGACCCGGACAACTTCCCCGACCCGGACCGGCTGGACATCGGCCGGGACGCCCAGCACCACCTGGCCTTCGGGTACGGCCCGCACCACTGCCTCGGCCGGCCGCTGGCCACGCTGGAGCTGCAGGTCGTGTACGGCACGCTCTATCGCCGCATTCCGACGCTCCGCCTGGCCATTCCCTTCGAGCAAGTGCCGTTCAAGCACGACGGAGTGGCGTACGGCGTGCGCGAGCTGCCCGTCGCCTGGTAGGCGCCCGGCCCAGCACGACCCAGCCCGAGCCGGCCCGGCGGCCGGCGTCAGGACACAGTCACATGTCAGGTTCGTGACGAGGAGCAGAGATGCAGGATTCGAGCCCGCCCCGGGCAGGGGCGGGCGGTGACATCGCCATCGTCGGGGCCGGCCTGGCCGGCCCGGTGGCCGCGATCTACCTCGCGCGGCGCTTCGGCCGGGTCACCGTGCTGGAGCGCCGCCGCGACCCGCGGCGCGATCCCGCGCGGGTCGGCCGCTCGCTCATGGTGATCCTCTCCGACCGCGGCTGGCGCGTGCTGCGCGAACTGGGTCTCGAGCCGCGCGTGCGCCGGATCTGTGTGCCGCTCGCCGGACGCTGCGGGCACCTGCCCTCAGGCGACACGGTGACCACGCCGTACAGCCGGTACAACACCCCGATCTGGGCGGTGGAACGGGAGCGGCTGCACCGGCTGTTGCTTGACGCGGCGCAGGCCGAGCCCGGCGTGCGGTTGCACTTCGAACTTCCGGTACGCCAGGTCGACCTGGACCGGCCGGCTCTGCTGGTGGGCGAGGGCGATTCTGAACGCTGGCTCAGCTACGAACACATGGTCGGCTGCGACGGGGTGCACTCCGTCGTGCGCGCCGCGCTGGTCTCCCGTGGAGCCCGCGCGCACGTCGGCACCTTGGACTTGGCGTACCAGGAGATGGTGCTGAGGCTGCCGAAGTGCGATCGAGGCCTGATGCACTACTGGCCGGCCGGGGACGCGCTGTTCGGGGCCTTCCCGCTGGTCTCCAGCGACCTGTTCGCCGGCTCGGTGTTCTTCCGCAGCCAGGGGCCGGCTCCGTCGTACGCCGCGGCGGTCGGCGGTCGAGCCCTGGCCGAGCAGTTCGCGCGGTGCTTTCCCGGCCTGGCCGAGGATATCCCGGACCTGGCGGCCCAACTGGAGACCAAGCCGATCTGCGCCGTCCGGCTCACGCGTTGCGACCGCTGGGTCCACGGCGGCAGCGCGGCCCTGATCGGCGACGCCTGCCACGCCATGGCTCCGTTCATGGGCCAGGGCATGAACAGCGCGTTCGAGGACGTGCGCACGCTGGTGTCCTGTCTCGATCGAGAACGGGACTGGGCGGCCGCGTTCGCCGAGTACGAGCGGACCCGCCGGGCCGACGGCGACGCGATCGCGGAAATCTCGTACGAGCACTACCGCACCATGTCCCGGCTGCCGGACCCGCGGCAGCAGGCCGAGGAGGCGGTCGTCCAGCGGCTGGTGAACCTCATGCCGGACCGCTTCGTCCCGCTGTACGAACGCTGCGCATTCAGCCAGGAGAGCTTCAGCTCGGCGCTCGCCGAGGATCGCGACCTGCGCGATCTGGCGTCCTGCATCGTCGACCGGCACGGCTTCGCCGCCGCGACCGACCTTCCCGACGGCCGGCTGCGCGAGTGGGCCGCGGTATCGCCCCGCGCCGCAGTGTGACCGCAGCAGTGTGACCGCAGCCGTGACTGCGACGGCCCGCGCGCGGGCGCCGCGAATCCCGAGGAGGATGCAGTGATTCTGGTCGTTTTCCGGTCGCGTTTCTCCGACCAGGTCGACGCGGAGTATGACGCGACCGAGGAGCACCTCGCCAAGCGGGTGCGCGAAATGGCAGGCGACGACCTGGTCCAGCTCAAGAAGTACACGGCCGACGACGGCGAGCGCCTGGCCTTGGTCTGGTGGCGCAACCCGGAGACGCTGGAGAAGTGGCGCAACGACCCGGAGCATCAGGACGCGAAGGAACTCGGCCGGACCAAGTGGTATGAGTTCTTCGAGCTGAGCATCGCCGATGTGGTGCGTACCAGTTCCACCGCGCCAGAGGCCGGTTACCCATCGCCCTGAGCGCCGGCCCGTCGCGGCGGAACAACGCGACGGGCCGACGCCAGCGACACCGCCGCGGCGGTCGCGGCCTCACCCGAGCCCGGCGAGAACCGCGCTCGTGACCTCGCGAGTGCTCAGTGTGCCGCCCAGGTCCGGGGTGACGCGTCCGGCCGCGATCGCCCCGGCCACTGCCGCCTCGGTCGCGTCCGCCGGCGCCGCCAGCCCCAGGCCGCGCAGCAGCAGCGCCGCCGTGAGCAAGCAGGCGAGCGGGTTAGCGACGGCCTTTCCCGCCAGATCCGGCGCCGATCCGTGCACCGGTTCGTAAAGCCCGAAGTTCGTCGCCGGGTTGAGGCTCGCCGAGGGGGCCAGCCCGATGCCGCCCGCGAGCGCGGCGGCCAGATCGCTCAGGATGTCCCCGTACGAATTGCTGGTCACGATGACGTCGAAGGCGCCAGGATCCGTCACCAGGTTCATCGCGGCGGCGTCGACGTAAAGGTGCGTCGACGCGATCTCAGGGTGCTGCTGAGCGCAGGTCCGCTGGCACTGCTGCCAAAGCCGACCCCCGGCGCGTACCGCATTCGCTTTGTCCACGAGGCACACCTCGCGGCGCGCCGTCTGGTAGGCGAAATCCATGATCCGGGAGACCCCGTGCCAGGTGTTGACGTCGGCGTCTATAGCGACCTCCATGCGCGACGAAGCACGCAAGTTGCCGCCCACGCCGCTGTAGAGTCCCTCGGTGTTCTCGCGGACGATCACACAATCGATCGCACGACGCGCGGTGTCCCGAAGCGGGCTTAGCCGATCGTGCCACAGCCTGACCGGCCGATAGTTGGCGTAAAGGTCGAAGTCGCCGCGCAAACGCAGCAGAACACTGCGCACGTAGTCAGTGCCTTCAAGGTCCGGCGCGCCGACAGCCCCCAGCAGCAGCCCATCACTCGCCGCGACTCGCGCCACGTCCGCATCGCTCAACGCGCAGCCTTCGCGGCGGTAACGCGCCGCGTTGACGTGATCGAGAACGTCGAACGACAAGTCGACATCCAGCGCTTCGAGCAACTCAAGCGCGGAATCGATAACCTCCGGGCCGATACCGTCGCCCGGTATGACAGTGATGACGTGCAACGGGCCTCCTTTCGCAGGCAACGACCTTTCGCAGGCAGCGACCTCTCACAGGCGGCGACGCCGCTTGAGGCCAGGCTAGGTGCGCCGCGGTCGGGCCATCGCAGATCTGTCGCCTTTCAGTCCCGTGACGCACATCTGATCGGCAGCGCTCTACGCGTCGCGCAGAGCGCGAGCCGCGCCCAGCCCGAGGAACACGACCAGGTAGAGCGCCAGGTCGAAGCAGGCGAATCCGAACGACGGGATCCGTTGCGCGTGCGGGCCGGTAGGCGGTGCGATGGTGACCAGCGCCGTAGCGGCATCTGCCAGGGTCAGGTGGTCGGGCAGGTAGCTGGCCCCTTCGAAGGCGCGTGCTGCCGGGTAGGTGAGGAAGACGAGTGCGAACATGGCGGCCATGGCGCCGGCGGTGTGGCGGATGAGCGCGCCGAGGCCGAAACCGACCATCGTCACCACGGCCATGTACAGGCCTGCGAAGGTGATCGCGCGCAGCACATGCGGCGCGGTCACGCTCACGTTCAGATGCTGACGGCGCAGGACCAGTTGCCCGAGGAAGAACGCCGCGAACGCGCACAGCTGGGATGCGAGCAGCGCGAGCAGTCCTAGGGTCAGTGCCTTGGCGGTGTACACGACGGCGCGGCGCGGGGTTGCGATCAGTGTGCTGCGGATCATCCCGGTGGCGTATTCGGTGCTGACCGCGAGTACGCCTAGGGCGCCGAGGGCGAGTTCGCCGAGCTGGAAGCCGCTGAGCGGATCGCCGACCGGGTCGAAGTCGGCGCGGTCGGCCGCACTCATCGTGGCCCAGTGGCCGGTGATCGAGAGGACGTCAAGCAGCCCGGTTCCGAGGCCGAGTACGAACGCGGCGATGAGCGCGACATAGGTGGAGCGGGCGGTGCGCAGCTTGATCCACTCGGAGCACAGGACCGCGAGCGGGATGGCGAATCTGGTCATCGACCCGGTCCCCTCGTCTCAGTCCGCATCGCCGCCGCGTCGGCGCTGTAGTCCACGGCCTGGGCCGTCATCCTCATGTAAGCCTCCTCAAGCGAGGCGCCGGGCCCCGCGCTCTCGATGAACTGGCGCATGCCGGTGTCCGCGATCAGCCGCCCACGCCCGATCACGATCACGTGGTCGGCGGTCAGTGCCATCTCGCTCATCAGATGACTGGAGACCAGGACCGCGCGGCCCTCGGCGGCTATCGACTTCATCAGGGTGCGGATCCACAGCACGCCCTCCGGGTCCAGCCCGTTGACCGGCTCGTCGAACAGCAGGATCGGCGGATCGCCGAGCAGCGCCGCGGCGATCCCGAGGCGCTGGCGCATGCCCAGGGAGAAGCCGCCGACCCGCTTGCCGGCCACCGACGAGAGCCCGGTGCGCTCCAACAGTTGACCGACCCTGGCGGCCGGCAGCGCGTTGCTCGCCGCGAGCCAGGCCAGGTGATCTCGGGCGCGGCGGCCGGGATGGACCGCGCCGGCCTCGAGCAGCGCTCCTACCACGTTCAACGGTTTGTCCAGCGCCCGATAAGGCCGTCCGCCGATCAGCGCCCGGCCCGCGGTGGGGGTGTCCAGGCCGAGGATCATCCGCATGGTGGTGGACTTGCCCGCGCCGTTCGGCCCGAGGAAGCCGGTCACCCGGCCCGGCTCGACCCGGAAGGCCAGGTCGTCCACCACGGTCGTGCCGCCGAAACGCTTGGTCAGCCCCCGGATCTCCACCGCGGGGGCTTGCGATTGAGTGTTCACCCGGCCAACCGTGCCGCGCCGGCGAGCCTGGCGCGTCTGCCCACGGCGTCGTTCCGCGTATCCCTCTGGCATAAGCCTCACGGTTGATGCCCGCGTCAGTCAGGCGTGCCTACGCTTGCGACTGTGTCTACCGGCGCTCCGTCTACCGGGCCGACCACGCACCGGCCGCTGCTGGCTCGCGTGCGCCCGGCGCATTGGCTCGCGTTGGACACGGCGTTGGCCGGTGTCTACGCGCTCTTGACGTTCATGCTGCTCGCCAAGCATTCCCACGGCCTGGGCGAACCGCTTGCCGCGCTGGCAGGAGCGCTCGCGCCGGCCTGGCCGATCGCGTGGCGCCGACGACGGCCGCTCGGCGCCTTCTACCTCCTGCTCGCCGTGCTGGGCGTGTTCGCGGCGTTGGCTCCCCGCTCGATCGTGGCCGCGCTGGTGCCGCTCGCGTACGTGCTCTACGTCGTGGCCGCGAACTGCCGGCCGCGTTCCGCGGTGCTTGCGTTGGTGACCGCGCTTGCGGCGGCAACGACCACAGCGCTGCC
Source organism: Actinocrinis sp. (assembly GCF_035650855.1). Lineage (GTDB taxonomy): Bacteria > Actinomycetota > Actinomycetes > Streptomycetales > Catenulisporaceae > Actinocrinis. The sequence continues at coordinate 5,985 of NZ_DASRGV010000339.1, read as the reverse complement.
GGACTTTCACCACAGGGGCGCGGCTGTATTCTTCGCGTTGGCGTACACGGCGGTGTGGACGATCGGGTACGCCGTCGGCATGCATCGCCGCTACACCGCGGACCTGCTACGCAGCCAGGCGGAACTCGCGGAGGCGCGGGTAGAGCAGGCGCGGCGGGACATCACGGCGCAGCGGATGGGCATCGCCCGAGAGTTGCACGACGTAGTGGCCCACCACATGAGCGTGATCACCATTCAGGCCGGATACGGCGGCCTGATGATCGATCAGAGCGCCGACTCCGCGAGCCCGGATCCCGCCCGCTCCACGCTCGGAATCATCGAGAGCACCGGCCGTCTCGCCCTCAGCGAGATGCGCAACCTCGTGGGCGTCTTGCGCGCCGATCCGGGGGACGAGCAGAGCCCCGAACCAGACCTGGCTCCTACGCCGGGCCTGGCGGACCTCGGACAGCTGATCGAACACGCTGCGCACGCAGGTGTGCAGGTAAATCTGACGGTCACCGGGAGCCCGCAGCCGCTGCCTCCGGGCGAAGACCTGTCTGCCTACCGCGTCATCCAGGAAGCGCTCACCAACGTGATCAAGCACGCGGGCACCGAGACGGCTCGTGCCCGGATCGACTACGGGGACGCATGGCTGACCATCGAGGTCTGCAATGATGCGTCAGCCACCGCGCAACCGACCGACGCCGCACCGCCCGGCCGCGGTCTCGCGGGCATGCGCGAGCGGGCGCTGCTCTACGGCGGCGATCTGCACGCCGGTCCCACCCAAAGCGGCGGGTTCCTAGTCACCGCCCGCCTGCCGCTGCCGCCCACAGCCGCCGCGGAGCCGTCATCGTGACCGTGCGGGTCGTGGTTGCCGACGATCAAGCCCTTGTGCGGGCCGGGCTGCGCGGCATCGTGGACAGCGCGCCAGACCTGACCGTCGTCGGCGAAGCAGGCACGGGCAGCCAGGCGGTCGCGCTCGCGCGGGCCGAATCGCCGGACGTCGTGCTCATGGACATCCGCATGCCCGACATGGACGGGATCGAGGCGACCCGCGTGATCGCGGCCGACGGGAACGCCAAGGTCCTGATCCTGACCACGTTCGACCTCGACGAGTACGTATACGCGGCGCTGCGGGGCGGGGCCAGCGGTTTTCTGCTCAAGGACGCGCGCCCCAGAGACCTGCTCGAGGCGGTCCGGGCGGTCGCGCGCGGAGACGAATTACTCGCCCCCGCCATCACCAAACGCCTGATCGCCCAGTTCATCGGTCGCCGGACCGCACCCCCGCCCGACGGCGCGGCGCTGAACACGATCACCGACCGGGAGCGCGAAGTCCTCACCCTCGTCGGCCGCGGCCGGTCCAACAGCGAGATCGCCCGCGACCTGCACATCGGCCCCGGTACCGCGAAGACACACGTCAGGCATCTGCTGACCAAGTTGGACGCCCGCGACCGAGTCCACCTAGTGATCATCGCCTACCGCGCCGGACTGGTCGATCCCACGAACCCGTAGCGACGCCGCGGCCACGGAAGCGATGTGCCATCCGGCAAGCGGCTGCGGTTGAGCCCACCGGCGCTGCCTGACAGGCTCGTGACCCATGATCGACGAATTCGCGAAGGCGCACCTGCACAAAGTGCTGCGCCGGTATCGCAATGCACTGCTCCGGAAACTCGACGGCCTGTCCGAATATGACATCCGCCGACCTCTGACAGCGACCGGGACCAACCTGCTCGGCCTGGTCAAACACGTGGCCACCGCCGAGGCCTGGTACTTCGGCGAGGTCTTCGACCGGCCTTCCCCGGAACGGCTGCCCCGGTGGCAGGACCACGACGGCGGCGTCCGCCACGCCGGACACACCGACATCCTGCGCGAAGGGCTCGACGGCAGGACCGGGTCATTCGCTGAATACGAGAGGCCGATCGACGAGGAAGCCCGCGCAGCCTACTGCGCGAAGATCGAACAGGCCGCCGGGGCAGCCACGCTCGGCAACGCATAACCTCCATCGCGCCGCTGGGCCACCGTGGCCCCTTCGGAGCTGCGCCACTGTCATCTTCGCCCAGATGGTCCGGACCGCCGAGGTGCCGACGGCCCGGACCAGAGTCAACAACCTGCTACCGCCTTGGGTCAGAAGACGGTCGCGGAGTCCAGCGCGATGATGTCGTTGGAGCTCGCGCTGTTCTTGGTTCCGGTCACGGTGATCGTGATGGTGTGGCTTCCCGGAGTGAGGCCGGACACCGTGAACAGGCTCGCTCCGGGGACGCGGCTAGCGCTGTAGTCGTCGACACTACGGCCCGTACCGCCGTCTACCGAGTAGGTGGCGATGCCCTGGTCCACGTCCTTGACTCCGAAGACGACCGCGCCGGTGCCGGTGAAGGTCAACGTCGCGGTCGATCCGCCGGTGCTGTTCCAGTGGGCGGTGCCGTTGTAGAGGTCGCCGATGCCGGTGGCGGTTCCCCAGTTGCTGCCGTACGAGAACGAGGTGGCGCCGGATGTCGTGCCGTCATCGATGGTTGAGACGTTCGGCGTGACAGTGGCGTAGTCGATCGCGACGGTGTCGTTGGCACTTGAGGAGTTCTTCGTTCCGGTGTTGCTGATCGTCACCGTGTGGGTGCCGGGGGCCAGCCCGCTGCTCGACCACAGCGGCGCCTGGGGTGTACGGGTGCTGGCATAGTCGTCCGCGTAGGTCACCGGTCCGCCGTCGACTGAGAACGCTGCGATGCCCTGGTCGTGGTCCTTGACGCCCCAGATAGTGACGCCGCTGCCGGTGAAGGTGTACGTGGCGGTGCCGCCGGTGGTGTTGCTCCAGTGCGCAGTGCCCTGATATAGATCGGACACGCCGGTCGCGGTGCCCCAGTTCGAGCCGTAGCTGAAGTGGTCGGTGCCGGACGTGGCGGTGTCGTCGCTGGTGGTGTCCGCGGTGGTCGAGCTCGGCGGCGTCACGAACAGGGCGTAGGCGCCGTTGGCGTCGCCGAGCGTGACGGGCACGGTGATCGCGTCGCCGGAGACGGTGACATTGGCGCTGTAGACCGTCTGCGGACTGTTGAGTGAGGCCACGTCGGGGATCCGATCGACCTCGACGTGAGTCGTGCCGCCCGAGAGCAGCCACGGGTCGGCGCTGAACCCGCTTATCGCCACGTTCGCTTGCCCGACGAAGCCCGCGGAGTCGCCGATGAGCGCCGCCGCCTGCTTCTTGGTGCTGTCGACGGCCGCGGTGATGGCCGTGTTGCCGCTGCCCGTCGTCGCCACCCGGGTTCCGGTCAGGTTGGCGTAAGCGCGGTAGGTCCAGTACTGGCCGGAGGGCACCAGGTTGCCGCCGGTGTTGGTGAGGATGACGCCGAGGTCGCCCGACATGCAGCAGTTGGTCCACTCTCCGCGGGCGGCGGTGGCCATGCCGGACTGGGCGAAACGGTCCAGCGACCACGCGGTGTAGGCGGAGTTCTGCACGTTCAGCGGAATGTACTCGTTGGCCGACTGGGTGATGCCGGTGATGCCGTCGGCGGACAGGTACCCGTTGACTTGGGCGACCGCGGCGACCGGGTCCTCGGTGCCGCCGCCCTCAAGGTGGTAGCTGATGACGTTGGGCAGCGTTCCCGCGGCCTGCGCGGTCTGGATCCAGGTCTGGAAGGCGCTCGTCGGACCTCCGGCGTATGCGGGCCCGTCGATGTGTGCGGTGGGGGCCAGCCGCCTGATCTCCCGGACGGCGCTGTTCCACATGTTCCAGTACTGAGTCCCGATTCCCGGCGGGAAGAAGCCCCCGCCGTTCGGCTCGTTGTAGGGCTCGTAGGTGACCGTGACGCCGGCGGACTGCATGGCGGCGATCGTGTCGTCGATGAACGTGATCCAGTTCGAGCAGTCGCCGTTGTTGCAGGGGTAGAGCGCGTTGCTCGGCTGGGTCAGGTCGGCGCCCCACAGGTCGCTGAGCATCAGGACGTATTCGGCGTGGTACGGAGCCTGGGTCATGCGCTTGGCCTGGTCGATGATCGAGGTGATGCGCGCCTGATAGCCGGTCCCGGCCTTGTAGCCGTCGCCGATCCAGCCGTCACCTGCGATGCGTGCGCCGCCGCCTCGCATCAGCGTGGGACTCAGCGGCTGAAGGTAGTTGTCGCCGGGCGCGCTGCCGTCCTGGCTCAGACCGTAGAGGAAGCCCTCGCCGACGCCGGTCATCGCCCCGGCGCTGCTCGACAGGTTCACCGCCAGCGATTCCGTCGCCGCGCTGGCGCTCGGCGGCACCGCCACCACGGCGAGGGCCGCGGTCGCGCCGACCGCGAGCCAGCTTCTGATCTTGATATGTGCCAAGTCACTTCTCCTTCGAAATGACGAAACCTGACGGCTCGCGGGTCGAGGCGCGCGGATTCGGTGCGGGACGTGCTCGTCCGCCGCACGGCGCCGGGCGCCGCGCGTTGAAGAGCTGGAACGGCTCGGTTCAGCGGCCGCGCAGCCGGTGCGCTCATCCGGTGCGACTGTCGAACCGATTCGTCAGAACTAAAGCGCCGGATTCCGCGCGTGTCAATGGGTTCGCGTGGATCCGTGGCAGCCGCACCGCTCCGTCCCGCGACCTTGACTGCGTAACTAGGCACGTGTAGGGGTCATAGGGCTCAACCACAGGCCGTAAAACGCCCCCGCTACAGCGCTAGGAAAGCCGCCCTGCGATCGCACCGGCACGGCTCATCGTGATCGAACCGATTCGCTCAGGAGCGGGCAGCGGGCTCGAGCAACTGAAGACGCTGCATAAAGGGCGCCAATCGGCTGGGCGCCAGAACACTGGGCTCACACGGCGTTCGGCCCGGCTCCCGTCGCTCACGGGGCCGGGCCGAACGCCGTCACTTCTTGCCGGCAGTGACGCGAATGCTCAGCTCAGTGCCCATTGCTCGTTGCTGCCGCCCCAGCAGGTCCACAGCTGGATCAGGGCGCCGTTGGCCGTGCTCTTGTTGGTCACGTCGAGGCAGAGCCCTGATTGGACGCCGGTGATGGATCCGTCGCCATTGAGGTTCCACTGCTGGTTGGCCTGGCCGTCGCAGCCCCAGATGTCGACTTTCGTGCCGTTGGCGGTGCCCTGGTTGTAGGCGTCCAGACACAGCGATTGACCGGAGACGGTGACGGTCAGCTGCTTGGCGGCGGTGTACGTCCAGATCTGTTGCGCGCCGCCCCAGCAGTCCCAGATCTGCTGCTGGGTGCCCTGGGTCGCCGTCGCGTACGGGTCATCCAGGCACTTGCCGGCGCCGAGCGCGTGCACCTCACCGGTGCGGCTGAAGGAGTAGCCCGTCGCGGCGAGGTTGGCCTGTACCGCATTCTCGGTGGCGTCGGACGGATAGCCCGAGATCACCGCGCCTTCGAAGAAGTCTCCGACTCCGTTGACGCTGTTGTCGCCGCCGGTGCCCAGCAGGATGGAGGAGTCGGTCTTCATCGGCGAGTAGCCGCTGGGTAACGGTCCTGAGAACCCTGTCGTCAGCCCGCCACTGGTGGCGTTGGCGTACTTGATGGTGAAGTTACTCGTGCCGTTGTTCTTCTCCATCGCCGTGACGAAGGGGAAGTTGACCCCGGTATAACCCGGCTGGTTCGGGCCGCTGCTGGAGGCGTACATGCCGTTCTCCAGATCGGCTTCGACCCAGGGGCCTGAGCCGGTGCAGCCGCCGAACCAGCACGCGGTGCCCCACTCGATCGCGTTCATGGTCGCGTTACCGGTGTCCGTGTGCGAGTTCTCCCCGCTGCCGTAGTCGAAGCAGCAGTACTGATCCACCAGGTTCGACGAGGTCACCATGTACACGCCCTCGGGCTGCGAACCGGTCGGCACGCCCTTGGCGTTGTCGACGCGGTAGCCAACCCCCTGCGTGACCTTGACCCCATAGGCCTGGTGACCGGCCATCATTACCGGCAGCGCCATCGCGTTGGCGCCGATGTCCGCGCCGTTGGGCCCGGGGCCCTTCCACAGGCCGCCCCAGGAAATCACCAGGTCGTTGTGGTTCGAGGTCTGATCGTAAATCCGGGTGATCGTGCAGGTGGTGCCGG
>NZ_DASRGV010000338.1:0-8608 GCF_035650855.1 Actinocrinis sp. | reverse complement strand
GTCGGCGACACGACGGCTCGTCAGGGCGGGCGTCCGGCGCAGTTGTTCCGTCTGGGTGACGTCACCTTGCTAAACCCGCCGATGCTGCGCCCGAACTAGCCCGTGCAGGCCGCTGACCTCGGCTGACGGCAGGTCAGCTCGGTCACGCATATTCAGCTGCTGTGCGCCCCCATGCGGGTGATTTCCGGAACCGCGAGCGTGTCAGCCCGTCCGGCTCGTCGCCCGCGCCCGACGATCGAAGGGAGGTCGGCTCAACCGGGCAGCAGCGAATATCCAGGAGGCGCCAGGCGTGATCGAAGCCATCGACCTGACGGTACGGCGACGTGGCCGCACAGTTCTCGACGCGGTGAGTTTCGATGTGCGCCCCGGGCAAGTGACCGGAGTGCTCGGCGGCACCGGGGCTGGAAAGACGGTGTTGCTGCGCCGGATGGTGGAGCTCGAGCGCGGACGCGGCGAGACGCTGTTCGACGGGCGCCCGTATCGCGCGCTGCGCCGACCGATGCGAGAGGTCGGGCTGCTGCTCGATCCGGCGATCGGCGACCCGGACCGGACGGTCCGTGGCCACCTGCGGCTCGCGCTGGCAACGGACCGAGGCGCTGCGCGCGAGGGCGTCCTCGCCAGCGCGCGGCAGTCCGCCGGCGCCGGTGCGGTCGCGAATCGGTACGGCCCCGGCGACGGATCCAGGTCAGTCGACAGCGTGCATGCGGTCGGCGCGCGGGCTGGCCTCGGTCGCGCGAGTGCTGATGCCAGTGTGCGGAACGCCTCGGGCCGGACTGCGAGCGCGGACCGCCTCGGCATCGACGTGGAGGAAGACGCCGAATTCGCAGAAGCTCTCGGCGTTTACAGCGCTCACGGTAGGGCCGACGAGTCTGATGCCGATGCGATCGGAATCGGTGCACGCCGGTCAGGGCGTCCGCATGGCGGCGCCGAGGGCGGAGACGGATTCCGTCGTCGCCGGTGGCTTCGGTTCGGCCGCAGGTCGCTTCACGACGAGGGCGACCTCGCCGCCGGGATCGAGTGCGCCGAAAACGGGTGCGAGGCTCGTCACGACGAGAGCGACTTCGAGCAGCGGAACGATGCCGCTCGGCGCGGTCGCGGCGGCCTTGATGAGAGCGACCTGGCTGACCGAATCGAACGCACCCGGCGCGGGCGACCTGCCGACCGGATCGACGCCGTCCTCGACATCGTCGGGCTCACCGAGCAGAGTCGCACGCGGCTGTCCGACCTGACCGAGGGCATGGCCACCAGGCTGGGCATCGCCGTCGCGCTGCTGGGCGACCCGAAGACCCTGCTGTTGGACTGCCCTGACCGCGGCCTGGAGCCGGAAGGCGTGGCGTGGCTCGGCGCCCTGCTGCGAGCCTTCACCGCGCAGGGTCGCGCGGCGCTGGTCACCGGCTCGGACACGGAGACGCTGATCGGGATGGTCGACCGGGTGCTGCTGCTCGACTCCGGCTACCTGGTCGGCACGCGGACCGCGGAGGAGGTACTGCGCGCGCCCACCGGCGCGTCCGTCGTCGTGCGGTCGCCGCAGATCGTCCGGTTCGCGGCGATCCTCGCCGAGGCCGGGGCGCGCAGCACGCAGGGCGAGGGCGCGTGCCTTGAGGTGCGCGGGCTCGACCGCGCACGCGTCGGCGACCTCGCGTACCGGCACAGCATCCCGGTCCACGAGCTGTCGGACCGCTTCACGGGCTCGGATCCAGGAGACCTGGTGCTGGCGGCATGCACGGGCAGGCGGGCAAGGCCCGTGGTGCCGATCCAGGGCTTCCCCGACGGAAAGCGAGTCGTAAGCGTGCCGACGCCGGTCAGCGTCGGGACCACCACCGCTCCGTTGTCGGGCGTGAGGGCGTGGGGTGCCAAGGGCCTGCGACCGGCGCGTGTGGATGCTGCGGGGACAGGCGCGCCAGTTGCGAGGACGGCTACTCCGGTGGCGAGGACAGGGACGCCGGTTTCGAACGTCAGGGTGATGAACGTCGGTGACGTCGATGCGCTGGACGAACCCAGCGTCAGGCTGATCACGGTCGTGCCCGAACCGGCGGTTGGGGACGGTTCGCCTGGCCCGGTAGGGGACGGCGAATTGGTGGCCGGTGCAGGGGTGGACACAGCTTCGGCGGGTGCTGACGCGAACGCCGGTGCAGGGGCGAATGCTTCTATCCGTGCGGCAGGTGCGGAGGATGGAGCACCGGTGACGCGTGCTGGTGCTGGCGTTGGGGCGGGTGCTCCTGTGCCGGTGGACTCAGTTTCGGCGGGGGCGGGTGAACCTGCGGCGGTGGATGGAGCTTTGGCGGGCGCGGGAGTGGGGTCTGACGCACCAACAGATACCGAATCTCCTGGCGAGCAGGCCTCGAATTCCGACGTGGGGGAGGAGGCGCACTGATGAGCTGGCTGAGGTCGTTACTCGCAACCGCTTCGGGTCTTGTCGGCGCGCTGAAATACGAGCTCGTGCGGCTCGGAAACTTTCGCTCGCTTCGCGGCGCGGCGTTCTTCGCCTTCCTCGGGTCGGCGATTCTGACGCTTCCGGCCGCGCGGCACATGGTCGGGCTCGCACATCCAGTGCCGCCTGGGCCGCCGGTGCCGACTCCGAGCTTGTCGCTGCTGTCGCTGGCCTCATCGGCTAGCGTCCCTTCGGCTTCTGGCTGGTCGACCGCGCTCCTGCATCAGTACTCGCCGATGCACGGTGGCGGCGGGTGGGTCGTCAACGGCGGCGTCGTTGGGATGGTGCTGCCGGGTGCCGTTGCCGCCTGCATCGCGGCATGGCTCGGCGCCACTTCGATCGGCTACGAGTACCGCTACGGCGGCGGTTTGCTCACCTTCGCCTTGCTGCCGCGACGCGTTTCCGTGCTCGTCGCAAAGGCCGTAGTCGCGGCATTTGTCGGCGCCCTGCTTTGCCTCGGCGCCACGGTGGTCTCCTACTGGACCGCTCGGCTCGGGTTCAAGGTTTCCGGCGTCGAGGTCGCCTTGCCCTCGCAGCTCATGCTGGCCGGTTGGCGCCCGCTCGCTCTGGCAGCGCTCTGCGGCGCCTTGGGCGTCGTGGGTGGCGCTGTGCTGCGCTTGCGGTTGCTCGCAACGGCCGTTGCGCTCGCCGGCGGTGCGCTGATCGCTGTGTTCCTGCCTCGCTCGACGAGTCTTGCGATGCCTTATGTCGCCGAGGCTGCGCAGCGCGCTGTGCGGCTTACGCCGGGCATCACCGATACGGCCGCACTGGGTCTCTTGCTCGCACTTCCGCTTAGCGTGCTGATGCTGTCGGGGGTGCTTGCCGTACGGCGGCGTCGTGTGGTCTGACTGGATCGGCTGACTGCGTGGTCTGACCTGTGGTCCTGTCGCGCAGTTAAGTACCATGATTCACTCGACTGAGTGCATTCCGTGACAATCATGAGTAAATGGTCGCCGCGGCCCTTAAGCCGACTGCCGGGAACGCCGACCAGTTCAGCATGAACACCGTCTCCTCAGTCACCTCCGCGACCCTTCCGGCCCATCCCGGCGGCGTGGCCGCTGCGGCCCAGGGCCAGACCGGCGAGGCGCAGGTCTACCCGTATGGCCTGGCGCAGGGCGCTGCCGTCTTCCCACGGGCGGCCGCTCAGCGCGGCCGGGGCCTGCACGGCCAACTCGTCCAGCAGCTCGGCCAGATGATCGTGGCCGGCGAGCTCGGCGCGGACCGCCCGCTGGTTCCCGAGGAGATCGGCCAGCGCTTCGAGGTCTCCCGGACGGTCGTGCGCGAGTCGCTGCGCGTGCTCGAAGCCAAGGGCCTGGTCTCGGCCCGCCCGAACGTGGGCACTCGGATCCGGCCGGTGCACGAGTGGAACCTGCTCGACCCAGACGTGATCGAATGGCGGGCGCTCGGCCCCTTCCGTGCCGACCAGGCCCGGGAGCTGGCCGAACTGCGCCAGGCCTTTGAGCCGCTGGCCGCGCACCTGGTCGCCGCACAGGCCTCCCGGCTGCCCGAGATCGCCCGGACCCGGATGATGGAGCTCTCCGAGCTGCTGTCCGAGGCCGCGGCGGATGGCGACACGATGGCGTACCAGCGCGCTGACGCCGAACTGCACGCACTGCTGCTGCGCGCGACCGACAACCGGATGCTCGAGCACCTCGCCTCCGTCGTGTACGGCGCTCTGGAAATCACCGGCGTGCGGCCGCTCAGCTGTGTTCCCGGTTCAGGTGTCGGCGACGACCAGCACGCGGCTCTGGTCGACCGGCTGCTCGCGGGCGACGGTTCGGGCGCGGCGGAAGTGCTGAGCGGTCTGCTGAGCCGGGGAACGGGTGCGCAGGCGACAGCGCACGTACCGGCGCAGCGTGATCACTGAGTGCAGTGGGATCGCAGTGGGATCACTGAACTGCTGACTGCTGACTGCTGACTGCTGGCTGCGCACGCTGGCCGCTGGTCGGGAGGCGTGCGGCGCGGTGGGGAGTGGCGAGCGCGGGGACCAGCAGGGCGCGGGGAGGCGTGTGGCCGGGGACCGGCCTGGCGCGATGCGGTTGTAGTGGAGCGGTTTGCAGTGGGGCAGTGAAGTTGGGCGAGTCCGGATAGGCAGTACAACGGGGCCAGTCGTCGGGAAGTGGTCGTTCGGTTCGGTGCGGCCACTTCCCGATGCACAATCGGGCGCGATGCGTGCGGCGACGCTTTGTCTCAGGCATCGCTTTGTCCGCAGGCATACTGAGGCCGCGTCAATACGTATCCGGTAGCTGACAGACAGTTGCGCCGTCTCGGCTGGTGACGCGCGCGTGTGCGCTCAGATTCCGCTGGGTAAGCCGACCGCATCCGGCTCACATGATCGGCCGGTGTGTTCAATGTCTCGCCCGTTGTGGAGAGTGGTCGCCCCGCTACGGCGAGCGCGCTGGAATGTCCATCTTCGCGGTGGTCTGGACCTGCTGACGCTGTCGGCCCGCTCGCCGGGATCGGGAGAATCCTGGCTCAATCACTCCCTGTAGACGGGTGGTGACGGCTAAGCTCGATCCGGTGAGACGACGCCGGGTGCGAACCGGCGACCGCCCGTACGGCGGCGGACGGCAGTCCGTCGTCTCGTCGCGAACGGTTAGGGGACGGGAAGCGAGCTGTGGCCCGAGACGCCATCCGGCAGCAGAGCCCTGCCGCGCACGAGACCGGTTCCGACTCGGCGCTGCTGCGCGCGCTGCTGCACGACGGATCGGTCGCCTTCGCCTGTTACGGCGCGGACGGCCGCTACCGCCAGGTCAGCCGCGCGCTCGCGGAGATCAACGGGCTCAGCGTCGAGGAGCACCTCGGCCGGCTGCCCAGCGAGATCCTGCCCGGCGAGCTGGGGGAGCAGGTCGAGGAGTCGGTGGCCCGGGTGGTGGCCACGGGCAAGACCTGGCGCGAGCCCGAACAGCGCTGGGAGGCCGCCTCCTGGGCCCCGGCGCCGCGCGGACCGGGCGTCCGCGTCCTTAGAACACACTGGTCCCCGGTGCACGACCCGGCCGGGGAGATCACTGGAGCTCTCGCGATCGTGCACGACGTAACCGACCGGCACCGCATCGCCGAACTGCTGGGCTCGACCCAGTGGCGGATCGGCAAGCTGCAGACCGTCGCCAGGGAACTGGCCGGCGCGCTGACCATCGGCGAGGTGCGCGCGGCCGTGGCGAAGCTGGGCCAGGTGACCGGAGCCGCGCATGTCGAACTGCGGCTGCTCGACCCGATCGGCCGCTCGCCGTGGCCGCAGACTCGCACCGTGCGTCCGGTACCGGCGCAGCGCTTGGCACAGGCAGCGGACGACGAGCGTTGGGAGCGGCGTACCGCATCGTGGCCGCCGCTGCTCACGGCCGCTGTGCGCGCGGGTCAGCCCTGCTACTTCGCGGATCGCGCCGGGGTGCGCGCGGTGTTCCCCGAAGCAGTCGAGTGGGAGGACTCGCTCGAGGAGGAGCAGTCCTGGGCGGTATTGCCGCTGACCACCGCCGCCGGCCCGGTCGGCGGCCTCTACCTCGTGTACGAGTCCGCGCGCACCTTCGACGAGGACGACCAGGCCTATCTCCAGGCGCTGGCCGGGCAGTGCACCATGGCGGTCGCCCGGGCGCGCATGCACGAGCGCGAACATCGCCAGGTCGTCTCGCTCCAGGACGCGCTGCTGCCCAAGCGGCTGCCCGATCTGCCTGGCATCGACGCGGCCTTCCGGTACATCCCCGGCTCGCTGGACACCGAGGTCGGCGGCGACTGGTACGACCTGTTCGGCTTCCAGGACGGCCGGCTCGGCATGGTCGTCGGCGACGTGATCGGTAAGGGCGTCACCGCTGCGGCGGGCATGGGGCGGGTGCGCGCGGCGTTGCGCGCGCTGGCGTACAGCGACCCTTCGCCGCGTGCGGTGCTCACGGGGCTCGACCGACTCTTCGACGCCACCGAGAACGCCGAGTCGCTGACCACTGTCGTGTACGCGGTGTACGACCCGGCCTCGGGCAGCCTGGTGATGTCTGACGCGGGCCACCTGCCGCTGCTGGTGATCACCGCCGAGGGCGACGTGCGCTTCGTGGACGCGACACCGGAGGCCACGCCGCTCGGCTGGAGCGAGGAGCGGGTCGAACACCGGCTCTCGCTGCGGCCCGGCGACATCGTGATCGGCTTCTCCGACGGCCTGGTCGAAACCCGCGTCGACTCGCTCGACCGCGGGCTCGCGCGGCTGCGCGCGGCGGCCCTTTCCGCGCCGGACACCGCACTCGAACCGCTGCTCGACCACCTCGTCGAGACCATGCTGCGCGAGCACGAGCAGGATGACGACGTGACGCTGCTCGCCGTGCGCGTGCGGGTGTAATCCGTCATCGCATCGTGGCTGGAAGGTTGCTTGAAAACTGAACTGCTGGTCGAGGCCGCGCTCTAGCGCAAACAGGCTGCTTGAGGGGTCGGCTGCGCCGCGAACATGAAGCCCAGCTTGAAGAAGAGCGCAGTCTCGCGAGGTGGTGTGCGCGCGCCTTCGGGGCGCTGCTAGACTGATTGATCGAGTGCGTGACCTGCGTTTGCGAAGCGGTGTACAGCGGCTTGATCAAAGCCGCGACCGGGAATGATCCACGCCAGGCACGGCTGTGCGGCTGTCGGCCCGTCGGCTCTGGGGACGGGAATACGGCGCCGCTGCATCGTGCTGTCATACAAGTGTGACAGTTTCGGAATTGCTGTTACCTCATACGACGTATCGAGTTCCGCCGCATAGTAACCATGCCAGGTCTTTTAGTTAGCGCTTCTGTGAGCACCTTTCCGAAGGGTACGTGAGTGTCGGCCCCTATCTCGCTTTCCGCGTCTGCCGCTTCCAACGCGTCCGGCGCACCATCGACGACAGAGGACGCGCCCGCCACGCCGGTTGCTTCCGCCGTACAGGCTCTGCTCGAACGCGCCGAGGGGGCCGCGGTTTCGAGCGACGACGTCCGGCGCGCGTGCGAGCAGGCCAAGGTCCCGGTCAGCCAGGCCAAGTCGGTGCTGCGCGCACTGCTGGAGCAGGGCGTGACCGTCGCCGTGGTCGGCGAGGGCGCCGCTTCCCTGAACAAGCCGCGCAAGCGGGCGGTCGCGGCCGCGTCCACCGGACGTGCCACGGCGACCGTGCGCAAGACCGCCGAGCCCGCGCCCGCCGCCCCCTCCGCCCCGAAGTCGGCCCCGGCGCCCGAGGCCGCCGCCGTGGCCGCAGACGGCGACCCGAGCGCCGCCAAGCCGGCCGCCAAGGCCGCCCCGGCGAAGAAGTCCGCCCCTGAGAAGGCCGCCGCCCAGGGCGCGGCCAAGAAGAGCACCGACGACGCCGACGGCGGCGCGCCGGCCGCCAAGAAGACGGCCGGGAAGAAGGCAGCGCCGGCGAAGGCCGCCGCGGCCAAGTCCGGAGACGACGAGGACGAGTCGCTCGACGAGGAGCTCGACGGCGACCTCGACCTCGAGCTCGACGGCGACGAGGCGCTCGTCGACGACGCCGAGCTGGAAGCCGGTGCGGACGCGGAGGCCGAACCGGACGCCGAGGCCGAGCCGGAGGCGGAGACCGACGAGGCCGAGCCGGCCGCAGAGGGCGCCCCCGCCACCGAGGAGGACGAGGGCTTCGTCCTGTCCGACGACGACGAGGACGACGCCCCGGCGCAGCAGGTGGCCTCGGCCGGGGCCACCGCGGACCCGGTCAAGGACTACCTCAAGCAGATCGGCAAGGTCCCGCTGCTCAACGCCGAGCAGGAGGTGGAGCTGGCCAAGCGGATCGAGGCCGGCCTGTTCGCCGAGGAGAAGCTCAACTCCGGCGAGAAGATGGACCCCCGGTTCAAGCACGAGCTGGAGATCATCGCCGAGGACGGCCGCCGGGCCAAGAACCACCTGCTCGAGGCCAACCTGCGGCTGGTGGTGTCGCTGGCCAAGCGGTACACCGGCCGCGGCATGCTCTTCCTGGACCTGATCCAGGAGGGCAACCTGGGCCTGATCCGCGCGGTGGAGAAGTTCGACTACACCAAGGGCTACAAGTTCTCCACGTACGCGACCTGGTGGATCCGCCAGGCCATCACCCGCGCGATGGCCGACCAGGCCCGCACCATCCGCATCCCGGTGCACATGGTCGAGGTCATCAACAAGCTCGCCCGCGTGCAGCGCCAGATGCTCCAGGACCTGGGCCGCGAGCCCACCCCGGAGGAGCTGGCCAAGGAGCTCGACATGACCCCG
>NZ_DASRGV010000337.1:0-12638 GCF_035650855.1 Actinocrinis sp. | reverse complement strand
CGTCCCACCGTACACAGTGACGGTTGGGCGGCCCTTGCGCCGTTATCTACCCTGGTCACATGACCGACTCCGCCGCCTCCGCACGCCTCGAGCCCGTCCCCGACCCCGAGCAGGGCAAGGCCGTGCTCGCGCTCGACCGGGCCCACGTCTTCCACTCCTGGTCCGCACAGGACCAGATCGCCCCGCTGCCGATCGCCGGTGCCGCCGGCGCGCGGTTCTGGGACTACGAGGGCAACAGCTATCTCGACTTCGCCAGCCAGCTGGTCTTCACCAACATCGGGCATCAGCACCCGAAGGTGGTTGCCGCGATCCAGGAGCAGGCGGCGCGGCTGTGCACGATCGCGCCGGGCTTCGGCAACGACAAGCGCGCCGAGGCGGCGGAACTGATCACGTCATACGCACCGGAGGGCCTGAACCGGGTCTTCTTCACGAACGCCGGTGCTGACGCCATCGAGAATGCGGTACGCATGGCCCGCATTCACACCGGCCGGCCCAAAGTGCTGACGGCGTACCGCTCGTACCACGGCAACACCGCGACCGCGATCAGCCTGACCGGTGATCCGCGCCGATGGGCCAACGAGAACGCCGGGCACCATGACGGCAATGTCGCGCACTTCTTCGGCCCGTACCTCTACCGCTCCTCCTTTTACGCGACCACGGAGGCGGAGGAATCCGAGCGGGCGCTGGACCACCTCGAGCAGACGATCGTGTTCGAAGGCCCTGGCACCGTGGCCGCGGTCCTGCTTGAGACCGTGGTCGGCACCAACGGCATCCTCATTCCGCCGCCGGGCTACCTGGCCGGCGTGCGCGCGCTGTGCGACAAGTACGGCATCGTCTACATCGCCGACGAGGTCATGGCGGGCTTCGGCCGGACCGGGGCCTGGTTCGCGGTGGACCACTGGAACGTGGCTCCGGACCTGATCACCTTCGCGAAGGGCGTCAACTCCGGGTATGTGCCGCTCGGCGGCGTGATCATCTCGGACGCGATCCACGACACGTTCCGCAACCAGGTCTTCCCCGGCGGCCTGACCTACTCCGGACACCCGTTGGCCTGCGCGGCCGCGGTCGCGACCATCGAGGCGATGCGCGATGAGCGGATCGTGGAGAACGCGGCGTGGCTCGGCGAGAACGTGTTCGGCCCGACGTTGCGCGAGTTCGCCGAGCGGCACCCGTCGGTCGGCGAGGCCCGCGGCATCGGCGCGTTCTGGGCGCTCGACCTGGTGAAGAACAAGGAGACACGTGAACCGCTGGTACCGTACGGCGCCGGGGGCGCGGCGGCGGCACCGATGAACGCGGTCCTCGCCGAGTGCAAGAAGCACGGTACCTGGCCGTTCACCCACTTCAACCGGTTGCAGATCACCCCGCCGCTGAACCTGACCGAGGCCGAGGCGCGCGAGGGCCTGGCCGCCATCGACAAGGCGCTCAGCGTCGCGGACTCGTACACCGAGCAGTAGTCGGTCATTCGGTCACGCCTCGGCTGCCGACGCTAGGCTGCGTAAGTGATCGATGGTGTTCATAAGCTGATCGACGGCGTCGTGATGCGCCCGGCGGAAGTCGCCGATGCTGAAGCGTTGGCGCGTGCGTATGTCCGCAACAGGGAGCATCTCGCGCCGTGGGAGCCCGTGCGCAGTGAGGAGTTCTTCACCGCGCGCGGGCAGGCGGCTCTGCTCGATCTGGAAGCGCGCAACCGCGGGGCCGGCCAGATGATGCGCTGGCTGCTGGCCGAGCCGGCCGGTGAGATCGTCGGCAGCCTGACCCTGAGCGGAATCGTCTTCGGGCCGTTCCGCAGCGCCAACCTCGGATACTGGGTCGATAGCGAGGCGGGCGGCCGAGGGTTGGCGACCGCCGCGGTGCGGACCGTCTGCGGTCTGACCGACAGCGAGCTCAACCTGCACCGGATCCAGGCCGGCACGCTTCTGGACAACGTCAGGTCGCAGCGGGTGCTGGTCAAATGCGGGTTCGAATCCTACGGAGTGGCGCCCCGCTATCTACACATCGCGGGCCGGTGGCAGGACATACGGCTCTTTCAGCGCCTTCTGAACGACCGGGAGCCGGGCGAACGTGCGGCTGCGGCGCCGTCCGCCTGAGGAGAGGTCCGGTCGGCTACGAGGGCCACTGCGGCTTGCGTTTCTCGGCAAACGCACGGATTCCTTCGACCCGGTCCGCAGAGAAGGCAGTGGCTCGCCATGCTGAATCCTCGACATCGAGCCCTGCGGTAAGCGGTAATTCGATGCCCGTGCGCAGTGCGTGCTTGGCGTTACGCACGCCTACCGGAGAGTTGGCGGCGATTTGTGCAGCCAGCTCGAGGGCAGCGTCGCGAGCCGTGTGCTGTCCGGGCACGCGTCGGTTCACGACGCCGAGCGCACTTGCCTCGTCTGCGGTAATGCGCCGTCCGGTGTAGATCAGATCTGCTGCGTAGGCGACGCCGATGCGCCGCGAGAGCAGCTGTGTACCGCCGCCGCCCGGAACCAACCCAACGGTGACCTCAGGCAGCCCGAACTGCGCGCCGTCGTCCGCCACGATCAAGTCACAGCCAAGCGCCAGCTCGAACCCGCCGCCGAGTGCGAATCCGCTGACGGCTGCGATCGCGGGCACTGGCAGGCCGATGATCGAGCCGAAGGCGCGTCGGAACACCGGGCGCTGAGCGAGCAGGTCGGCGTCCGTGAACTCGTTGCGCTCCTTGAGATCCGCACCCACGCAGAACGCCCGATCACCGGCGGCGCTGAGCACGACTGCGCGAATGTCCGGATCGGATGCGAGCGCGGAGACCTTGTCGCCCAGTTCGGCGGCCAGTGCGGTGCTGATCGCGTTCAGTGCGTCCGGACGGTCGAGGACGACCTCGGCGACCTGGCCGTGGCGGCGCACAGCGATATTCGCGGCAGCGGCGTGCTGCGGCGCAGCATCCTCCGAGGGAGCACGGTCGTTCAAGGACACAGCGTCGTTCAAAGGCACAGCGTCGTTCAAAGGCACAGCGTCGTTCAAGGACACAGTGCGAGCGTATCCGGGCTGACTTCCACGTACACCCGCAGGCCGATGCGTGCCCTCAGAATTGCATCTAGGCTGATCAAGTGGCCCTGACAGCGCCGTCCGGATCCGGCGGCGAATCCAGTTCCGGCGCACGCGCCGGCGTTCTGATGCGCGCGCTGCGAACCGTGCTGACCGGGCCGCATCTGCGCGCGTTCCGGCTGCTGTTCGCCACGCGGATCGTCGGGCAGCTCTCCGACGGCGCCTTCCAGGTCGCCCTGGCCTCCTACGTGATCTTCTCGCCGGAGAAGCAGGCCACGGCCGCACAGGTCGCCCAAGCGTTCGCGGTGCTGTTGCTGCCGTTCACCGTCGTCGGTCCGTTCGCGGGAGTGTTCCTGGACCGCTGGCCGCGCCGGCAGGTGCTGGTCTGGGCGAACCTGCTGCGCTCGGCGCTGGTCATCCTGGTCGCGGTGTTGGTGGATCTGCGCGTACCCAACGTGGTGTTCTACATCGGCGCGCTCGGTGTGCTCTCCGCGAACCGGTTCATCCTGGCCGGGCTCTCCGCCTCGCTGCCGCACACCGTCCCGGCCAACAAGCTCGTCATCGCCAACTCAGTACTCCCCACCGCCGGGACTCTGGCCGCGACGGCCGGCGGCGCCGTGAGCCTGATCGTGCACGCCCTTCTCGGTACCGGTAACAACGCCACCATCGGCGAACTGGTCTGCGTCGCGGGGCTCTACACGGTCGCGGCGCTGTTCGCGCTGGGCATCGGCCGGGCGAAACTCGGTCCGCTGGAACTGCCGCAGGAAAGCACGTGGACGGCGGTGCGCTCGGTGGCCCGCGGGGTGCTGGAAGGCGCGCGGCATCTCGCGGCGCGGCCGATCGCGGGGCGGGCACTGGTCGCGGTGACCGTCTCCAGGTTCTGCTACGGCGTGGTCACCATCATTACCCTGCTGCTGTATCGCAACGCCTTCAACGACCCGAACCAGCCGAGCAAGGGCCTGGCCGGATTCGCGCTCGCGGTGGGGCTTTCCGGTGCGGGCTTCGGACTCAGTGCCCTGATCACACCGCTGGTCACCCGCCGGATCCCGTTGCCCGCCTGGATCACCTTGTGCCTGCTCGGCGCTTCCGTCACCGAGCTCTGCTTCGGTCTTCCGTTCCGCCCCGTCCCGCTGCTGATCGGTGCTTTCCTGCTCGGCGTGGCATCGCAGGGCCAGAAGATCTGCACCGACACCCTGGTGCAGCGCTCGGTCGACGACGAGTTCCGCGGACGCGTGTTCGTGTTCTACGACATGGTCTTCAACGGCGCCTTCGTGCTCGCCGCAGCCTTCGCCGCGGCCGCGCTCCCGGCCAACGGCAAGTCGTACCTGGTCGTCATCGTCGTCGCAGCCTGCTATGCCGTCATCGGGCTCTGGTACGGCGTGCGTACTCTGCGTAACCCGGTCAACATGCCGCCGTCTAGTTCCGATACTCCGGCTGAGTCGCCCACCACTCCCGCAGTGCGCTGACAGCGGCCTCATGTTCCAGCGGGCCCTGGTCCAGCCGCAGCTCCAGCAGGAACTTGTACGCGCGGCCGACCACCGGGCCCGGCGCGACGCCCAGAAGGTCCATGATCTGGTTGCCGTCCAGGTCGGGCCGGATCGCGTCCAGCTCCTCCTGCTCCTTGAGCCGCTCGATCCGGGCCTCGAGGGCGTCGTAGGTCGCGGCGAGCGTCGCGGCCTTCCGGCGATTGCGGGTGGTGCAGTCGGAGCGGGTCAGCTTGTGCAGCCTGCTCAGCAGCGGGCCGGCGTCGCGCACGTAGCGGCGCACCGCCGAGTCGGTCCACTCGCCGTCGCCGTAGCCGTGGAAGCGAAGGTGCAGCTCGACCAGGCGCGCGACGTCGTCGACGATCTCGTTCGAGTACTTCAGCTCGCGCAGCCGCTTCTTGGTCATCTTCGCGCCGACCAGCTCGTGGTGGTGGAAGGAGACCCCGCCGCCGGGCTCGAAGCGGCGCGTGCGCGGCTTGCCGATGTCGTGGAGCAGCGCGGCGAGCCGCAGCACTAGGTCTGGGCCGTCCTCCTCTAGCGCGATGGCCTGCTCGAGGACGGTCAGCGTGTGCTCGTAGACGTCCTTGTGCCGGTGGTGCTCGTCAATCTCTAGGCGTAGCCTCGGCAATTCGGGCAGCACGTACTCGGCGAGGCCGGTGTCCGTGAGTAAACCGAGGCCGATCCGCGGGTGTTGTGAGAGCAGCAGCTTGGTCAGTTCGTCTCGGACGCGTTCCGCCGACACGATCTTCAGCCGGTCCGCCATCTCCCGCATCGCGGCGACGACCTCAGGGGCGACGTCGAAGTTGAGCTGTGCGGCGAAACGCGCGGCGCGCAGCATACGCAGCGGGTCGTCTGAAAAGGACTCTTCCGGGGTGGCAGGCGTACGCAGCGTCTTCTTGGCCAGGTCGCGAAGACCGCCGTGCGGATCAACGAACTCGCGCTGCGGTAGCCGCAACGCCATCGCGTTGACGGTGAAGTCGCGACGCACCAGGTCATCCTCAAGCGTCTCGCCATAGGACACCGCTGGCTTGCGCGACGTACGGTCGTACGCCTCGCTGCGGTACGTCGTGATCTCCAGCTTGTATCCGTCCTTCTGGCAGCCGATCGTGCCGAAGGCGATGCCCACGTCCCAGACCGCCTCGGCCCAGCCCTTGACCAGCTTGAGCACCTGCTGTGGGCGCGCGTCGGTGGTGAAGTCGAGATCCTCTCCGAGCCGGCCGAGCAGGCCGTCCCGCACCGAGCCGCCGACCAGCGCGAGTTCGTGACCGGCCGCGGCGAAGCGGGCGGCCAGGTCGTCAGCGACCGGGGCGAGCCTCAGCAACTGCGCGGCCGCCGCGGTGGCGCGGGCTGAAGTATCCGCGTCAGGGCGGTCGGGCAGTGCGGCATCCGAAGGAGAGGTAGACACGTCATCAAAGGGTACGTGCTCCGCACGGGCGACCCGTCCGTGCGGCACTCCACTGCACAACTAGGATTCCGCCCGTGAGTTCGCTCCGCGCCATGCGGCGCCACACCCGCGGCCTGCTCGCATTGGTCGCGGTTCTGGCTGCCCAGGTCTTGATGCTCGCCGCTCCCGCGCCGTCGTACGCGGCGAGCGGGAGCGCGAACGCGATCACGGTCGAACTCTCCTCGCTCAGTCCGGCCATAGCGGTGAAGGGCAGCACGCTGCACCTGGCCGGGAACCTCGTCGGCGGCTCCACGTCGCGCACGAACGTGACTGTGCGGTTGGCGGTCGCCGAGATGCAGGTACGTTCCGACATGACGAGCAACGCCGGCGTCGGCTCGCGCCTCATCTTCGGGCACGACTACACGGCCGGCACGATTGCCTCCGGCGCGACGGTTCCGTGGGCACTTTCCATGCCGGTTTCCGCGCTGTCCTTGACCAGCCAGACGGTCTACGCACTCGACGTTGAGGCGTACTCCGGTGACGTACGCATCGGCGCGACGCGCACCTACCTGCCTTACGCCATGAACGGCGATTCAAGCTTTCATGCGACGCAGATGGTCGTGGTCTGGCCGGTTACCGCAGCACCGACTCTCGACGGCCAGGTCGACAAGGACGTGCCCGAGGCCGTCAGCGACAGTCTTGCCACGCAGTTCGCTGCCGGTGGGCGGCTCGACAAGGCTCTGAGCGTTCCCGCGTCGATCAAGAACGTCACCGTTTCCTGGGCGGTCGATCCGGATCTGCTGACTACCGCCGACCGTGAGAGCCACGGGTACTCGCTTTACCCGGACAGCGATGCCGGAGTCGGCGCACAGGACGCGTCGATCTGGCTGTCCGAGGCCAGGAGCGTGCTGAGCAGCGGCGGCGAGCTGTGGCAGCTGCCGGCCACCGATCCCGATCTCGGCTCACTCGGCCGTTCCAACCCGACCGTGGCGGCGCAGCTAGTGCAAAGCGCGACGAGCCGCTCCGGCAGCACGATTCAGGACCTCGTCGGGCGCACGCCTCAGGGCACACTGGCCTGGCCCGCCGACGGCCAGGCCGATTCCGGCACGCTCAACCTCGCCAAGGCCGCCGATCCGGGCGCGGTGATCGTGCGTGCCGATTCGATCGGCCTGCACACCGCGCTCGACAGCTATACGCCCACGGGGCGTGCACAGGTTGGCGGCCAGGCATTGGCGGTCAGCGATACGGCTCTCGACGCAATCTTTGCCGGGGACGCGGCCGACGCGGCATGGAAGGGCTCGAACCAGTCGCTGCTGGCCTCGCAGCGTTTCCTCGCAGAAAGCGCGCTGATCGCGCAGGAGCGCCCGAATCTGTCGACGCCGCGCACGATCATGGTCACCGCGCCGCGCGGGAGCACCCCGGATCCGGCGTTGCTCACCGCGGTCGGCGAGGCGAGTTGGATCAAGACCGTGGGCCTGTCCACGCTGCTCAGCGCGAAGTCTGACCCGCACGCGCAGACCTCCGCACCCAAGCGTGCGGCGGCGACGGTGCAGTCGGATCTGAGCACCACTCAGCTCTCCGCCACCTCTTCGCTGAACGCTTCGCTCGGCGCGCTCACGTCGATCATGGTCGGGCCGCAGCCGCAGCAGGCCACGGACAGCTACTACCCGGCGGTGCTGCGCACGGTCTCCACGGCCTGGCGTTCCGCCTCGACGCAGCAGATCGAGTTCAGCAGCGCGGTGGCGAACCGGTTGGACACCACGATGGGCCTGGTGACGCTGGTCAAGAAGTCGGACCTGACGTTGTCCGGTAAGAGCGGAATCATCCCGTTCACGGTCGAGAACCGCTTCAACCATCCGGTCCGCGTCGGCATCCGGATCACCACGGATCACGGCGGCCTGACCGTGCAGTCCATCACGGTCCAGACCGTGCAGCAGGGCTCTACTCCCATCAACGTGCACGTCAGCTCCAAGGTCTCGGGCACGCGCGTGACCGTTACCGCACAGCTGGTCACTCCCGACGGCGCCGACTACGGGGATCCTCAGTCGCTTCAGGTGACGGTGTCGTCCATCGGCTCCGTGACGTTGATCATTTTCGCGTTGTCAGCCGCGCTCCTGGTCATCGCTGTAGGGTTGCGTATCTACCGGGGCAGACGGACTCGTGCCGCGCATGCCGAGCCCGACTCGTCCGGCGCGTCCACGGACAACGGCGCCTTAGCCGATGCGGAACGGGAACAATGACTAGTTGAACGCGGGGGCAGCCCGCGCGCGATGAAGGGTACCGAGGACCGGAGCCATGGCACGCTGGGCAGAAGATGATCGACCGCGCGCCGCCGCCCGGACACAGCCAGCACGGCAGGACCTGTGGTACCCGGCCATACCTGAGGACGAAGCCCCCGAGGAACGCGCGGCCCGCCGTGAGGCATACGCCGAGGCGGTCGACGCCACCCGGTTCAACCTGCCGGTCTTCGGCACGTCTTTCTTCGATCCGGCGGCGATCCAGCAGCTGATTCCGCCGCGGCGCGGCCAAGTCCAGGGTCCGGCCACCCGGCCCGACGAGCTCGGCCCGTTCGACCCGTGGACCCCGGCGCCGGCCACCGGCACGATCGACGCGGTCCGCGAAGGGCAGGCGGCGCCGACCACCAGCGTGTCGCGGGCCAGCCGGATCATGGCGCTGGGCACCATCGTCTCCCGCGCCACCGGCATGATCCGCCAGCTGCTGCTGGTCGCCGCGCTCGGCACGGCCGCGCTCGGCACCGGCTACAACATCGCCAACAACGTGCCGAACACGATCTACCTGCTGGTGATCGGCGGTGCGGTCAACTCCATCTTCGTGCCGCAGCTGGTGCGCGCGATGAAGGACGACTCCGACGGCGGCCAGGCGTTCATGGACCGGCTGCTGACCCTGACCATCATCATCATGGCCGCGCTCACCCTGGTGTGCGTGCTGTTCGCGCCCGAGATCGTCTCGCTGTTCAACCCGAACGCGACCATGGCGAACCGCGAGATCACGATCGTCTTCGCGCGCTACATGCTGCCGCAGATCTTCTTCTACGGCATGTTCGTGATGTTCGGGCAGATCCTGAACGCCAAGGACAAGTTCGGTCCGATGATGTGGACGCCGGTGCTGGCCAACGTCATCCAGATCGCCACCTTCGGCGCCTACCTCTGGATCGCCGGCTACGTGCAGAGCACCGCGAACATCACCCAGAACGAGCTGGCGCTGCTCGGCCTCGGCTCCACGATCAGCATCGCGCTGCAAACGATCGCGCTGATCCCCTATCTGCGCCAGGTCGGGATCACCTTCCGGCCCCGGTTCGACTGGCGCGGCGTCGGCCTCGGCAAGTCGATGACGCTGGCCAAGTGGACCATGGGCATGGTGCTGGTCGGGCAGATCAGCACGACGGTCATCACCCGGCTCAGCAGCTCGATGGACACCAGCGGCGCCCATCAGACCGAGGGTGTCGGGTACACCGCGTACTCGAACGCGCTGACCATCTGGATTCTGCCGCAGGCCATCATCACCGTGTCCATCATCACGGCCCTGCTGCCCCGGATGAGCCGGGCCGCGCAGTCGGGGGACCGGGGCGCGGTACGCGACTCCATCTCGTACGGACTGCGGGTGAGTGCGGTCGCGATCGTGCCCTGTGCGTTCCTGTTCCTCGCCTTCGGCCAGCAGATCTCCGCGCTGCTCTTCGAGCACGGAGCGACGAACGCGACGATGGCCCGCAACCTCGGCTACATGCTGATGGCGTTCGGCCTCGGCCTCATCCCATTCTCGGCGCAGTATCTGATGATGCGTGGGTTTTACGCATACGAGGACACCAAGACACCGTTCGTGGTTACCGCCTGGATCTCGTTCTTCAACGGGGGCCTGGCTTACATCTCCTACGAGCTGCTGCACACCACGAAGTGGGCGGTCGCAGGCATGTGCGTGGGCTACGTCGTCGCCTACACCATCGGCATGGTGATGACCGGCGCCAAGCTCAGCCGCAAGTTGCGCGGCCTGGACACCACGCGGATCGTGCGCACCCACGCCAAGCTCGGCGCGGCCTCGGCGCTGGGGGCGGTGATCGGCGGCCCGATCGGATTCGAGATCACGCAGGCGCTGCACGGCGGCCTGACCGGGGCCGGGGCCGGAATCGTCGTCGGCGGCGGCCTGTTCGGCCTGCTCTTCCTCGCGGCCTCGCGCAAGATGCGTATCGAAGAGGTAGACATGCTGCTCGGAACGGTGCGGTCCCGCTTCGGCCGCTGAACCGCTGCGTAGACGTTGACCGAACCACAGCGTTGACCGAACCGAATGGCGCTCACGAAGCGTCGTTGTTGCAGTGCGGACCGCACGAAGACGTGTCGTTCTTTCAGGGCGGCGCGCCCCGCGCTTCGGTTCGACGGTTGAGAACCGGGCACTAGCATGAGAGCGAGCGCGCTTTCGCGCGCGGGAGCCCCACGACGCCAACGATGCACAAGAGGGAGGGCCGTGGCTTCCCTGGCCGAAAAGCCCGCCGGAGACAGCGAGAACTCCGACCGCGCCCGCTTCGACCAACGGGTCCACGTCGGCGCGAGGCTGGCCGGCCGGTATCGGCTGGAACGGGAGCTGCGCCGGTTCTCCGGTGGGGAAGGGCCCGGGCCGCAGGCCTGGGTCGGATTCGACGAGCTGCTCAACCGCGAGGTGGGCGTCGACCTTATCGCCGCTGGTCACCCGCGTGCCCGGGCGATGGAGGCAGCCGCGCGTAACGCGGCGACCGTCCCCGACGTACGGTTCGTGCAAGTGCTCGACGTGGCAGACGAGAACGGCCTGGTCTACGTCGTCACCGAGTGGGTTTCCGATGCCTCGGCGCTGACTCAGCGGCTCGCTCGCGGGCCGCTCTCCGTCCCGCTCGCGACCCGGATCGCGCGGGAACTGGCCGTGGCGATGGCCGAGGCGCACGCCTGTGAGATGCGACACGGGGCGCTCGACCCCGACAAGGTGCTGCTGACCACCACCAACCAGGTCAAAATTCTCGGCCTGTGCCTGGAAACCGCGATGTCCGGCGCCGAGATGGCCACGCCGGCCGAGGACGTCCGGGCGGTCGGCGCGATCTGGTACGCCGCGCTGACCGGCCGCTGGCCGGGCGAGGAGCCGGCGTTCGGATTACCCGCCGCGCCGCGCGCGCACGGCAAGCCGTTCACCCCGGCCCAGATCCGCGCAGCCATCCCGAAGGCGGTGGACCAGCTCGTAGAGCAGGCCCTCGAAGCCGCGGACGGCGACGTGCCGGTCATCGATAGCGCGAAGACCCTGACGTCGAGCATCGCCGCCCTGCCCAAGCTGCGCGACGAGTCGGAGACCACCGACGTCATCCCCCGGCCGATCCCCCGCCGCGCTCCGGTCTACCCGGTCGCGGCGCCGACCGCGGTCCAGCAACTCGGGAACCAAGGCGGCGGCCGCCCAGCAGGCCGGGTGCCGCGCGGCGTGCTCGCGGTGATCCTCGGCGTCGTCGTGGTCATCGGCGCGGTCGCGGCCTTCCAGCTCGGCGGCCACAACGGCGGCTCGTCGACGCCCCCGTCGAACAGCCCGCAGGCCCGCTCGGCTTCGTCCGCTCCGGTCACCACGCAGCAGCTGGCGATCACGGGTGCGTCGATATGGGATTCCGACCAGGGCCAGGACGACATCGAGCGGCTGCAACAGGCGTACAACGGCTCTTCGGAAGGCTGGATCACCACCACCTACAAGGACGGGCCCGACATAACGTCCTACCGGAAGGGCACCGGGATCATCTTCGACCTCGGCTCGGCGAAGAACGTCAGCAAGGTGACGTTCACCGTGGGTGTCCCGGGAGCGACCGCCGAGGTGTGGACCGCCGACGCCGGGCTCACGTCGCTGCCGTCGGTACAGAACGCGGCTCCGCCCGGGTTCGCCAAGCAGGCCACCAAGGCCGAGGTGGGTGGCGGCGAGGTCGACGTATCGTTCTCGACCGCGGTCAAGACCCGGTACGTGATGATCTGGTTCACCGTTCTGCCCCATCAGGACGCCGGGCAGTACAACATCGCGGGCTACCGTGACAGCCTGGCGAACGTCAAAATCTTCTCGTAGCGCTTCGGCCCCGCGAAGCGCGCACGAACGGTGCGGGGGAGGAGCGGATGCGCGCACGTCGTGGCGAGGAGCAGCGCGCGCGTGACGACGCCGCCGACCGCGCCCTCATGGCCCGGCACGTCGAGGGCGATCCCGAGGCGTTCAGCGAGCTGTTCAACCGGCATCGGGACCGGCTGTGGGCCGTCGCGCTGCGTACGACCGGCGACCCGGAAGAGGCGGCGGATGCTCTCCAAGACGCGGCTGTCTCCGCTTTTCGCGCGGCGGCAGGCTTCCGCTCCGAGGCCGCGGTCGGGACATGGCTGTACCGGATCGTGGTGAATGCCTGCGTGGACCGAGTGCGCCGGCAAGCCGCCCGGCCTACGGTCCGCTACCCCGACGAGCAGTCGGCGGCGTGGCAGCGCGCGGTTCGCGATCCGTCGGACATGGCTGAGAACCGCGAGTTGCGCATCGTCCTCGAGGACGCCCTTGCCACCCTGCCGCTCGACCAGCGCGCGGCCATTGTCGCCGTGGACATCGAGGGGCTGTCGGTGGACGAGGCGGCGCAAGCGCTCGGTGTTCCCACCGGCACGGTCAAGAGCCGGTGTGCGCGGGGCCGGGCGAAGCTCGCGGTCTTGCTCGCGGATCTGCGGAACCGACCGGCCGTCGCGTCCGTCCAAGAGCAGACACCCGGCCGAAGCAGGGACGGCGGCAAACGG
>NZ_DASRGV010000336.1:0-9372 GCF_035650855.1 Actinocrinis sp. | reverse complement strand
AAGACCTTCGACCCGGTCGAGGTTGAAGCGCTCAAGCCCGGGGAGGTCGAGCGCGCCCGCGACGAAGCCCTGGCCGCCTTCGCGGCCGCCGCCGACCTCGCCGCGCTGCACGAGGCCAAGATCGCCCACGCCGGGGACCGCTCACCCCTCGCCCTGGCCAACCGCGAGATCGGCGCGCTGCCGCCGGCCGCGAAGGCCGAGGCCGGCAAGCGGGTCGGCCAGGCGCGCGCCGCCGTCAACGCCGCGCTCGCCGCCCGGCAGTCCGAGCTCGAGGCCGAGCGCGACGCCCGGGTGCTGGTGGAGGAGAGCGTCGACGTCACGCTGCCCTGGGACCGCGCCCCGCGCGGCGCCCGGCACCCGCTGACGACCCTTCAGGAGCGCATCGCCGACGCGTTCGTCTCGATCGGCTGGGAGGTCGCCGAGGGCCCCGAGGTCGAGTCGGAGTGGATGAACTTCGACGCGCTCAACATCCACCGCGACCACCCGGCGCGCACCACGCAGGACACCTTCTTCGTCGAGACCCCCGGCGCGACCGAGGCCACCGACACCCTCGTCCTGCGCACCCACACCTCCCCGGTGCAAATCCGCTCCCTGCTGACCCGCGAGCTGCCCGTGTACGTGATCTGCCCCGGCCGGGTCTTCCGCAGCGACGCCCTCGACGCGACGCACACCCCGGTCTTCGGCCAGATCGAGGGCCTGGCCGTGGACGAGGGCATCACCATGGCCGACCTCAAGGGCACCCTCGACCACTTCGCCACCGTGATGTTCGGCGACGGCATCGACACCCGGCTGCGCCCGAGCTACTTCCCGTTCACCGAGCCGAGCGCCGAGATGGACCTGCGCTGCTTCGTGTGCCGCGGCGAGTCCGTGGGCAACCCGGACCGGCCCTGCCGCACCTGCAACTCCGAGGGCTGGATCGAGTGGGGCGGCTGCGGCGTGGTCAACCCGCGGGTGCTGCTCGCCGCCGGAGTGGACCCCGACCGCTACAGCGGCTTCGCCTTCGGCATGGGCCTCGAACGCACCCTGATGTTCCGCCACTCGGTGGCCGACATGCACGACATCGTCGAGGGCGACATCCGGTTCACGCTTCCGTTCGGGGTGGAGATCTGATGCGCGTTCCGCTTTCCTGGCTGCGGGAGTACGTCGAGCTGCCCGCCGAGGCCACCGGCCGCGAGGTCGCCGAGCACCTGGTGCGCGCCGGCCTTGAGGTCGAGACCGTGCACCAGTCCGGCCTCGGCCTGACCGGGCCGCTGCTGGTCGGCCACGTGCTCGAGATCGAGGAGCTGACCGGGTTCAAGAAGCCGATCCGGTTCTGCCAGGTCCAGGTCGGCCCGAACCCGCAGGACAGCCGCGGCATCATCTGCGGCGCCACCAACTTCGCCACCGGCGACAAGGTCGTGGTCGCGCTGCCCGGCGCGGTCCTGCCCGGCGAGTTCAAGATCACCGCGCGCTCGACCTACGGCCACGTCTCCGACGGCATGATCTGCTCGGCCCGCGAGATCGGCCTCGGCGACGACCACGCCGGGATCATCGTGCTGCCGGACGAGTGCGAGGTCGGCGCCGACGCGGCCGAACTGCTCGGCGTGCGCGACGAAGTGCTCGACATCGCGGTCACCCCCGACCGCGGCTACTGCCTCTCCATGCGCGGCATCGCGCGTGAGGCCGCCATCGCGTACGGCAGCGCACTGCGTGACCCGGCGCTGCTCGACACCCCCGCGCCGACGCGCACCGGACACCCGGTCCGCCTCCTCGACCCGACCGGCTGCGACCTGTTCGTCGCGCGTGCGGTACGCAACATCGACCCGCTATCGCCGTCCCCGCTGTGGATGCAGCGGCGCATTCAGCTCGCCGGGATGCGTCCCATCTCGCTGATCGTCGACATCACCAACTACGTGATGCTCGAGATCGGCCAGCCGCTGCACGCTTACGCGGCCGACCGGCTCACCGGGCCGATCACCGTGCGCCGCGCGCAGGCCGGAGAGGTCCTGGAGACCCTCGACGGCCAGCACCGCAAGCTGGACCCCGAGGACCTGGTCATCGCCGACGCCTCCGGCCCGATCGGCCTGGCCGGAGTGATGGGCGGCGGCGCCACCGAGGTGCAGCCGACAACCACCGACGTGCTCGTCGAGGGCGCGCACTTCGACCCGGTCGTGATCGCCCGCGCCGCCCGCCGCCACAAGCTGCCGTCCGAGGCCTCGCGCCGGTTCGAGCGCGGCGTGGACCCGAACGCGGCCGCCGCCGCGGTGCAGCGGGCCGTGGACCTGCTGGTGCTGCTCGGCCAGGGCGAGGCCGACCCGGCGGTCACCGTCGAGTCGACCCGGCCGGCTACGGCCGAGCCGATCGTCATCGAGGCGACGCTGCCCAGCCGCGTCGCGGGCCTGGAGTACTCACGCGAGGTCGTCGCCGGGCGGCTGCAGGAGATCGGCTGCTCGGTCGAGGGCGCGGACGTGCTGCGGATCATCCCGCCGTCCTGGCGCCCCGACCTGACCGACCCCAACGACCTGGCCGAAGAAGTCATCCGGCTGGAGGGGTACGACCGGCTTCCCTCCACGATGCCGCAGGTCCCGGCGGGCCGCGGCTTGACAATCAAGCAGCGCTACCGCCGCCGCGTGGGACGCGAGCTTGCGGGTGCGGGATACGTCGAAGTGCTCTGTTACCCGTTCGTCGGGCAGAAGGACTTCGACCAGCTGGGCGTGCCTGAGGACGATCCGCGACGCAACACGCTGCGACTGCTTAACCCGCTCTCCGACGAGCAGCCCGAGCTGCGTACCACGCTGCTGCCCGGTCTCTTGGCGACGCTGCGGCGCAACATCGGACGCGGCTTCAACGACGTGGCGCTGTTCGAGACCGGACTGATCTTCGCGCCGAAGCCCGGAGCGACGCCGCCGCCGCGGCTGACCACCGCGCACCGGCCCAGCGAGGAGCAGCTCGCCGCGCTCGACGCCGCGCTGCCGAACCAGCCGGCGCATGTCGCGGCCGTGCTCGCCGGCCTGCGTGAACCGGCTGGCTGGTGGGGCCCGGGCCGCCCGGCGGCGACGGATGCGAGCTCGACCCTGTGGGCCGACGCGATCGAGGCCGCGCGCACGGTCGCCCGTGCCTGCGGTGTCGAGCTGGAAGTGACGCAGGCTCAGTACGAGCCCTGGCACCCCGGCCGCTGCGCGCGGCTGCTGGTCGACGGCCGGGTCGTGGGCCACGCGGGCGAGCTGCACCCCAAGGTGCTGACCGAGCTGGGCCTGCCTCCGCGCACCAGCGCGATGGAGCTCGACTTCGACGCGCTGCTGCCGGCCCGCGACCTTCCGGTGCAGGGGCCGCTGGTCTCCACCTTCCCGGTGGCCACGCAGGACGTGGCCCTCGTGGTCGACCAGGGCGTCCCGGCGGCCACGGTCGAGTCCGCGCTGACCCGCGGCGCGGGCGTGCTGCTTGAGTCGATCAGCCTGTTCGACGTCTACCAGGGTGAGCGCATCGGCGAGGGCAAGAAGTCGCTGGCGTTCTCGCTGCGTTTCCGCGCCGCGGACCGGACGCTCACGGTCGAGGAGGCCACGCAGGCCCGCGACGCGGCGGTCAGCCTGGCGGCCGAGCAGACGGGCGCGGTACTGCGCGGCGCCTGACGGACCGCTAACGCGAGCTCAACCAGGTGTGCCCCTGCTGTCACTCGGCGGCAGGGGCACAGCTATTTGGCATTCGGCTGACCTTTGACGATCACTCAGTCCGGCGCTTGAGTAACAGGACCACCCCGCCGCCCCCTACCGCGATAACCAGCAACACTCCCAGGACCACCAACAGCGGGCTCAGGCTCGAGCCGGTGGAATGCGCGACCGGCGCGACGTCCAGCGGAGTGCTTCCGATCCCCGGCGTCGCGGAAGGCGAAGCAGCCGAAGCGGAGCCGGAGGAGGAGGCGAGCGCGGACGCGGACGCGGACGCCGAAGTGCCTGCCGAGGCGGAGGCCCCGGCCGACGGCGACGCTGATGCCGCGCTCCGGCCGGACTTCCCTCCGCCCGAACCTGAGCCGCCCCCGCCGCCCGACGAACCGGCCCCCGGCGTCCAGGTGAGGCTGGAGGCGTTGTTCCCGGAGTTCGGGTCGGGCATGGACACGAGCTGGTTCTGCATGGTCTGGAAGTAGCCTGCGATGCTCGCGTGCAGCGACAGCGGTCCGGTACCGCCGGAGAAGACCGGCTGCATTGGCATGTTGGCGCCCGAGCCCAGCTGAGACGTACAGGTCAGGGTGGATCCGGCCTGCGTGCACTGCCCGTCCACGTTGGAGACGGTGTAGTTCCCGAGCCCGGTGACCGTGATGACCGCCCTCGATACCCACGAGGGACCGTTGCTGTGCGCCCAGATGTTGATGCTGTTCGCGGGAGCCTGGTTGTTGAGCGTGACGGAAAGGTCCGCCTCGTTCGTGAACTCGACGGCGCCCGACGCCTGCGGACCGCCCGGGCCCACCCATCCGGCGGTGGTCGAGAAGCCGCACGATATGGCCGCGCAAACGCCCGGCGAGGACGACGAGCCCGAGTCGACCTGTAGCCAGAGGCTGCCCGCGCCCCAACCCGCCGACGACGGCGTGCAGGTGAAACCCCACGTCAAACCGGCGACGCCGACCGAGACACCACTCCTGCACGAGGCCCGGGTCGAAGCGCTGGCGCTGATTCCCCGGATGTACGTGGCGCCCTCGGTACCCCAGATGTCGATCTCCCCGCTCGATCCCACGATGGGGGAGCCCGAGGCGATGCTGATCGTCTGGCTGACGACGCCGCTGCCGACCCCCACGGAAACCGAATCGATCGACAGCCCGCTCGACGCGGCGCCGGCCGGCATCGCACTCACGCCGAGCCCGGCCGCGATCACCGCCCCCGCCGTGAGCAGGCGCCGAAGCGTGACAAATCCGGGGCGCAACGCCTGCGGCACCATTGTTCTTTTCTCCCACCCTGGAATGCGGCGGCTGAGCGTATCACCGCCCGTGGATAGGCCGTCAACGCTCAGCCTTAGCCGTATCCCGATCAACGCACTTCCGCTCCCGATGCCACGAGGTCACGACACCGGGTGGGTTACGACACCGGGAGGGGCTTCACCGTGAGCTGATATGACTGCTGAACGAGTCCATGTTCGTCCAGCAGCAGGAAAACCCTGGCCGCCCAGGCGACCTCGCCGGGCCGATCACCCGCGACGGGCTCCGCGAGGTGAATGGTGAATCGAAGCACGTCGCCGTGCACGCTCAAGTCGTTGTCCCAGCCCACGATGTATCGTCCGGTGGCGACGAACGCGTCGTGCGCCTCCTTCACCCGGTCGGCGATCCGTGCGCGCCCCTCAAAGCGCGCGCCTTCGACGAACTCGACGCCGTCCGCCGACCAGAGTGCGGCGACCGCATCGTGCCGCTTCGCGTCGTCCGCGATCGCCCACACCCCCAGATAGCGTTCGAGCGCTGCGTCCTCCGCGGCTTCGGTCTGCGTGGCCTCGGTCTGCGTGCCTTCCATGGCGTGATTCCTTCCTCGGCAATCTCCTCGGCCTCCTGGCCGTCGTCATCAGCCTTGGCGTTGCCGCAGTAGGAGGGTCAAGCGGCGCGAATACACGAAACCCTCCCCCTATGGGAGGGGCGCACAATGGCACGGTGGCCGCGAACGCTCCGACGACGCTTTCCATCGGGGACTTTTCCCGTGCGACGCACCTGACCGTCAAGATGCTGCGTCACTACCACCAGCTCGGCCTACTCGAGCCCGTCCAGATCGATCCTCAGACCGGGTACCGGCGGTATACGCCCGACCAGATCCCGACGGCTCAGGTGATCCGTCGTTTCCGCGCGCTGGAGATGCCGCTGGACGAGATCCGCGAAGTGATCGCGGCGCACGACCTGCCCACCCGTAACGCGCGGATCGCGCAGCACCTCGCGCGCCTCGAAGGAGAACTCGCCCGCACTCAAAGCGCTGTCAGCACACTGCGCGGTCTGCTGGAGCCCCGTGCTGCGCTCGCTCCGAGCGATGCCGACGTCGAGTTACGCAAAGCAGAGCCCACGCTCGCGGCCACGATTTCGGCGACCATCGATGCGGCGGATGCGCCCGCCTGGCTTCAGGGCGCGCTCGGCGAGCTGTACGCAACGCTCAACGCGCAGCAGATCAAGGCGACGGGCTGCGCGGGCGGCGTGTACGCCGATGGGATCTTCACCGAACACCGTGGTGAGGCGACGGTCTTCGTGCCATGCGATCGGCCGGTATCCCCGCTGGGCCGGGTGACGGCCGCGACCATCCCGATGGCCGAGCTCGCGGTGATCAAGCATGTCGGATCCCCTGGCGAGATCGACCGGTCGTACGGGCTGCTCGCCGCGTACGTCGCGAATCGTGCCATCTGCGTGGACGGGCCGATGCGCGAGTATTACTGCATCGGATCGCGCGAGACGCCGGACGAGTCGCGGTGGCTTACCGAAGTGTGCTGGCCGGTCTTCCACACCGGCGTTTGAGGAATCTCTTCACAGCCATTCGGGTGAGGCCGTGATCAGTGGTGGCATATTCATTCACGCTGCTGTATTGTCATGCACATGACGATCCGGATCGCGGTCGCGGGAGCGACCGGCTACGCGGGCGGGGAGATCCTGCGGATACTCCTCGGTCATCCCGCCGTGCTCGACGGGCGCGCGCAGATCGGGGCGCTGACGGCCTGGTCGAACGCCGGCACGCCGCTGGGGGAGCACCAGCCGCACCTCGGCCCGCTCGTCGACCGCGTGCTGGCCCCGACCGACACCGAGAACCTCGCCGGTCACGAGGTCGTCTTCCTCGCCCTGCCGCACGGCCAGTCCGGCGCTGTGGCGCAGGCCCTCGGTCCGGACGTGCTGATCATCGACTGCGGAGCCGACTTCCGGCTCGCCGACGCGGCGGCGTGGACCCGGTTCTACGGTTCGCCGCACGCCGGGACCTGGCCGTACGGGCTCCCGGAACTGCCCGGTGCCCGCGCGGCGCTGCAAGATACGAAGCGGGTAGCGGTACCCGGCTGCTTCCCCACCGTCTCCACGCTCGCGCTGTATCCGGCGCTCGCCGCCGGTCTCGCCGCACCCGAGGTCGTCATCACCGCGGTCACCGGCACGTCGGGCGCAGGCCGCTCGCTCAAGCCGCACCTGCTCGGTTCCGAGATCATGGGTAACGCCTCCGCCTATCAGGTCGGCGGCATCCACCGGCACATCCCGGAAATCGTCCAGAACCTCAGCCGGGCCGTGGCGGCCGATCCGGCCATCGCTCAGGACGGGCCGGGGCCGGCCGTGAGCGGCGTCGCGGGCAGCGGCTCCGGTCGCGTGTCAGTGTCCTTCACCCCGGTGCTCGCGCCGATGGCACGCGGCATTCTCGCCAGTTGCACGGCGCCCGTGCTACCCGGAGTCACCGCGCAGGACCTGCGCGCCGCCTACGAGAAGGCGTACTGCGACGAACCGTTCGTCACGCTGCTGCCCGAAGGCCGCTGGCCGCAGACCGCCGCGGTCCTCGGCTCCAACGCGGTGCACCTCCAAGTCGCCCTCGACGAAGCCGCGGGCCGGGTCACCGTGATCGGCGCCGTGGACAACCTCGCCAAGGGCACCGCAGGCGCGGCCGTGCAGTGCCTCAATCTCGCGCTCGGCTGGCCCGAAGGCTCGGGTCTCACCACGATCGGAGTGGCTCCGTGACCGACCAGTCCTCCCCGCAAGCCGAAGAACCGTCGCCCGGCGACTCGGCCGGGTTCATCCCGGCCGCCGACGAGATCGTCGCGGGCGGGTCGGGAGCAGCCGCCGGGATCCTGGACGCAGCCGACGCCGCCGCTGTCGCCGCGACCGCTTCGGCTGCCGCAGGCACATCGGTCTCCGCCGCCGAAGCAGCCGATGCCGACGCGACCGCCCCGGTCGCCGCAACTGCCTCGGCCGCCGCTGGCACCTCAGCCTCCGCCGGCGCCGCACTCGCCGCCGGTACAGCTAGCGGACCCGCACAGTCAGCCGCAGGCGTCGGTGTCGGCGTGACCGCGGCGCGCGGCTTCCGCGCCTCCGGCGTCGCCGCCGGGCTCAAGACCGCCGGCGCCCCGGACGTGGCCCTCGTCGTCAACGACGGACCGTCCCGCGCCGCGGCCGCCGTGTTCACCTCCAACCGGGTCAAGGCCGCTCCCGTGCTCTGGTCCCAGGAGGTCGCCAAGTCCGGCCTGCTGCACGCCGTGATCCTCAACTCCGGCGGAGCCAACGCCTGCACCGGCCCCCTCGGCTTCCAGGACACCCACGCCACCGCAGAGCACACCGCCAAACTCCTGGACGCCTCCGCCGGCGAGATCGCCGTCTGCTCCACCGGCCTGATCGGCGTCCGGTTGCCCATGGACAAGCTGCTGCCGGGCGCAACCGCCGCCGCCGAGACGCTCTCCGCCACCGGCGGCGCCGACGCGGCCGAGGCGATCCGCACCACCGACACCGTCGCGAAGACCGCGGTCGTGGCCCACGCATCAGGATTCGTCGTTGGCGGGATGGCCAAGGGCGCGGGCATGCTCGCCCCCGGCCTGGCCACCATGCTGTGCGTCATCACCACCGACGCCGACGTGCCGACCGACCTCCTCGATCCGGCCTTGCGCGCCGCAGTCGCGCACACCTTCGACCGGATCGACTCCGACGGCTGCATGTCCACCAACGACACCGTGATCCTCATGGCCTCCGGCGCCTCCGGCGTCACACCCGAGGCCGCGCAGTTCGAGGCCGCCGTGCACGAGGTCTGCGACTCGCTGGCCCGCCAGCTGATCGCGGACGCCGAAGGCGCGTCCAAGGAGATCCAGATCGAGGTCGTACACGCCGCCGACGAGCCCGACGCCCTGGAAGTCGCTCGCTCGATCGCCCGCAACAACCTGTTCAAGTGCGCCATCTACGGCGAGGACCCGAACTGGGGCCGAGTGCTTTCCGCGGTCGGGACCACGGCCGCACGCTTCGAACCCGACGAACTGGCGGTCGCGATCAATGGAGTCTGGGTGTGCCGGGACGGAGGCGTCGGCGAGGACCGCGAACTGTGCGATCTGAGCCCGCGTCAGGTGCACGTCATCGTCGACCTCAACGCGGGGGAGAGCACCGCCACCGTGTGGACCAACGACCTGTCCAAGGAATACGTGCACGAGAACTCGGCGTACTCGTCATGAAGACGATGGCGGGCGGCACCCGCTCCCAGGAGGCCCTGTCCAAGGCCCAGGTACTCACCCAGGCGCTGCCCTGGCTCTCCCGCTTCCACGGCGCGACGGTCGTCGTGAAGTTCGGCGGCAACGCGATGATCGACGAGGCGCTGAAGGCCGCCTTCGCCCAAGACGTGGTCTTCCTGCGCTACGCCGGCCTTCGCCCCGTCGTCGTACACGGCGGCGGCCCCCAGATCAGCCGGGAGCTGGAAAAGGCGGGTCTCGAATCCACCTTCA
>NZ_DASRGV010000335.1:0-6831 GCF_035650855.1 Actinocrinis sp. | reverse complement strand
AGCGCTCCCGGCCAGGTCAGCGTGGCGATCAGGTCGCGCGGATTGACGTCGCGGCGCCGGTAGGCCTCGCGGGCCAGGGCGAGCACCGCGTTCGGGCCCACGTCGACGCTGCCATCGATCCGCGGCGTCACGTGCACCCCGAGGAACGGGTAGGCGGGATCGGGCACCGGGTACACCAGGCCGCGTACCAGGTCGGCGCGCTGCGGCACCAGCCGGAAATACTCGCCGCGGAAGGGAACGATCGCAGGTCCCTTATGGTCACCGGCGCGCCGGGCGAGGGTGTCGGAATGCAGTCCGGCGCACAGCACGAGGTGGTCGAACACGTGGCGCTCGCCCGCGCCGCGCCCCTCCGCGTCACGGTGTTTGTCGTCACGGCGTTTGTCGCCGCAGTACACCGCGACGCCGCCGCCCTCGGGCCTGATGTCCGTGACCGACTGGCCGAGCAGCAGCTTTCCGCCGCCGGCGGCCAGGTCGTCGGCCAGCGCGCGAGCGATCGCCCGGTAGTCCACGATCGCGGTCGTCGGTGAATGCAGCGCCGCCACCCCGCGCACGTGCGGTTCGATCTCGCGCAGCGCTTCCGGTTCCAGCCAGGCGATCCCCGGCACGCCGTTGGCCTGCGCACGGGCTTCGAGATCGCGCAGCCGCT
Source organism: Actinocrinis sp. (assembly GCF_035650855.1). GTDB lineage: Bacteria > Actinomycetota > Actinomycetes > Streptomycetales > Catenulisporaceae > Actinocrinis. The sequence goes on along the minus strand of NZ_DASRGV010000335.1, from coordinate 6,185 downwards.
CGACCTCCCGGGCGTCCCGGGCGACCACGACCTTGCCGATCTCGCGGTACTCCAGATCCTTCTGCGCGCAGAAATCGCGCAGCAGCTCGACCCCGCGCCGGCACAGCACCGCTTTGAGCGAGCCCGGCTTGTAGTAGAGCCCGGAGTGCACCACGCCGGAGTTGCGGCCGGTCTGGTGGGTGGCGACCTCGGTCTCCTTCTCGAAGACGGTCACCTCGTCCCCGCACACCTCGGCCAGCCTGCGCGCCACCGCCAGGCCGACGATCCCGGCCCCCACCACGCCGACCCGCCGCCGACCGCCGTTCGGTCGCGGCGCGCCATTCCCTGGAATCAACGCCTGTTCTCCTGCCCTGTGCCCGCGGCGGTGTGCTTGCCACCAGAGTAGGCGTAAGCAGCCGCGTGGCGTGCGGTGATCTCGGCTTCGCGCGGGATCGACGGGATCGCGCCCGGCTTCTCGACGCTCAGCGAGGCCGCGGCGCTCGCGTACTGCAGCGCGGTCTCGAGCGGGCGGTCGGCGGCGAGGCAGGCGGCCAGCACTCCGGTGAACGTGTCGCCGGCGCCGGTCGTGTCGACGGATCGGGCACGAGCCGCGGGGAGCTGATATCGGGCGCCGTCGCGACTGGCGTAGCAGACCCCTTGCTCCCCGAGTGTCAGTGCGACCCGTGGCGTCAATTCGAGCAGTTCTCCGCATCGCGCGAGGGCGGCGTCGCGCGCGGCGCCACTGAGTTGGAGGGCACCGGGTTCGACGGCACCGAGCTCGAACCCTGCAATGGTCGCCGCCTCGATTTCGTTGACCACCAGCAGGTCGGTTACCGCGAGAAGTTCGGCGGGCAAAGGCCGCGCCGGGGCGGCGTTGAGAATCGCCATGCCGCGCCCGGATTCGCGGATGGCGGTAAATGCGGCATATACCGTCTCCACCGGAATTTCCAGCTGCGCCAGCACTACCGCGCATTCGCGGGTGCGCGTTAAATCGGTCGCACAGAGGCCCAACAAAGAGCCGTTCGCCCCGGAAACCACCACAATTGTGTTCGTGCCTGCCGGATCCACGGTGATCAGCGCCGTTCCGGTCGGCACGCCGCGCAACTCGCGGACCAATTCGGTGTCCACGCCGTCGCCGCGCAGGACGTCGCACAGACGTGCGCCGTATTCGTCGGCCCCGACCGCGCCGAGGAAAGCGCAGTCCGCCAGCCCGGACCGCGCGACGGCGATCGCCTGATTCGCCCCCTTGCCGCCCGGCATCGCGTCGAAACTCTGCGCGAACACGGTTTCCCCTGGTCGCGGCAGTGCTTCGCAGCGGGTGACGAGGTCCATGTTCGCGCTGCCGACGACGAGGACCCGCGGCTGGCGCCCTGGCTTCGACATGAGGCCAGTATGGCGGGCGGGCGCTTTGTTCGATCTCCGAGAGCGCTGCGTGATCTCTAAGAGCGCGGGCCTTGACCTTGGAGTGCGCTCCCAGGTTTACCGTCGTGTCATGGGTACGACGACGCAGGAACACGCGCGCTGGACGGTCGCGGACGTGGCGCGGGAGGCGGGGGTCTCACCGGACACGGTTCGCTACTACGAGCGCGCGGGCCTGCTGGAGCCCGCGGGGCGCAGCGCGGCCGGGTATCGGCAGTTCGACTCCGGGTCGCTGGACCGGCTCAGGTTCATCCAGGGCGCGCAGCGGCTGGGCCTGCGACTACGGGAGATCCGCGACCTGCTGGCGGTGCGCGACACGGGGATCTGCCCGTGTGAGAGCGCTGAGACGCTGCTGCGCCGCCGGGTCGCCGAGATCGAACGGGAGATCGCGCGGCTCACCGCGCTGCGCGGGGACCTCGAGCAGATGCTCGCGGGTATTCCGGGGCCCGATTGCCCGGATCCGGAGCCGGGCACCTGGTGTCCGGTCGTGCCCGAATTCGCCGAGACGACTGGGGCTGGGAGAGGAGGTGGATGCGGATGATGGAAGAAATCGACGTGCTCGCGGCGTGCGACTGCTGCGACGATCCGGAATGTGACTGCAATTGCGGCACCTGCTGCTGAGGGGCAGTCAGTGCCAACGCGAGCGGCGCAGTAGGAATGTGAGCGACGGTTCAGTTGCGCGGAACGGGGGCGTGACTGTTGACGTCCATCGCTGATCGGCAGGTCAGCGCCAGGGACGTCACAGATGCGCAGAAGAGGGCACGTGACTGCCAACGCTCATCGCTGATCGGGACCGCGGCCCGGTCAGTCCCGCGCGGGGTGACCATCGGGAATTCTTGACACCTTGCCGACCTGGTGCTTTCCTGCCCGTGGGCGGTGTGACAACGTTGTCAAAGATCGCGAGTCAGCAACGTCGTCGCAGCAGCCTTACCCACCGCACGCACACCCGCACTCGAACCCACACCACCCACGCGCGGCGCGGCGCAGCCGCAGGCAATCCCACGAGGAACCGCCATGAGGAGAATCCTCTTCGCGGTCGTGGCAGTCATCGCCGGAACGGGGCTCGCCGCCGCCGTCCCGACGAGCGCGAGCGCCGCAACCACGACCAGCGTCAGCACCAGCAGCACCTCGAACACCAATCACACCTCGACCGCGCCGACCACCAGCCAGCACGTGACCACCAAGCACGCCTGCTCGGCACCGCTGCACTCCGGCGGCCCGGTCTGCTACGCGCTGATCCGCACCGATATCGCGCAGGTCCGCGCCAGTGCCCTCTCCCCCGACGCGACCCCGTCAGGGTACGGTCCCAGCGATCTGCAGAGTGCGTACAACATCGCCGCAGCCTCTGCGTCGAACGGCGGCGGAGCGACCGTCGCGGTCATGGAGGCCGCGGACGATCCGAACCTCGAATCCGACCTCGGGACCTACCGGGCGCAGTACGGGCTGCCGGCCTGCACCACCGGGAACGGCTGCTTCCGCAAGGTCAACGGCTCCGGCCAGCAGGGCAACTACCCGCCCGGCGACACCGGCTGGGGCGGCGAGGCCTCGCTGGACGTCGACATGGTCTCCGCGGTCTGCCCGAACTGCCACATCCTGGTGGTCGAGTCGCAGGACCTGGAAGGCGCCCAGAACGTGGCCGTCTCGCTCGGCGCCCGCTTCATCTCCAACAGTTGGGGCACCGGCGACGGCTCTGGTGACGCCGGCGCGGACGGCGACTTCAACCACTCCGGCGTGGTCGACGTGGCCAGCTCCGGCGACAGCGGATACGGCGTCAGCTACCCGGCCAGCTCGCAGTATGTGGTGGCTGTAGGCGGCACCAGCCTGTACCGCGCTTCCAACTCTCGCGGCTGGTCGGAGTCCACGTGGTCCGGGGCCGGGGCGGGCTGTTCGGCCTGGGAATCAAAGCCCTCATGGCAGACCGACTCCGGCTGCGGCCGCCGTACTGTCGCAGACGTCTCGGCGATTGCTGATCCGGGCACCGGCGTGGCGTTCTACGACACCTACGGCTCCGGCGGCTGGGGCGTGGTCGGCGGCACCAGCGTCTCCTCGCCGATCATCGCGTCCGTATTCGCGCTCGCCGGGGCGCCGTCCAGTGCGGCCGCTTCCGTGCTCTACGCGCACTCGGGCGCCCTGAACGACATCACCTCCGGCTCCGACGGCTCGTGCAGCCCGTCGTATCTGTGCACCGCACAGCCCGGCTATGACGGACCAACCGGTCTGGGCACGCCCAACGGCCTCGGCGCCTTCAACGGAACCGGCTCGGGTGGTGGCGGAGGCGGTGGCGGCGGCACCGGACCGATCGTGTCAGGGGTCTCCTCCGGCCTGTGCGTGGACGACAGCAACTCCAGCACCACGGCCGGCAGCCACATCCAGATCTGGTCCTGCAACGGCACCGGGGCGCAGAGCTGGACCGTCGGCTCGGACGGCACGCTGCGTGTGCTCGGCGGCTGCATGGACGTGACCTCGGGCGGCACCACGTCGGGCACCAAGGTCCAGTACTGGCCGTGCAACGGAACCGGCGCGCAGCAGTGGCAGCAGGGTGCGAACGGTTCGCTGGTGAACCCGCAGTCAGGGCTCTGCCTTGACGACCCGGGCTCCAGCACCACGGCCGGGACGCAGCTGCAGATCTGGAGCTGCAACGGGACCGGCGCGCAGAACTGGACGCTGCCGTAACCGAAACCGAAGCCCAGTCCGGTCGCTACAGCCGGCGCTGCGCGGGCGGCGTCGGCTGTACCAGACCGGTCTGGTACGCGATGACGACAAGCTGCGCGCGGTCGCGGGCACTGAGCTTCATCATCGCGCGCTGAATATGGGTCCTGGCCGTCAGTGGGCTGACAAAGAGCTGCTCGGCGATCTGCGAGTTCGAATAGCCCTGCGCGGCCAGGACCATCACCTCGCGCTCGCGGGCGGTCAGTTCGGCGAGGCGTTCGGGCGCGGCGGCGGCGCCGGGCTCGGGCGCGGCGAGGAACCGGGTGATCAGCGTGCGGGTCGCCGTCGGGGAGAGGAGCGCCTCGCCGGTGGCCACGGTCCTGATGCCCGCGAGCAGGTCCTCGGCGTCGACGTCCTTGCCGAGGAAGCCGCTGGCGCCGGCCCGCAACGCCGCGGCGACGTACTCGTCGATCTCGAAGGTGGTCAGGATCAGCACCCTGGTACCGGCCAGCCGCGGGTCCGCGCAGATGGCCGCGGTGGCGGCCAGTCCGTCGGTGCCGGGCATGCGGATGTCCATGACCACGACGTCGGGGCGGTGCACGCGGGCCGCCTCGATCGCCTGCGCGCCGTCCGCGGCCTCGGCGACGACCCGCAGGTCGTCGGTGGAGTCGATCAGGATCTTGAAAGTGGCGCGCAGCAGCGCCTGGTCGTCGGCGAGCAGGATGCGCAGGGTCACGGGAGGTCCTCTTCGGCTCGGATCACGGCTGCAACGGCAGTTCGGCGGCGACTTGGAAGCCGCCTTCGGGTCGCCGACCGGCTTGCAACTGGCCGCCGACGGAGTTGGCGCGCTCGCGCATGCCGATCAGCCCGAAACCGCCGCCGGGCGTCTGCGCGGCGGTAGCGGCGGCGGCTGCTGGAGCCGGCCGGCCGGCGCCGTCCTCGTTGTCGGTCACCGTGATGGTCAGCCGGTCGTGGCCGTAACCGAGCTGCACGTACGCGGTGTCGGTCGCGGCGTGTTTGGTGACGTTGGTCAGCGCCTCCTGCACGATCCGAAACGCCGTCAGGTCCACTCCGGGTGAGAGCGGGCGGGCCGTTCCTTCCGTGGTGACCACCACCTTCAGCCCGGCCGAGGCGAGCGAGGCGGCCAGGTCGGGCAGTTGCGCGAGGCCGGGGGCGGGTTGCAGCGGGGCGTCGGGATCGTCGCTCTCGCGCAGCAGCCCGACGGTGGCCTTCAGTTCGCGCAACGCGGCCGAGGTGGTGCTGGTCAGCTCGGCCAGGATCTCGCGTACCTGCTCGGGTCGGGTGCGGGCGATGTGTGCGGCGGTGCCGGCCTGCGCGTTGGCCAGCGCGAGGTGATGCGCGACCACGTCGTGCAGCTCGCGGGCGATCCGCATCCGCTCCTCGGCGACGCGGTAGCGCGCCTCCTGCTCGCGGGTCTGCTCGGCGAACTCCGCGCGGGCCTGGACCGCTTCCAGATAGGCGCGCTTGGTGCGGGCCGTGGTGCCGAGGGCGAGCGGCAGCAGCAGGAAGGCGATCGGCATGACCACGGTCAGCGCGAGCGTCTCGCGCGGCAGTCCAAGCGGGGCCGCGAGGGCCACCGCCGCGATGATCCCGAAGGCCGCCGGGTTGGCGACCCTGCGCCCGGTGCGGTCGGCCAGCGTGAACAGCGCGATCATGAGCGGTCCGAGCATCAGCGGCGAGGGCAGGAAACCGAGCCCGGACGTGACGATCGCGCAGGCCGCGGTCACGCCGGTGACCGCGCGAGGGTGGCTGCGGCGCCAGCTGAGCGCTATGCACGCCGCACCCACGAGCGGCACACCGATCCACCATCGGTCGTTCGCGAGACTGCGCTCGGTCCCAAGGAGCGTGCCGGGGAACGCGTTGGCGAACAGCAGCAGCGCCAGCAACGCGTCGAGGACACGCGGGCGTTCGCGCTGGTACCGCTGCCAGAGGGTGATCATGAGGGGTTTCCTGTCGGGTGTTGTGACCATAGTGCGGGATATCGCCCGATGACACCGGCAGGGCCGCCCGTTCTCGCCCGGACGGCCCCCCGGTGATTCAGTACCTCGGTGTCAGACGGCTGCCGGCTGAACGTCGCGCTCGGGCTCGGGCTCGTCCGCGTCGTCGGCAGTGTCATC
>NZ_DASRGV010000334.1:0-6634 GCF_035650855.1 Actinocrinis sp. | reverse complement strand
TGACCAAGCTGATCGTCATCGTGGACGCCGACTGTGACGTGCACGACTACGCCGAGGTCTCCTGGCGCGCGTTCGGGAATGTGGACTACGCCCGCGACCTGCTGCTCACCGAGGGCCCCGTCGATCACCTCGACCACGCGTCGTATCAGCAGTTCTGGGGCGGCAAGCTCGGCATCGACGCGACCCGTAAGCTGCCGGGGGAGGGCTACACCCGCAACGGCGGCTGGCCCGAGATGATCACGTCCGACCCGGCCACCGCGGCGCTGGTGGACCGCCGGTGGAAGGAATACGGGCTGTGAGCGCAGCGGTCGAGAGCGCCGTCCCGGCGCGCGGCGTCGGCGAGAAGTTCAAGGCGTTCAAGAGCCTGGTGCTGCTGGAGCACTCGGTCTTCGCGCTGCCGTTCGCGTTCACCGCCGCGCTCAGCGCGATGTTCCGCGCCTCGCGCACCGTGCACTGGCTCCAGCTGCTGCTGATCACCCTCGCCATGGTTGGCGCGCGCACCTTCGCGATGGCGGTCAACCGGATCATCGACCGCGAGTTCGACGCCAGGAACCCGCGCACCGCCAAACGGGAGCTGGTCACCGGGCGGCTCAGCGTCCGCACGGCCTGGATCGGCGCGATCCTCGCCCTGGGCCTGTTCCTCGGCGCGGCCGCCGCGCTCAACACGCTGACGCTCGCGCTCGCGCCGCTCGCGGTGATCCCGCTGATTGTCTACCCGTATGGCAAGCGGTTCACGAACGTCCCGCACGCGCTGCTGGCCCTGGCCCAGGCGATCGGGCCGATCGGCGCGTGGATCGGCGTGACCGGCCGGTGGTCGTGGACCGCGGTCGTGCTGGGCCTCGCGGTCGGCATCTGGATCGGCGGCTTCGACCTGATCTTCGCGCTTCAGGATGTGGAGACCGACCGCGAGCAGGGACTCGGCTCAGTCCCTGCGCGCTGGGGTATCCGTACCGCGCTGATCGGCGCACGGGTCTCGCACGCGGTAACCACCGGGCTGTTCGTGTGGTTCGGCGTACTCGCCGGCGGCGGCGCGTTCTGGTGGATCGGCGTCGCGGTCGTCGCCGGGGCGTTCATCTACGAGCACTCGCTGCTGCACCCGGACGACCTGTCCCGCCTCAACCGCGCGTTCTTCACGGTCAACGGCTTCGTCGGCATCGCGCTGTTCTGCTTCGCGCTGTTGGACCTGGTGAACCGCGGACTGCGGCCGTGAGCCGCGCCGGATCGGGCATCGCGCGGCCCTGACGAATAGGATTGACACGCCGTCCCCCGAACGCGAGACTGTCGCATCCTGATTCATCGGATCAACAGGCTTATCCCTCGGGGGGATCATGAGTAACGACAGTCCGTTCGTCGCGCCCGGAAACGACCCAGCCGCTCCGCTGCAAGCGCCGCCGGTAGCCCAAGCCGAGGTCCCGCCGTTCGGCGGTGCGCCGGCCGCGCAGCCCGGTCAGCCGGCTGCGGGAGGTGTCGCGCAGGCGCCGTACCCGGCTCCCGCCGCGGGATACGGGTATGCGGGCGTTCCCGCCGCTCCGCCGCAGCCGCTCAAGCCGAACCGCGGCCTGGCCATCGCCATGGCGATCCTCAGCGCGGCCTATTCGGTGCTGTGCCTGGTTGAGATCTTCGCGCTGGCACACCGGGCGTCCCTGGCCAACCAGATCATCAACGACCCTCAGTCGGTGACCGTCGACCAGGCCGACTCCGCCGACAATATGGTCAGCAGCTTGAGCGTCGTAGCGCTCGCCGTGTTCATCGCCACCTTGGTCGTGATGGCCGTCTGGCAGCGCTCGCTGCGCGGGAGCCTCGGCCCGACCGGGCGGTACCAGGCGGTGCTCAAGGAGTCCGGCTACCAGGTCTTCCGCGTGGTCTGGCTGGTGTCGCTCGGCCTGGCGATCTTCCTGCGCGGCAGCGGGAACATCGAGACGCCGCAGGACGTGGTCAGCCACGACCACAAGTTCATGCTCTACTACGGCCTGCGGGCCGCGCTCGGCCTGGTGGTCGTCTACTTCGCGCTCCGGCTGATGCGCGTGGTCCAGCGCAACCTGACGCTGGCTCAGACCGGCTACAGCCAGGAAGCGGTCAACTACCTGTCCTCCTGATCCGCCGCGATCTACCGAAGCCGGCCCGCCTTCCCCAGGCGGGCCGGTTTCGTGCGCGGCCGGTGCTCGGGCAATCATGAGTGCATGACCGAGCACGAACCGCGCAGGCCGTGGATCGTCGGCGTCTCCGGTGCCTCGGGGACGCCTTACGCCGCGGCGGCGCTGCGCGGACTGCTGGAGGCCGGCGAAAGCGTCGACCTGGTGGTCAGCCGGGCCGCGCGGCTGACCATCCTCGACGAGACCGGCATCTCGTTCCGGGACGCCTATTGGCGCGACGACCTCGCCGCATGGCTCGGCTGGGGCGACGCCGCGGCCTTCGGCGCCGCCGCGAAACTGGACGCGGTGCACTACTGGTCCGCCGGTGACCTCGCCGCGGGCCCCTCCTCCGGCAGCTATCCGGCAAAGGGCATGCTCGTCGTTCCCGCGTCCACGGCCGCGGTCGCCGGGATCAGGCTTGGCCTGTCGAAAGACCTGCTGCAACGCGCCGCCGACGTGACGCTGAAGGAACGCAGGCCGCTGGTCCTGGTCGTGCGGGAGACACCGCTGAACTCGCAGACCCTCGAGCACCTGCTCGCGCTCAGCCGCGCCGGTGTGGTGGTGCTCCCCGCGTCGCCGGGCTTCTACGCCGGCGCACAGGACGTGCAGCGCCTCGTCGACTTCGTGGCCGGCAAGGCGCTGGACGTGCTCGGTGTCGAGCACTCGCTGCTACGCCGCTGGGAGGGCGAGTTGGGCGCGGCCCGGCAGGTCCGGCAGCCGCCCCAGCCCGACTAGGTCGCCGAAACCGGCAGTACCTTCGAATCCACGACGAGCAACCCGGTTTGCGTTCTAGAACCAAGGCCGTAGCGTGGTCGCAGCAGCTCTATGCAAAGCAGGCCGAGGTTGTCAGAGGGGGCGCAAACCGTGGATACCGTGGACCGCACGCTCGTCGAGGCGTTGCGTGCGAACGGAAGGGCTACGTACGCCGAACTCGCCCGGCTGGTCGGCCTCTCCGGCCCGACGGTCACGGACCGCATCAACCGGCTGGAGCAGGCCGGAGTGATTACCGGCTATCGCGCCGTGATCGACCCGAGCACGGTCGGCCTCGGCGTTACCGCACTGATCGGCGTGCTGCTCTCGGACGCCGCCGACCTGGACGACGTCGGACGGCGGCTGCGCGACGTGCCCGAGATCGAAGACTGCTGGTTCGTCGCGGGAGAGGAGTCGTACCTGCTCAAGGTGCGCGCGGCCGACCCTGCGGACCTGGAGAAGATCATCGGCAAGCTCAACCGCATCCGTGGCGTCGCACGCACCCGCACCACGGTCGCGCTGTCCACCAAGTGGGAGGGCCGGCAGTTCCCGCTCGGGGAGGACAACGCCTGATCCGGCCGCGCGCGGGCCGCGAAGCCCCAGGTGATCGGGGCGTACATCCGTGTCGCGAGGCGTGGCGTAGGCTCGTGAGCCGAACCCAGAAACGCCACCAGGGAGGCCGCAATCCATGGACGCCGGACTCAAGCGCGAGCTCGAAGACAAGGTGCTGACCGGACAGCGGCTCACCTATGACGACGGCGTGGCGCTGTACGCGGCCGACGACCTGGCCTGGCTCGGCGAGCTGGCCCACCACGTGCGCACCGCGAAGAACGGCGACCGGGTCTACTTCAACGTCAACCGCCACCTCAACATGACGAACGTGTGCTCCGCGTCCTGCGCGTACTGCTCGTTCCAGCGCAAGCCGGGCGAGAAGGACGCGTACACGATGCGGATCGAGGAGGCGGTCCGGCTGGCCAAGGCCATGGAGCCGGACGGCATCACCGAGCTGCACATCGTCAACGGCCTGCATCCGACGCTGCCGTGGCGCTACTACCCCAAGTCGATCCGGGAGCTGAAGGCGGTGCTGCCCGGCGTCTCGATCAAGGCGTTCACCGCCACCGAGATCCACTGGTTCGAGAAGATCTCCGGGCTCACCGCGGACGCGATCCTGGACGAGCTGATCGACGCCGGACTCGAATCGCTGACCGGTGGCGGCGCGGAGATCTTCGACTGGGAGATCCGCTCGAAGATCGTCGACCACGCGACGCACTGGGAGGACTGGTCCCGCATCCACCGGCTCGCACACAGCAAGGGACTGCGTACCCCGTCGACGATGCTCTACGGGCACATCGAGGAGCCGCGGCACCGCGTGGATCACGCACTGCGGCTGCGTGCGTTGCAGGACGAGACCGGAGGCTTCGCGGTGTTCATCCCGCTGCGCTTCCAGCACGACTTCCACGACTCGAAGGACGGCAAGCAGCGCAACCGGCTGATGAACCAGCCGATGGCCACCGGCGCCGAGGCGCTGCGCACCTTCGCGGTCTCCCGGCTGCTGCTGGACAACTTCGACCACATCAAGTGCTTCTGGGTGATGCACGGTCTGACGACCGCTCAGCTCGCGCTCAACTACGGCGTGGACGACCTGGACGGCTCGGTGGTCGAGTACAAGATCACGCACGACGCGGACCACTTCGGCACCCCGGACAAGATGACCCGCGAGAGCCTGCTGGACCTGATCCGTGACGCCGGCTTCACGCCGGTCGAGCGCAACACGCGCTACGAGGTGGTGCGCGAGTTCGACGGACCGGACCCGGACCGGCGCGAGCACCCGCAGGCGATGACCTTCGCGTAGCGGGGCGGGAGGTTCCTGGATTCCGGGTCGCGGATCTCGGAGTATGAAATTGCATGCGACATGCGGCAAATTCATGCATACTTGATCCATGACGCTGGAATTCACGGTCGATCCTGAGCTGACCGAGAAGCTGCGGGCGCAGATCGTCGCCTGCTGGACCGACGTGTCCAACGCGGGCGGCGCGGTGGGTTTCGTGCCGCCGGTCACCATGGACGACGTGCTGCCGGTGGCGGAGAAGCTGTTCGCCGCCGTGGCCGCCGGACACGACCGCCTGGTCGTCGGCTGGGCGCCCGACCCGGCGAGCGGAGAGCCGCGCGTCGCGGCGTTGGCGACCATCTCGGACGGGCAGTTCCGGCTGACCGAGCACTGGCGCAAGGTGAAGCGGGTCATGGTGCATCCCGACTTTCAGGGCCGAGGCTACGGGGCGCTGCTCATGGCCGAGGTGGAGCGGGCGGCCCGGAAGATGGGGCTGGAGATGCTGACCCTGGACTGTCGGGGCGAGACCGGCAACGACGTCTTCTACAAGAAGTGCGGGTACGTCGAGTACGGCCGGCTGCCGGGAGCACTGCGGCTGAGCGCCGACGACTACCGGGACCAGATACTGATGGCCCTGTCGCTGCGGGCCTGACAAGGTCGTCACTGCGCGGCCGGGCATCACACCTGGCTCCAAGTGGGCCGAACAGGTGAGGTACCGTGAAATGGTCCCCCGACGAAGGAACCCACGGTCATGAGCGAGCAAGTCGGCGCGAAGCAGAAGACGAAAGCGAAGGCGACGAACTCTGCGAAGGGCTCGGCGACGACGAAGGAAGCCACGCGCTCCGCTACGGTTGCGCCGCAGCCCCCGGTCACCGATGCAGAACGTGCATCCGCGCCGGCGCTCGAGACCAGGCACGCCGTCCTGCGCTACACGACGCTGCGGCTCGCGCTGTTCCTCGTCGCGCTCGTGCTGGTGTGGGCGGTCGCGCTGATCTTCAACATGGACCTCAGCTCCCAGCTGTCGAAGCTCACGCTGCTCGCCGTCGCCCTGCTGCTCTCCAGCGCGGCCTCGTTCATCGTGCTGTCCAAGCAGCGTGACGCCATGTCAGCGGGCATCGTCGCGCGCACCCAGCGGCTCAGCAGGAAGTTCGACGACGCGGCCTCCTTCGAGGACGACGAAGAGTAGGCGTCGAACAGCACCCGGCTAACCGCTAACCGCCGGCGGCCGTGAGGAAAAGCACGTCCGCCCGCCCCGAGCGGCGATCAACCCGCGGCGTAGTGTGCTAAGCGTGGACAAACCTCGAGTCGGACACATCCAGTTCCTCAACTGCCTGCCCATCTACTGGGGCCTGGTCCGCTCGGGCGCCCTGCTCGACCTGGATCTGGTCAAGGACACCCCGGAGAAGCTCTCCGAGCAGCTGGTGGCCGGCTCCCTCGACATCGGGCCGATCTCCCTGGTCGAGTACCTGCGCAACGCACAGGACATGGTCGTGCTGCCCGACGTGGCGGTCGGCTCGGACGGCCCGGTGATGTCCTGCAACCTTGTCTCGCAGCTGCCGTTCGCGGACCTCGACGGTGCCCGCGTCGCGCTCGGCTCGACCTCACGCACCACGGTCCAGCTCGCGCAGCTCGTCCTGCGCGAGCGTTACGGCGCTCAGCCCGCGTACTACGCCTGCCCGCCCGATCTGGCGCTGATGATGCAGGAGGCCTCGGCCGGCGTGCTGATCGGCGACGCGGCGCTGCGGGCCTCCCTCTACGACGCGCCGCGGCTCAACCTGCGCGTGCTCGACCTCGGCGAGGCCTGGAAGGACTGGACCGGGCTGCCGATGGTGTTCGCCGTGTGGGCGGTGCGCCGCGACTTCCTGGCCCGGCAGCCGGCCCTCACCCGCGAGGTGCACCAGGCCTTCCTGCACTCCCGCGACCT
>NZ_DASRGV010000333.1:0-19109 GCF_035650855.1 Actinocrinis sp. | reverse complement strand
TCGGTGATCTGTACGTCGACGCCGAGGGCGGCGAAGTTCGAGAGGGTGGTCTGGAAGCTGGCGGGCGGGCCGCCGGTGCCGAAGTGGGACTGGAAACCGACGCAGTCGATGGGCACGCCGCGGGACTTGAAGTCGCGGACCATGTTGTAGACGCCCTGGGTCTTGGCGTCGGTCCAGTTCTCGATGTTGTAGTCGTTGTAGCAGAGCTTGGCCGCCGGGTCGGCGGTGCGGGCGGTGCGGAACGCCTCCTCGATGAAGCCGTTGCCCAGCACGTTCTGGAACACCGAGCTGCGGTGCTGGGTGGAGCCGTCGGCGAACGCCTCGTTCACCACGTCCCACGCGTAGATCTTCCCCTTGAAGTGGGTCATCTCGGTGGTGATGTGGTTGTCCATCACCGAACGCAGCGTGTTCGCGTCGGAGATGCTGGAGACCCAGCCGGGAAGCTGCGAGTGCCACACCGTGGTGTGGCCGCGCATCCGCTGCCCGTGCGCCAGGGCGTGGTTGACGATCTGGTCGGCCGGGCCGAAGTTGAAGTTGCCGCGGGACGGCTCGGTGGTGTCCCACTTCATCTCGTTCTCGGGCGTGATCATGTTGAACTCGCGGTCGAGGATCGTGGCGTAGGTCGAGTCGCCGAGCTTGCCGGCGGCCACCGCGGTGCCGAAGTAGCGGCCGGTCGTGGCGGCCTGCGCGCCCAGCGTGCTGGCGGCCTGGGCGAAGCTGGGCATCAGCAGCGCCGCGCCCGCGACCGCGAGTGTCGCGGCACCGGTGGCCAGCGCCAGCGCCAGGCCCCGACGGGGACGGTTGGATGGGGACATGATGCTCCTTACGCGACGGTGCACGGTGCGCCGTTGAGGGTGAACGCCGCCGGTGCGGCGCTGTTGCCGGTGTGGTTGGCCTGGAACCCGAAGCTGGTGTTGCCGCCGGGTGGGATGGCCGCGTTGTAGCTGACGTTCGTGGCCGTGACCGCTCCGCTGGACGGGCTGATCGTGGCGTTCCACGCGTTGGTGACGGTTTGGCCGCCGGCCAGGGTGAACGCCAGTCGCCAGCCGTTGATCGCCGTGCTGCCGGTGTTGGTGACCGTGATGTTCTCGGTCATCCCGGTGTTCCATGCGCTCACCGTGTCGGAGACCCGGCACGCGCCCGAACCTCCGGTGGCCGAAGCGGATGGCGATGCCGACGCCGAGGGCGACGTGGACGGTGACTGCGTCGGTGTCGGGCTTCCGCTCGGCTGGCCCGCATTGCCGATGCTGCCGGGCACCGCCAGCAGGGCGCGGTACCAGACGGCGGCCATCTTGTCGTAGCCCGCGGCGTTGGGGTGGACACCGTCTTGCAGGTCCGCGGTGGTCAGCGCGTCGTACATGTCGACCAGGTGCACGTGCTTGCCCGCCGCCACCTTGCTCTGCACGATGCCGGGGATCGCCGCGTTGAATGCCTGGAGTTGGGCGGCGTCATAGCTGAGCGGGATGATCTGCGCCACGAACACCTCGGCGCTCGGCAGCGTGTTGGTGATGTGGTCGATCAGCGCGGACAGCCGGTTCGGCGCGTTGGGCAGGTCGTAGTTCTGGCTGATGTCGTTGGTGCCGATGTGCAGCAGCACCGTGTGCGGCTGGTAGGTGTTGAGCCAGCCCACGATGTTCGCGTCGATCTGGTCGATACGCCAGCCGGAGTGGCCTTCGTGGTTCTGGGAGCACGCCATGGCCGGGCCGTTGGAGAGCGATCCGACGAAGTTGACGTTGTAACCGCCGGCGACCAGCCGCTGGCACAGGCCGATGCGGTACCCGCCGGGCACCGTCAGGCCGTCGGTGATGGAGTCGCCCAGCGGCATGACCTTCACTGCGTTGGACGCCGCGACCGCGACGTTCGCCTTGATCGCCGCTCCGGCGGTGAGCACTCCGACTGCCAGTGCCGGGGCCAGCGCGGCGGCCAGCCATTGCTTGCGTATGCCCATGCCCGATCTCCGATCCTTCCCGTTCGGTGCGTGTCGTCAGCAGGTTGAGTTGGTCTGCGTCAGCAGGCCGATGCGCCAGGGCAGCAGGTTGTAGCTCTGCGTCGAGCCCGGCGCGACAGCTTCCAGGAGGTGATCGCGCCGCCCAGGTTGGTGATGCTCCCGTTGGCGCCGAAGCCGCCCTGCCACTGGCTGCTTATCGAGTAAGTGACCTGACACCCGGAGGCCGCCTGCGCCGCGGCGCCGGCCGCCCAGGCGGACCGATGGTCAAACCTCATCGCGCGCCTCCGTGCCGCGTTCGGGGAGAACACATCCGCAGACTCCTTGATAGCGCTCACAATCCCGGCCGCGATCCAGCCTCAGGGGACCGGCGGCATGACGTGTCCACGATCCGCTCGGCCCGCCGTTGTCCCGAGGGCGCGCCGAGCGTGGCGACAGGCGCAGTGTGAAGTCGGCCGGGCCGGCGGGCAAGGGAGGCTTGCGGCCTGCGCGGCGGTTCGCGCGGCCCGTCCGCCGGGTCGGCGCCGACCGCCTCCGCCCTCTGACGTGGTCCGCTGGTGTGGTCGAACGGCTCGATGGGCGTGGTCGAACGGTGCCCGAATCTTGTGCGCACTCTGCGAAAGTTTCTGCCAGGAGAGCCTCCGTGGCGGCGGCGAGAGGTGTCGGCGGCCGTGGTCGGCGGACGAACGTCGACGCTCTCGAGGCGACTTGCGCAGCGGCGCGACGTGAAGGTCTCCCGGATGCAAGTTTCGAAGGTCTTAACCGGCTTTTCCGTGCGGCATCGGATTTCGTTGACCGCGCAGGTTTCCCCAACTACCGTCGCGCGGCGAGTCGGGGCACCGCTCCGTCATCCGTCAGGCGCAAGTCGAGCCCTCGCGCGGCGTATCAGGCCACAGCGACGGCACGGAGGGAGAGGACTGCGATGAAACGAACCCGCGCGGCGCTGGCCGCCACGTTCGGCACGGCCACGGCGACCGCCTTGTCGGCGCTGGTCGCGCTGGCGCCGAGCGCGTCGGCGGCCTCGCTGGTGCAGATCAGCAACTTCGGGAACAACCCGACCGGCCTGTCGATGTACGAGTACATCCCGGCCAATGTGAGCGCTCACCCGCCGCTGCTGGTCGTTCTGCACTACTGCGGCGGTTCGGCGCAGGCGGAGTTCAGCGGCACCGAGTTCGCCTCGCTGGCCGACCGCTACGGGTTCATGGAGATCTACCCGCAGGTCAACAACCCGAGCAACGACTGCTGGGACGTCGCCTCCGACGGCGCGCTGACCCACAACGGCAACAGCGACCCCGCGGGCATCATCTCGATGGTCCAGTACGCCGAGGCGCACAACAACGTCGACACCAGCCGCATCTACGTCACCGGCAACTCCTCCGGCGGCATGATGACCAACGTCATGCTCGGCGACTACCCGGACGTGTTCAAGGCGGGGGCCGCATTCATGGGCGTGCCCTTCCACTGCTTCTACACCGGCACCGTGCGGGGCTGGAACTCCGCCTGCGCCCAGGGCCAGGTCAGCAACACCCCGCAGGCCTGGGGCGACTACGTCCGGGGCGCCTACCCGGGTTACACCGGGCCGCGCCCGCGCATGCAGCTGTGGCACGGCACCACGGACACCACGCTGAACTACAACAACTTCGGCGAAGAGATCAAGCAGTGGACCAACGTGCTCGGCGTGAGCCAGACGCCGACGTCCAGCAGCGTCATCAACGGAAACTGGACGCACACCACGTACGGCGACGCCAACAACCCGGCCGTTGACGCGTACAGCATCGCAGGGGTCGGACACGCCTTGCCGCAGACCGGCATGGCCGCGGTCGCCGTGCACTTCTTCGGCCTGGACGGCAGCGGCAGCACCGGCAGCCCCTCGCCCAGCGCGTCTACATCGCCGTCCGCCAGCGCCTCACCGTCGCAGTCGGCATCGGCGTCGCCTTCCGCGTCGGCGTCGAGTACTGGCAACGCGGGTACCTGCAAGGTGACCAACCAGGTCAGCGCGTGGAACACCGGGCTGACGAACAACGTCACCATCACCAACACCGGCAGCAGCGCGATCAACGGCTGGAAGCTGACCTTCACGCTGGCCGGAGGCCAGACCGTCACCAACGCGTGGAACGCGACGATCAGCCCGTCCAGCGGAGCGGTCACCGCGACGAACGTCAGCTACAACGCGGCCATCGCGGCCGGCGGCAGCACCAGCTTCGGATACCAGGCCAACCACACCGGCAACACAGCTGTGCCTACCGGTTTCGCCCTTAACGGCAGCCCGTGCAGCAGTAGCTGACGCAGCGCACGAAGTTCGTTCCCGCCCGTGCAATGAAGCGCGGGCGGGAACGTACCTTGTTTTTCAGCTCCGTCATCGTCTCCTCGATTCAGCTGGATTATGGCGGCGCGGTGTCGGGAAACCAAACGATGAGGAACCCTTGTGCAAACGCCGGTCGACATGCACGCTGGAATTCGGCTGATTGGCGCGCGATCCGCGGGAGGGACCATGGCTGACGGATCGGACCACGAACAGCACGCCATCGAGCAGGTGATCGCCCGGCTGCTGGACACGTACGCCGCGAGGGCCTCCGAAGCGCAAATCGGCGGCATCGTGCATCGCATTCACCAGGAATTCGACGAGAGCCGGATCCGCGATTTCATTCCACTGCTCGTAGAAAACGCGGCGCGGCAGGAATTGGCCGCGCTGCCGACGCGCGCGCCGGGCACGGCGACGCCCGCCGCGACGGCCCCCGCCTCGATGACCCCGGGCCGTATGACACTGACCGGCCGCTGATCGCCGGCGCGGTAGCGGTCAGACCACGGGCTGTCCGGTGATGGCGCGGGAGATGACCAGGCGCTGGATCTCGCTGGTGCCTTCGAAGATCGTGTAGATCTTGCTGTCGCGGTACCAGCGCTCGACCGGGTGTTCCCGGCTGTAGCCGGCGCCGCCGAGGATCTGCACCGCCTTCTCGGTCACCGCGACCGCGACTTCGCCGGCCTTCAGCTTCGACATCGAGCCCTCGCCGGCCGTGAACGGCTGCCCGCTGCGCCCCATCCAGGCCGCGCGCCAGATCAGCAGCCTCGCGCAGTCGATCTCGGTGCGCATGTCCGCCAGCGCGAACGCGATCGCCTGGTTCTGCGCGATCGGCCGGCCGAACTGACGACGCTCGTTGGCGTATTCGAGGGCGTACTCGTACGCGGCACGGGCGATGCCGAGGGCCTGCGCGCCCACGGTCGGGCGGCTCAGCTCGAAGGTGGCCATCGCCGCCTGGCTGTTGGAGCGGGCGCCTTCCCGGGCGCGGGCCAGGCGCGCGTCCAGCTTCTCCTTGCCGCCGAGGACGAACTCGGCCGGCACCCGCACCTCGTCGAGGAACACGTCCGCGGTGTGCGAGGCACGCAGCCCCAGCTTCTTGATCTTGCGCGGGGAATGCAGGGTGCTGTCTTTCGCCTCCGGCGGGACGATGAACGCGGCCTGCCCGCGCGCGCCCAGCTCGGGTTCGACCGAGGCGACCACCACGTGCACGTTCGCGATCCCGCCGTTGGTGATCCAGGCCTTCTGGCCGCTGAGCACCCACTCCCCGGCGGCCTCGTCGAAGCGGGCGCGGGTGCGCATCGAGGCCACGTCCGAGCCGGCCTCCGGCTCCGAGACGCAGAACGCGCCGAGCTTCGGGTCCTGCTGGTCGCCGAAGCACTGCGGGATCCACTCGATGATCTGCTCCTGGGTGCCGGTGGCGAAGATCGCGGCCACCGCCAGCGTGGTGCCCAGGATCGACATCCCGATCCCCGCGTCGCCCCAGAACAGCTCCTCGTTCAGCAGCGGGATGGACAGGCCGGTGGGGTCCTCGTACAGGTTGGCCAGGGATTCGAACCCGTACAAGCCGATCTTCGCCGCCTCCTGGATGATCGGCCACGGCGTGTCCTCGCGCTCGTCCCACTCGGCCGCCGCCGGACGCATCACCTCCGCGGCGAAACCATGCGCCCAGTCGCGCACCTCGGTCTGCTCGTCGCTCAGGCCCAGGTCGAAGGTCATGACGCTCCTCGAACGAAGTTATTTAACGGTCGAGTAAGTTTACGGCCAGGTAAGGTAAGCTCACAAGGTGGCCCCCTCGACCGAGCGCAGGCGCCTCCCCCGCGAGGTACGCGAGCAGCAGATGCTCGACGCCGCGGTCGAGGTCTTCTCCGAGTACGGATTCCACGCGGCCTCGATGGAGGAGATCGCGGAGCGGGCACGGGTGTCCAAGCCTCTGCTCTACCTTTATCTGGGCTCGAAGGAGGAGACCTTCCGGGCCTGCGTGGCCCGGGAGACCGACCGGCTGGTCGACGCGCTCGGCGCGGCGACCAGGGCCCCGGCGGCCGACGAGGCCGAGCGGCTGTGGCGCGGGCTGACCGCGTTCTTCACCTTCGTCGCCGAGCGCCGGGCCAGCTGGTCGGTGCTCTATCAGCAGGCGCGCTCGCACAACGACTCGGTCGCCGAGCAACTGGCCCAGGTGCGCGGGGAGATCGTCGCCACCGTGGCGGACCTGGTCCTGCAGGCGATGCGGGCCCGCGCGCCCGAGGGCGGTGCGCCCGGGTACTCCACGATGCGCCGGGAGGCCACCGCCGTGGCCCGCGCGCTGGTCGGCGCCGCGGACGCGATGGCCGACTGGGCGGTGACCAACCCGAGCGAGGCGCCGCAGACCACGGCGCGGCGGCTCATGAACCTGATGTGGCTGGGCATGGAGCGCACGGCCCGCGGCGAGCGGTTCACCGCGCCCGCCACCGAGGCGGCGAGCGCGGCGGCACAGGCTTAGCCGGCGCTGCGCGAGGTCGCGCGAGCCCGGCTTATTTAACGGCTAAGTAAGTAAGCCATGCCGGGCCGATAGTTGGTCAATGACGGCCGCTGCGGGTCATGGGGCGAGCTTCTGCAGATAGGCCGCCAGCGTCATCGCGGGGCCGGCGGAGATCAGGCCCCGGTCCAGATCCTCAGCCAGGCGCCCGTCGAAGCCCGCGACCTTAGCTTTGATCATCAGCAGCAGTCCTTGGCCTCCGTTCTGCAGGTACGAGTCGACGCCGTTCTCGAGATCCAGCACCAGGTTCTCCAGATCGCCGGCCGCGTTGGCGTCCACGACGCCCCGGCCCTGCGCCGCCATCTGCTGAATCATCGCGCGCAGGTGTTCCAGGTAGCCGATCGGATCGTTGATCAGCCCGTCGCTCGTTCCAGCGGGCGTACCGCTCGGCGCCGGGGCGGGGGACGTCGCCGGGGCCGAAGAGGGCACGGTCGCGGGTCCGGACGAGGGCGGCGATCCGGGGCCGGTGCTGGGGCCGGGACCAGAGCCGCTCCCGGATGGCGGACCGCCGGAGGTCGCTGCCGACGCGCTGATCGGCGCTCCGGCGCCAGCACCGGCCGTCGCGGACGGCGATTGCGCGGAAGCCGACGACAGGTTCCGCACCGCGGCACTGGTCGTGGACTCCAAGACGGAAACACGTGTGGGCACGGTTCGCGGCGGCAATGCACCGTCGCTGGCTCCCAGAGTGAAAGTCAAGCTGCCGACCAACGCGACGGCCGTAGCCGACGCGGCGAACTCGACACGTCGCAGAACACTTAATTCGCGATGGCGGCCAGGGCCGGGGAGCGGTGCGGGCAATGCGGGATTCGAGTTCGGCACCCGCCGCTCATGCGCGCGACCGCGTACCGGCGGGCCGGCGTGCGGGATGGGCGGCCGTGGACCTGATCCGATTGTCCGCAGCCGATCGGCCACTTGCGCCGCGGTGGGCCGCAGCCGAGGCCGCTTCTCAAGGCACTGCGTCAGGAGCGCCCAAAGCACCTCGGGTATCTCCCGCGGACGCGGCGGCAGCGATTCGGGGCGCGGCTGAGCGGTCTGGTCCACAGCGCTCTGCCCGACGAGCTGGTGCCCGGTCAGCGCCTCGTACAAGACGACGCCGACCGCGTAGACGTCGCCCGCGGCGGTGGTCGGCATGCCGGGAATCCATTCCGGCGGCCGATACCGGACCCGCGCGGCCGCCGTGGCCGGATGCGGCGCGAAGTGCTGCTCGTGCGCGGCCCAGCTCTCCAGTTCGATCAGGCCGAAGTCAGTAAGCCGCACGGTCAGCGTGCCGTCGCTGCCCGGTTCGAGCAGCAGATTCGACGGCTTGACCCGTCCGTGGGCCAAGCCCGCCTCGTGCGCGACGGCCAATGCTTCGCAGAGTTGCGCGACGAGCCGCACCGCCTCCGCGGTCGGCAACGCGCCCGTGCTCGTCAGCCTGGCCGCCAGGCTCTCGCCGGGGATCAGCCGGGTGATCAACGCCCACCTGCCCTCGTCGGCCACGATGTCGTCGACCGCGACAAGTCCGGGATGGGCCAGGTTGGCGACCGTGCCCAAGGTGCGGATCACCTGGCCCCAGCGGGCCGCGGCGGTCAGGCCGCTGGCGACGGCCGAATCGCGGCGCACGAATCTGGCGACGCAATCGGATCCGGTCGCCAAATCCCAGCCGCGCCACACCGAGCCGTCGGCTCCGCCGCCGAGTCGCTCGAGCAGCTCGTATCGCGCGCCGATCCATTGCGGATCAGACATGCACCACTCCTCCGGAGGGGCCTGGTCAGGTCGGGAGATTCCACTGCTGTCCGGCCGCGCCGCACAGCTCCATCGACACAGCAGCCTGCTGATGCTTCTTTCCGCTGACTTCACTGACGCACAGACCCGACCCGGGGTTGTACAGCCAACCGCCGCTTTGTGGGACAAAGACCTGTTCAGGTCCTGCGTCGCAGGTGTTCAGCACGACACTGGGCGCGGCGCCGTTCGCGTTATCGAGTATTGCCATGCACAGTCCAGAGGTCTGCAAGGTGTCGCCGTCGGGTTCGAAGGTCCACGTCGGCGCCGCCGCGCTGTCGCAGACGGTCACGTCGATCTGGCCGGCGTTCGCGCCGTGGGCGGTCACGACCGCACACAGCGCGCCGCCTCCGGCGTTGCCGCTGAGGATCGGCCCGATCAGCGGCGCGGCGCCCGTGGACATGGAGATCACCGGTGTAGGCATGAAGTTGGCCGACCACGCGGTCGACGGGCTTGCCACCGCGCCCGCGGCAGCACTCTGACTTGCCGCCGGCTGGCCTGCGGACACCGAGGGGTGCGCGCCCGGGGTCCCGGCCGCGCCGGGTGGGGTCGCCGGGAGCAGGACCGTCGCGCCGGGAAGGGATGCGCGATTCGCGCCGCCTGCGGAGCCGTTCTGATCGCCGAGTACACCGCTTGTGCGCGGGACCGCCGCGCCGCCGACGTGCGGCAGCACGAACGGGACCACCGCGAGTGCCAGCAGAACTCCGGCACCGAGCATCAGGGCTCTGGGTTGCGGTGGCCAGGCGGTCCACGCCGCACGGGTCGGTTCCGTAGCTGAATCCGTCGCGACTTCAAGCGGCTCGGCGGACGCCAAAGGTGGCACAGGTATCTCAGGCATCTCAGCGCTCGAAGGGCGAGCACGGCGGGTCAGTACTCCCCCGTCGAGCCGCGCACCGCGGACGCCGTCGCGTTCCCGCAGATATGCCAGCACGGCCTGCGTTCCCTGATCCACGACCTCGGCCGGCGGGTGCACCAGGTCGGCCGCATCGCCCAGCTGTATCGACTCCAGGTCGAGTCGGCCGAGCCAACGGGGGATCTCAGCGAACTGGTTCTCGGATAAATCGAGGTGCTTCAACCGGCGCAGCGCCGTGAGTGTCGGCGGCAGCCCGGCCAGCCGGTTGCCCCGCAGCACGAGCCGCTCCAAAGCGGTGAGCCGCGAGATCCGCTCGGGCAGTTGTTCGAGTCGGTTGCCGGAAAGGTCCAGCTCCCTCAGTCCGCTCAGCTCCAGCGCCGCGGGAGGAAGGGCCGTGAGGCCGAGCCCGGCGAGCGAGAGCCGGCCGCTGCGCGCGGCTGCCTCACGCTCGATGCGCGCCTGCGCCTCGCGCTCCGTGTCGGGCCGTATCTCGTCCTCGTCGTCGTCAAACGCACCGCGCCTGGTGCCGCCGCGACCGACGTCAACCATGATCACCGCCTTTCCGGAATGCGTCCGCCTAGCGACGCAGGACTCTGGTCCGGCGGCCCTCCGGGCCGGTCCTCGCGTCGCCCACGCTGGGTGGCGTGCGGCCTGACATGGCACAACAAGGCTCAAGCGGCCTGGTCAGAGGCGTACGCTGTATTTGCCTGAGCGGTAAGGTACTACGAAGCCTGGCATGCTGCACAGACCTGAATCGAAGTCAGATTCGAACGGGCCACCCGGACGCGCGTCCGGACCCTGAGATGCGGCAGGGTCCGGACGCGGCCGGTCTGGGACCGCCGGCCCGGGTCAGCTCAGCGGGCCGGTGAACGGGTTGACGATCTCGCAGGGCACCGGCTGCGGATGCGCCGGGTCGAGCGCGTTGAGCATGTCGGCCAGCGCGATCGGGTCGTAGGCGATCTCGACGTGGTCGGTGTTGTCGAGCGAACACTGGTTCTGCACCAGGATGTTCGTGACGTTGGGCGCGGCGGGCAGATAGGCCGAGGTGTACGGAGTGACCACCTCGTCCTTACTGGTCGTGATCACGGTGTACTGCACGCCCGGCACTGTCTCGCCGCCGGCGTTGAGCGCGGTGAGGAAGGGCGAACCGGCCTCCTGTTCGACGCAGGCTTCGCAGGGCCCGCTGAGGAACTGGTTCACGGGAACGAGCACGCCGAGCAACGTGCCGAGCGTGGTCAGTTCGTCGAGCGTGGTGCCGTTGTTGCTCGGGGAGAGCCCCACCAGCTTGTCGACCTTGGCCGCGCCGCCGAGGTTCTTGATGTAGTAGCGCGGCATCATCCCGCCCTGGGAGTGGCCGACCAGATCGACCTTCGCCGCGCCGGTGAGGTTGAGCACCGAGGTGACGAAGGAGGCCAGTTCGGCGGCGCTGTCCTCGATCGGGCCGGTGGACTGCACCGGGGCGTCCGGCGAGGTTCCGCCGTAGTTGAACGTGAAGACGCAGTACCCGTTGTTCGCGAGCAGCGGCGCGGCGCCCTGCCAGTTGTCGTTCATGTTCTCGAGCGTGCCGTTGACCAGCACCACCGGGTACGGGTGCGCGGCGCTCGGCCGGCAGTTGCCGTCGTTGGCGCCGGGCGGCGGCGTGGTCGGGGCGAGGAAGCCCTGGATGAGCGCCGCGGCGGCGTTGTGCGGGACGGGAAGGGCGGTGGCGGCGGAGGCGGACTGGGCGCCGGTGAGGGTAAGACAGGCCGCTGACGCCACCGAGGCGCCGAGCGCGGCCATGCGGAACCGACTTCTTGACATGGTGGGGAGTACCGTTCTCTTGTCGAAGTTTTCCGGTCCGCGCGCGGATTATTCGAGCTCACAAACCCCTTGCTCACGGGCGAATTCAGCGGAAGACCGGTGTTCGCCGTGACGGTCGGTGACGATATGAAGGCCGCTGAGAAGCGTCAATCGATCGGCGCGAGGTTCGGGGGAACATCTTGCGAGGCTGCCAGCCCGGGAGAATTGCGCCGCGCCGTTTGTATAACGCGGGTGAGCGTTTTCGGGATTACCCGATCTTCGCTCGGAGCTACCCGAGCTACTGACGCTCTGGTAAGCCTCTCGTCGACCCCTGTTCGCGCCGAACTAGCTGTTTGCAGGGCTGATGGCGCCCGATCAGGCGTCTGCGATCCGCGCTAGTTGACGAGTCAGTAACATCGCAGCATACTTCCGGGAGAAGTGACGCGACCCTACCGACGGGACCGTGGGCGTGACCAGACCTTGGGCTACGCTGCCCCGCGCTTTCGCGGCCGAAGTGCGGAAAGAACGCGGCAGCATCTCCACGGAGATCCTGCACCAGATCCGCCGGGAGATCCCCGAATACAACAAGCCGCTGTCCGGCAAGTTCGGAATCGGGCTTCAGCTCGGCGTGGAGACCGCGCTGCTCGAATTCCCCGAGTTGGTGGAGAGCGCCGGCGAACCGAGCCCCGAGCGGCTGCGGGTCTACCGCGCGCTCGGCCGCGGGGAACTCGCGGAGGGGCGCAGCTTGGATGCGCTTCAGGCGGCGTACCGCCTCGGCGGCCGGGTGGCCTGGCGGCGTTACGCGCGGGTCGGCCGTCGCGCGGGCATGCGCTCGGACGAGATGGTCACGCTCGCCGAGGCCATCTTCGCCCACATCGACGTGATGGCCTCGGCCGCGACCATCGGCTATGCCGAGGCCAAGACGAGCCGCGACAGCCACGACGGCGCGTCGAGCCGCCGCCGGATGCTGCGGGACCTGCTGGTGGCCGGGGCGCCCGCGGAGCAGCTCGAGCAGCTGGCAGCGGCCGCGCGGTGGCCGCTGCCCGAGCGGGTCTCCTGCGTGGCGCTCGGTCCGGCGCCGCCGGCCACGGCGGCCGCGGCCCAGATCGGCAGGCCGCCGGAGACCGTCCTGCACGATCTTGGTTGTCAGGACCCGTATTTGGTGCTGCGCGATCCCGCGCAGGACCTGCGCGACCCGCTCCTGCTCGGCCTGCTGCGGGATCGCAACGCCGTCATCGGCCCAGCGGTGACGCCGACCATGGCGCCGGACTCGCTGCGCTGGGCGCGGCGGGTGCGGGACCGGCTGCCGGCGCAGGCCCTCGCCAAGGGTCCGGTCATGTGCGACCACGCGCTGCCGTCCCTGCTGCTGATCGGCGACGAGCCGCTGCTCAAGCTGCTCGCGGACCGGCAGCTCGCGGCTCTGGCCGACCTGACGGTCAAGCAGCGCCGCCGGATGGAGACCACGCTGCTCGCGTGGCTGGACACGAACGGGGGAAGCGCCCCGCAGATCGCGGCGCGGCTTGGCATCCATCCGCAGACCGCTCGGCAGCGGCTGCACCGCCTGCACGAGTTGTTCGGCCCGGTGTTCGCGGATCCCGGCGCGCGCTTCGAATTGGAGCTGGCGCTGCGCGGCAGGCAGGCCGTCGCCGCGCTCAGCCGGCCGCGATAAGCCGCGAATCCGCCTCGGCTGAGTGCAGCAGGGCTCTGCCGCGCAAGGCGAGTTCGAGCTCGTAGCGTGAATCCGGGTCCTGCAACGCGTCGCCGAAAAGCTCTTCCAGGTGACGCAGCCGGTAGCGGACCGTCTGCGCGTGTACGCCAAGCCGCCGCGCCACTTCCGGGGCGCTGCCTCGGCATTCCAGCCAGGACAACAATGTCTCGGCTAACCGGTCACGCCGCTGCGCCGGCACCGCGTCGAGCGGAGCCAGTCGTTTATCGACCAGGACGCGCATCAGCGGCTCGTCCGCGGAGAGGAGCAGCGCGGAGAGATGATCGGTGCAGTGCAGCAGAGCAGGATTCGCCGAGTTCGGTGCGTTCATCGAGTTCGGCATCGCGACGGCGGCACGATCGGCCAGGTCGAGCAGACGCCGGGCCCAACGCAGCGAGCGACCGGCGTCTTCGAGGGTGACCGGTGGCCCGACAGCCGCGCTCCAGTCGGTCAGCTCGCGCGCGAGTGCGAGCAGGGCGCGGGGTCCCGTCTCCGGGACGATCAGGTACGGAGCATCTGCGTCCCCTGAGACGAGCGCGTCGAATCCGGCCGACAGGAGCGGTCCGGCCGACACGGTCGCCACGTCTCTGCCGCCGACTCGCCGCAACGCGACTACGCGCACCGTGGCGGGCAACGGCCAGCGCGCCGCGCGGGCGAGTTCACTGACGGAGGCGCGGCTGGGACCGGGCACTGACACCAACTGCTCGACCAGGCGCCTGCGCCGACGCAGGACTTCGCGATCCGTCCGGGCCCGGGCCTCGGTGTGCGCGGCGCGCACCTGGTCGGCCAGTTCCTCGCCGTATACGAATACGGCCTCTGCCACGAGGTACATCCGCTGCGCGGGGATGCCTTCTTCGGTTCCGATCTGCGCCAGGCACTGCCACGTCATGCGCGCGCCGAGCCGGAGCGCCGCCTGCACAGCGTCGAGGGCCGCGGCGTGCCGCAGGTTCGCGCCGGACGCGATACGCAAGGCGGGCTTCGCCTCGGCGCGATCGAGTCCATCCGGCGACGCCGCGCCTTCCGCGAGCCGGTCGGCGAACTCGGCGAGTGCCCGTTCCACGCCGAGCCGGATGTCGAGCCCGAAGGATGACCGCTCCGGGCCGGCGAATTCCGGCACGGTGCACCGGATCTCACGCGTCACGGCCTGCGCAAGGCCCGGTAGCCGAGCCCGCAGCGGCTCGGCCAGCTCAGACGGCAACGCTCGCCAAAGGTCCACCGCGTCGGGCGCAGCAGCCGCCGACTTTCCTCCACCCACGCGCCATCAGTACCCGGAGTCGGCCGGGCTTGCCCGCGCCGGCGCGAGCGAGCGCGAAAACACGCACGCGGATGAGCGTTTTTCGGAGGCGAGGCGGATTTCGACGCTACTGCGTGCGACACATGTCTCATGCTGGTGCGCAGCCGTCCGAGCCACGGTGCGAGCGCCTGCCGTGCGGTAGCGCGGCGAGGCGCGAATCGCTCAGCCAGGTGAGCCGAATGAGCATTCGAAGGTCATCCGGCCCAGCGTTCCCGCGATTCTTATCACGCGGATGACAACGCGGCCCATTCGAACTGTCAGACGAATCTCTAGCCCGGCCCGTCGCGGTCGGCTGAATCTGGTGGCTCTATCGCCCTTCGCGCGCCGCACGCCTGGAGTAGCCATGTCGTTTCAGCCCTCGACTCCGTCGCTCTTGCAGGACCGGCTCCGGCGCTGGGCGACAGAACGCGGACATCAGCGCGCTTTTACGTTCGTTGAGTTCCCGCACTATCACTCGCCGGGCAAGCACCGGTCGCTCACCTGGGCCCAGCTTTACTCGGGTGCGCAATCGGCGGCCGCGGCCGTGCGCGCGACGTGCCGACCCGGTGACCGCGCGGCGCTGCTGATGCCGCAGGGCTTGGATTACGTGACCGGGTTCCTCGGCTGCCTGCTGGCCGGAGTCGTCGCCGTTCCGCTGTTCTCGCCGGACCTGCCCGGGCACGAGCGGAAGGTCAGGTCCGTCATCGAGGACTGCGAACCGGCCTGCCTGCTGGTCACTGCGGCCACGGCGCTGGCCGCCGAGACCTTCATGCGCTCGGCGCGGCTTGAGCAGCTGCCGGTGGTCATGCTCGGTGAGGGCCGCAATCGCGCCGGCGGCACTACGCTTGCCGCGGATCATCGCCCGGACGCCGACCTCGAAGCGGATCCGGACGGCGTCGCATACCTCCAGTACACCTCGGGATCCACCCGGACGCCGACCGGCGTGATGATCAGCCATCGCAATGTGCTGAGCAATGCGTTACAGGCGCTTGGCGTGTTCGCCGACCCGAGCGGCCCGAACACCTCGGTCGGCTGGCTGCCGCTGTTTCACGACATGGGACTGCTGCTGAGCATCGCGGCCCCGGTGGCACTGGGCTTCCCGTCGGTGCTGATGGACCCGATGGCGTTCCTGGAGCGGCCGGCGCGCTGGATCCGGCTGCTCGGGCTCTATCCGGGCGCGCTGTCGGCCGCGCCCAACTTCGCCTACGACTACTGCGCGGCCCGCTACACCGCCGCTGACGCCGGGGACCTGCGGCTGGAGCAGGTACGTGCCCTGATCAACGGAAGCGAACCGGTGCGGGCCGCGACGATCGGCCGGTTCCTGGACGCCTTTGCCGACTTCGGTCTTCCCCCGCGGTCGCTGTGCCCTTCGTACGGCTTGGCCGAGGCCACGGTTTTCGTCGCGGCCGACAGTCCCGAGACGGCGCCGCAGTCGATGTCATGCCGCAGGGATGAACTCGCGGACGGCCGCATCGTTCCGCTCGATATCGCCGGCGGTCAGACGGCTGTTGCTGCCGCGGTCGAGCTGACCTTCTGCGGAGCGGCATTCGGGCAGGAGTTGCAGATCATCGATCCGGTCACGCGAGAGCTTCGGCCGGAGGGAGTGGTCGGCGAGATCGTGGTGCGCGGGCCGAATGTCGGGCTCGGCTACTGGAAGCGGGCAGAGCAGAGTACTGAGACGTTCGGCACGATACTTCCCGGCACCGGAGAGCGACCCTGGCTGCGCACCGGCGATCTCGGTGCCGTCTACCGAGGACGGCTTCTGGTCACCGGACGGCTCAAGGATCTGCTGATCTTCGATGGACGTAACCACTACCCGCAGGACGTCGAGGAGACGATACAGAGCGCCGTGTCCTGTGTCCGCCGCGATCGGATCGCGGTGTTCGCGGTGACCGGGGAGCAGGGCCAGCAAGCGGTGGCCGTGGCAGAGCATCGCAGGGATTTGACTCCTGACGCGGCACTTCGGGAAGAGGCCGACCGGATCGCTCGCGCGCGGGTCTCCATCGCGCACGGGCTGCGCCTTGACCGGTTGGTGCTCGTCGCGCCCGGCGCCGTGCCCCGCACGTCGAGCGGCAAGGTGTCGCGCTCCGCCTGCCGTGAGGCGTTCCTGCGCGGAGACTTCGGCGCTGCGCAGGTCTCGCTTGAACGGGGGCAGGCCCGATGAGCCGAGACGCATCGGACGGCCGGGCCCGCGGCCTGGTCCTGAATCGACTGCACGAGTGGTACGGCATCGAACCGCAGCAGGTGGCGGAGAATCGGCCGCTCGCAGAGCTGGGTCTCACCTCGCGCGACGCCGTGGCGCTCGCCGCCGAACTGAGCGCCGCGATCGGCATTCCGCTTCCGGCGACCTTGCTGTGGGACGCCCCGACGCTCGCACAGATCGAACAGCGCGTACGCGAGGAGCTTGCGAGCAGCGTCGCAGCACCCATACGCATGCGGGCCCCTGCGTCGCACGATCCGGTGCCGGCCGAACGCCGGGGCACCTCCCGCACCGCCGAGCAGGTCGAGATCGCCGTTGTCGGCATCGGCTGCCGGTTGCCGGACGGGATCCGCTCGGCAGACGAGTTCTGGCAGGCGCTACTCAATAGGACCGACGCGATCAGCACCCTGCCACCGGGTCGATGGGACGGTTTCGCCCACCCCGATGATCCCGCGCTGGCGCAGATTCCGCGGCACGGCGGGTTCCTCGACGACGTCGCAGGGTTCGACGCCGCCTTCTTCGGTATCGCGCCGAGCGAGGCGGCGGCGATGGACCCGCAGCAGCGGCTGCTACTTGAGGTGGCGCGCGAAAGCCTCGACCACGCCGCGATCCCGGCCGGTTCCCTGGCCGGCAGCCGCACCGGGGTGTTCGTCGGCATCAGCGGGAACGAATACGCCCGGCTGACCACCGCCGCGCTGGACGCGGTCGAAGCGTGGAGCGCGCCGGGAGCGGCGCTGAGCATCGCGGCGAATCGCCTGTCCTACGCCCTCGACCTGCGCGGCCCGAGCCTCGCCGTCGACTCCGCCTGCTCCTCCTCCCTGGTCGCCATACACCAGGCGGTACGCAGCCTGTCGGTCGGCGAATGCGACACGGCGCTGGCCGCTGGAGTCAATGTCCTGCTGTCTCCGGCGGTCACGCTGAGCTTCCAGCGGGCCGGCGCGCTGGCTCCAGACGGCCGCTGCAAGGCCTTTGACGCATCGGCCGACGGCATGGTGCGCGCCGAGGGCTGCGCCGTCGTCGTGTTGCGCCGGCTGGCGGATGCCGAGGCGGCCGGGGACCGGGTGCTCGCGGTGATCCGGTCCAGCGCGGTCAACTCCGACGGCCGCTCCAACGGGCTACTGGCACCGAATGCACAGGCTCAGCGCGCGCTGCTGGCCGAGGTGTACAGCGGGCGCGGTTCGGTTCCGGGCGCGCTCGTGGACTACGTCGAGGCGCACGGCACCGGCACCGCGCTCGGGGATCCGATCGAGGCGGGAGCGCTGGGCGAGGTACTCGGCCGCGGCCGAGCTCCGGACGAGCCGCTGCTGCTCGGCTCCGTGAAGGCGAACCTCGGACACCTGGAAGCCGCCGCCGGGATCACCGGCCTGATCAAGACCGTGCTCGCGCTGCACCACGGCGTTCTGCCGCCCCAACCGCACTTCACAGCCCCGAACCCGCACATCGACTTCGACGCGCTCGGCCTGCGTGTCGCCACCGAGGCCGAGCCGTGGCCGCGCTACAGCGGCACCGCGATCGCGGGTGTGTCAGCCTTCGGATTCGGAGGCACGAACGCGCACGTCGTGTTGCAGGAGTATCGGCGCGAAGGCAGATCCGGAACCGAGGCGGGCAGATCGGTCGCGACGGATGTGCCGAGCGTGCTCGCGATCGACGCCCCTACGTCCGAGCGGTTGCGCGAAGACGCCGCCGATCTGGTTGCGTGGCTGAACTCGCCACGTGGACGACGTGTGCCGGTCGGAGACGTCGCGCGTACGCTCGCCGGTCGGCTTGGTAAGGGCACGCATCGCGCTGCGATCGTCGCCCGAACCCGTGAGCAGGCAACGGAAGCGCTGGATCGGCTGGCTACTGGTCGGCCGCATCCGGCAACGGTGACTGGACCCGCGCCCAGCCATCCGGGCCGTCTCGTCTTCGTGTTCTCCGGCTACGGATCGCAGTGGCCTGGCATGGCTCGGCAGCTGCTCGACGAAGAACCGGTTTTCGCCGAGTCGGTCGAGCGCCTGGAGCCGCTGCTGCGGAGGCATGCGGACGGATTGCCGCTGCGGGCGCAGCTGGAGCCAGGCGCCGCGCTGAAGTCGCCGTCGGCCGTACAGCCGGTGCTCTTCGGGATTCAGCTGGCTCTGGCCGATCTGTGGTGGTCGCACGGGGTGCGCCCGGCCGCCGTGATCGGGCATTCGATGGGTGAGATCGCCGCCGCGGTCGTCGCAGGGTTCATCGATGAGGAGGACGGCGCGCGGATCATCGGCGCCCGTTCCCGACTGCTCGACGGCCTTTCCGGCGGGGCGATGGCCGTCGTGGACCGTTCAGCGAAGACCATTGCCGAGCTGGCCGCCTCCCGCTTGCCGAGTCTGCGCGTGGCAGTGCACTCGTCGCCTGAGCAGTGCGTCGTATCAGGATCCGCACGCGACGTGGACCGGCTCATCGCGCTGGTGTCGGCGGAAGGCGGCATGGCGCGTTCGCTGAACGTCACGGCCGCCGGCCACACGGCGCAGGTCGACCCGCTGCTCGAACCGCTGGCCGGTCAACTCGGCGAGATCCCGACCTATGAACCGGTCTGCCCGCTGTACAGCACGACGCTCGAAGATCCGCGCTCCGCCGCGGTTCTCGACACGGCTTACTGGGTCAGGAATCTGCGATCGCCGGTGCGTTTCCGGCAGGCGGTCGAGGCCGCGGCGCAAGACGGGTACCGGACGTTCGTCGAGGTCTCACCGCATCCGGTACAACTGCATCCGCTCGCCGAGACGTTGGGCGCCGCAGGCATCACCGAAGCGCTGACGCTGCCTACGCT
>NZ_DASRGV010000332.1:0-6437 GCF_035650855.1 Actinocrinis sp. | reverse complement strand
TGATCGACAACGCCGTCGAGGCGGCGCTGCGCGGCTCGCCGCCGAGGCGGGTCTCGGTCACGATCCGGGCCGAGGCGCAGGAGCTGCTGGTTCGGGTCGCGGACAGCGGCGCGGGCATCGATCCCGAGCGAATCGGCGATCTGTTCACCCGCGGCTGGACCACGAAGAACGAAGCGGGACACGGGATCGGCCTGGCGTTGGTGCGACAAGCGGTCAATCGTAACGGCGGCCGCATCGATGTCGCGTGTGATGAGGAGTTGGGTGGCGCGGCGGTCGAGGTGCGGCTGCCGGTGTGCGGAAGGGGCGAGGGCGCACGGGCCGGGGCGAGGACCGGCGGCGGTGAAGGCGAAGGAAGAGGGGGAAGGGGAGCGGGAACGGGGGCGCGGGCGGGGGCTGCGGCGCGTGGAGGGCTGGGCAGCGCGGGATGAGCGGCGCAGCAGGCAAGGAGAGCGTGATCAGCACACTGATCGTCGAGGACGATCCGGTGCTGGCGGACGCGCACGCCGAATTCGTCGCGCGGGTGCCCGGCTTCGCGGCCGCCGGCATCGCGCATTTGGGCGCGGAGGCGTTGCGGCTGGTCGCGACGCGTCAGGTCGATCTGCTACTGCTTGACGTGAATCTGCCGGACATGACCGGCATCGAGTTGTGCCGGACGCTGCGCGCGCACGGCAATCAGGTCGATGTCATCGCGGTGACGTCCGCGCGCGACCTCGCCACGGTGCGCGCGGCAGTCTCTCTCGGCGTGGTGCAGTACCTGCTCAAGCCGTTCGCGTTCGCGACGTTCCAGGAGAAGCTGCGTGCGTATGCGGAGTTCCGGCGGCGCGCGGCGCAGGCTCCTGACCTACTCGCGCAGGACGACGTGGATAGGGCACTGGCGGCGCTGCATGATGCGTCTACGCAGACGGCGCTGCCTAAGGGCCTGACCGAGGCGACGCTCGCGTCGGTCGTTGCGCTGCTCAGGTCACATGATCAGCTTTCGGCGGGGCAGATCGCGCCGCAGGTCGGCATCTCGGTGCAGACCGCGCGCCGCTACCTCGACTACCTCGCAGCTCAGCGACTCGCGTTGCGGGCGCCGCGCTACGGCGGCGCCGGGCGGCCGGAGCAGGTGTACCGCTGGAGTTCGCCCTGACGATCCGCGGGAAACGCGGCACGGAAGGGGAACCGGGCCGCGACGACGGCCGTCCAAGTGGCGTCTAGCGGCCAGAGCGCAGGAGGACCGATGTCGTCGTCGTTCGCGGGAGTTCGCTTCGGAGCGGGAGTGCGATTCGCGGCCCTCGCCGCGTCGTGTGCGCTGCTCGCAGCCGGGTGCGCGTCCTCGACCTCCTCTTCTGGAGGGCACAGCGCGGGCACGGTCGTCGTCCAGGACGACGCGAATGGCAAGACGGTGAACGCGACGGTCGGCCAGACGGTCGAGCTGACCTTGGGTAGCAACTACTGGACTGTGTCCGGCTCATCGGCGCCGAGCGTCTTGCGTCAGGACGGGGCGGCCACCACGCTGCCCAGACCCACGAACTGTCCCAATGTCCCGGGCATGGGCTGCGTACCGATCCGTGCCTCGTTCACAGCGCTCGCTCCAGGCACGGCGTCGGTCACTGCCAGCCGCATGACGTGTGGTGAAGCCAGGCCTTGCGCACCGAATCAGCAGCACTTCACCGTGACCGTGGTCGTGAAGTGACGACTACAACGCTGAAGGTCGCGGTCGGCACGTCACGAGCAGCGCGTTACAGGAGCGGCACGTAGCCGAGCTCGATCGGTTCGGGCACTTGTGGAGCGGTACGCAGCACGGCGGTGACGAGGTCGGGCAGTTGCGGCGGAAGAACCCGCTCCGGGCAGGTCGGCAGCTCAGCCAGCGGCCACCAGCGCCAGCGCAGAATGCCGTCCTCGGCGTGTGCCGCGGTCAGGTCTCCGATCGGGTCCCGGCGCGGGGCGCGCGCGACGAACACGTGCTCGGACTGGCGGACCGGAACGCCCTCACGGCAATAGTCGTATGCCCAAGTGAAGAGGAGCGGCCCGGGGTCGAGGTCAGTCCACCCGGTTTCCTCGAGCAGTTCGCGGCGCGCGGCTTGCTCGGGGGTCTCGCCCTCGTTCAAGCCGCCGCCGGGAGTGGTCCAGTGCAGGCCGATTTCCTCATCGTCGTACCGAAAGAGAAAGACGGCGGCATCTGGCGCGATGACGAGGATGCGGGCGGCCTGACGGGGAGTTCGCATTGCAAGAAATCTAGCGGGAGTCGGGGCACAAGGCGGGCGAGGGATCACCGGGTCCGCGAGCGGGTGCGTCCCGTCGCAGGTCAGGTAAGGGCGGCGGCGCGAATGCGGAAGAGTGCTCGTTCGCCCTCGTTCTTGGTCATCTCCGCTGCGCGTTCGAATTCGGCTCGGGCCTCTGCCGGCCGGCCGAGCCTTGCCAGTAGGTCGCCACGTACCGCAGCGAGGAGTGGGTAAGCGGCCAACCTGTCTGCTAAGTCGTCGACGATTTCGAGAGCGCGTTCCGGGCTTTCGGCGTAGCTGACCGCCACGGCTCTATTGAGTTCGACAACCGGCGATGGCGATACGTGTGCGAGTACCTGGTAAAGCGCTGCGACGCGTTCCCATTCGGTGTCCTCGGCACGCGACGCACGGGCATGGCATGCCGCGATGGACGCCTGGAGCACGTACGGACCCCACGTTCCCTCGGCGCGCGCAAGAGCCTCGAACCCGCGGCGGATCAGCAGTCGATCCCAGAGGCGCCGATCTTGATCCTGGAGCAGGACGGGGCTGCCGTCGGGCACGGTACGTGCTCGCATTCGGGAGGCTTGAAACTCCATCAGCGCGACGAGACCGTGCACCTCCGGCTCCTGCGGTGCGAGAGACGCGACCATGCGGCCGAGGCGCAGCGCTTCATCGCAGAGCGCGGGGCGGGCCCAGTCGGCTCCGGCGGTGGCTGCGTATCCCTCGTTGAAGATCAGATAAATCACCTCCAGGACCGAGGCGAGCCGCTCGGCCGCCTCGGCCGGCGGCGGCAGCTCGATCGGCACCTTCTTCTCGGCGAGAGTCCGCTTGGCGCGCGTGATGCGCTGGCCGACGGTCGACTCCGAGGTCAGGTAGGCCCGCGCGATCTCCTCGGTGCTCAGGCCGCCGAGCAGTCGCAGGGTCAGGGCCGCGCGTGCCTCGGTGGACAACACCGGGTGGCAGGTCGCGAAGATGAGCCGGAGCAGGTCGTCACCGACGTAGTCGTCAAGGTCCGCGGCAAGATCCGGCTCATGGCTGTCCGGCGTTGCGCGTCCGACTTCTTCGAGCTTCTGGCGGTAGCGGCTTTGCCTGCGCAGCGTGTCGACGGCGCGATGCTTGGCTGTGGCCATCAGCCATGAGGCGGGATGCTGCGGTACACCGTCCTCGGGCCATTGCTCTAGCGCGATGACAAGCACGTCCTGCGCCAGTTCCTCGGCGAGCCCCACGTCGCCGACCATGCGTGCCAGAGCCGCGATGATCCGAGCGGACTCGGTACGCCACACCGCTTCCACAACGCGACGAGGATCGGCAGCCGTCATGGCTACCGATCCTCGCATCCTGTTGTGCGTTAGGGCAGTCGCTTGCTGCGCTACTCGGCGGGGGCGTTACCGAAGTCCTCGGGTCCCATGACCTTGAGCACGTCCGCGTCGCCCTCCCAGCCCTCCCACAGGTCGCGGTGCAGGGCGAGGAACTTCGACGCCCAGCCGACCGCCTCCTCCTTGGAGCCGACCTGGTAGAGCGCGTAGCTGATCATCTCCTTGGCCTCGGTGAACGGCCCGTCGGTGACGCTCAACGAGCCGGCTTGGAGGCTGACTCGGGCTCCGGCGGCGCTCGGCAGCAGGCCTGCGGTGTCGAGCAGCGCGCCCGCGGCGGTGGCCTCGCCGCCGAGCTTCATGATCGCGTCCATCAGCTCCGGCGGAGGCGGAGTCGCGGGCTGGGCTGCCTTGAGCAGGACGAGGTAACGCATGGTCAGGCCTTTCTTGTCGAGGTTCGGATGGGCGAGTGGCGATCAGGCGGCGTCGACGATGCGGTAGAGGTGGATGCTGACCGT
The DNA here is from genome assembly GCF_035650855.1 of Actinocrinis sp. Lineage (GTDB taxonomy): Bacteria > Actinomycetota > Actinomycetes > Streptomycetales > Catenulisporaceae > Actinocrinis. Next base: position 2,402 of record NZ_DASRGV010000332.1, on the reverse strand, counting down.
GGTGATCCAGGCACATACGATCACCACTGCGGCGGCGAAGGCCAGTGTGACCGGACCGTGCGAACCGCTGGCGATGCCGGCGAAGGCGACGAGGAAGATGGCCCCGGTGCTGCGGGAGAAGCGGGCGAAGCGCGGTTGGCCGTCGTGCGTGAATCGCCGCGCCAGGACGAAGCACATGACGATAAGGCAGAGGAAGCCCACCGAGCCGACTGCTAGATGCATCGTGCCGTGCCAGCTCACCGGTGCCTTATCCGGGGTGCCGACCGGGAAGCCCTGCGCGGGGTCGGCACGGAAGATTCCGGCCGCGACGAGGCACGCTCCGTAGGCGGCGAGCAGCCGAGGGGCCCACGTTCGGCCCGTGCCCTCGCCGAGGGCACGGCGCAGACCGACCGCCGCGGCGACTGTCATCAGCCCGGTGAGCACGAAGTTGGTGATCTGGATCCAGCCCAACGCGCCGTTGGACAGCAGGCTCCAGGAGTGCTTGGTCAGGTCGAAACCGTCGCGGGTCAGCGCTTGCGCCAGGGCGGTCACGACGTAGAAGGGTCCGGCGATGACGCCGTAGCCGAGCAGCGACTTGGTGACGCGAGCGGCCGGGGTGCAGTCGCGGCGGGAGGGAGCGGCCGCGGCGTCCGGGGTCAGGTGCACTGCGCGCGCCGGGCCGGGAGCGGTGTGGATCGTCATGGTGGTCTCCTCCATTCGGGGTTCCTACTTGCACCTCGAACGGGGCGACCGGAATCCGACAGCAGATTTCAAGATTTTTCCGGCGAGCCGGCGGCCCGGGAAAACAGCTGGTCACAGGCCTGGCATCGGTCGCAGACTGTCGCGTGTCGGGGGCTTGTCGTAAGCTGCACGCGATACTGAGGGGAGTTACATGACCAGGCGTGGGTGGCTGCTGTTCGCGCTGATGTCCGTGATCTGGGGCATACCGTACCTGTTCATCAAGATCGCTCTGGAAGGCGTCAGCGCGCCCTTCCTGGTGCTCTCGCGCACCGCCATCGGAGCGGCGATCCTGCTGCCGATCGCCTGGCGGCGCGGGATGATCCGGCCGGCGCTGCGCGCGTGGCAGCCGCTGCTGGCCTTCGCGGTGCTGGAGATCGGCGGCCCGTGGCTGCTGCTCAACGACGCCGAACAGCACATCAGCAGCAGCCTGGCCGGCCTGCTGATCGCGGCCGTGCCGCTGGTCAGCACGCTGGTCACCTGGCGGCTCGGCGACCATTCGGCGCTCGACCCCCGGCGGCTGCTCGGCCTGCTGGTCGGAATGGCCGGCGTGGCGGCGGTCGTCGGCCTGGACGTCGGATCCACCTCCGCGCTGCGCATGGGCGAGGTGCTGCTGGTCGCGGTCGGTTACGCCGTCGCGCCGATCATCGCCGACCGGAAGCTGAAGCAGGTGCCCACGCTGGCGGTGATCTCGCTGTCGCTGACCGGCGTCGCGCTCGCGTACATCCCGGCCGCGATCATCACGCGCCCGCACGCCATGCCGCACGCCAACGTGCTCGGGGCGGTCCTCACCCTCGGCCTGATCTGCACCGCGGCGGCGTTCCTGCTCTTCTTCCGCCTGATCGCCGAGGCGGGTCCGGTGCGCGCGACGGTCATCACGTTCATCAATCCGGCGGTGGCCGTGCTGCTCGGCATGCTGGTGCTCGGCGAGCACTTCACCGCCGGGGTCGGCGTCGGCTTCCCGCTCGTGCTGATCGGCAGCTGGCTGTCCACCCGCAAGTCCGCGCCGCGCGAGAAGCTGCGCGAGCGAATACCGGTGATCGAGGGCGAGGTCGCCGCCCGCCAGTGACGGGTCGGCAAAGTCGCCCAGCTGAGTAGGTAAGCGGATCGGGCCGCCGATGCGTCATAGGGGTGTGGGAGACGAACCCGAGGAATTCGCGGAGTTCTACGAGGGCTCGCGGGACGGCTGCCTGCGCGCGGTATACGCCTCGGTCGGCGATCGGCTGCTGGCCGAGGACTTGATCGCTGAGGCGTACGCCCGAGCGTGGGCGTCGTGGTGGAAGGTGAGCCGTCACCCCGCACCACAAGCGTGGGTGGTGCGCACCGCGCTGAACACGCATGTGTCGTGGTGGCGCCGACGGCGGCGCGAAGTGTCCTGGGAGAGCAGGGGCTCCTCGGACACTGCGCCGACCGCGGCGGACGACGTGATGGGCGTGGACGACCAAATACTCGCCGCCGTGCGCAGCCTTCCGGCCCGGCAACGCGAGGTGGTCGCGCTGCGGGTCTTCCTCGATCTCGACACGCAGGCCACCGCGCGGACGCTCGCGATAGCGCCCGGCACAGTGACGGCACATCTCTCACGGGCCATCGCCGCCTTGCGCGACCAGCTCGCGATGAGCATCGAAGAGGAGACACGATCCCGGTGAGCAAGGACACCATCACGGATGACGACGTACTCAAGGCTG
>NZ_DASRGV010000331.1:0-5303 GCF_035650855.1 Actinocrinis sp. | reverse complement strand
CGGCGCGAGGGCGAGGAACGCGTGCAACGCGTGCGCATGCAGCCGCGTGTAGGTGCGGTGGCCGGAGTCGGTGCGTTCGGCGGCCGGAAGGATCCCGGCCGCCTCGTAATTCCTGACCGCCTGCGTCGACAGGCCGTGCCGACGCGCCAGGTCAACCGGCCTGAGGGGACCATCGGTTTGAATGTTTCGCGTCGTCGTCCTGCCAGTTCCGTAGAAAAGTCTCAACCGTCAGTTCAACGATACCGTTTAGGGACATGACCGCTGATCTCAAAGACGCCGCTCATGTCCTCGACGCCGCCACCGTCATCGAATTGCTCCCGGTCCGCCGGCCACGGCTGCTCGCCCTGGGCGAGCCGACGCACGGCCCGGACGCCCTGCTTGAGGCGCGCAACGATCTCTTCCGGCAGCTGGTCGAGCAAGAGGGCTACCGGACGATCACGGTCGAGAGCGATTGCATGAGGGGCCTGATCGTCGACGACTACGTCGCGTCAGGTACCGGAACCCTCGACGAGGTCATGGCGCGCGGGTTCAGCCACGAGTGGGGCGCGTTCGCGGGCAACCGTGAGTTGGTGCGCTGGATGCGCGCCCACAACGACGGCCGGCCGGCGTCCGAGCGCCTGCGCTTCGCAGGGTTCGACGGGCCGCTGGAGATCACTGCCGCCGCCAGCCCCCGTCAGGCTCTCAGCGCGCTGCACGGCTACCTCGCCGCCCATATCGAAGCCGACCTGCTCCCGTGCACCGCCGAAACACTCGACCGCTTGCTCGGCGCCGACGAGCAGTGGACCAACGAGGCCGCGATGATGGACCCGTCCCAATCCGTAGGTCGCACGTCCGAGGCGATGCAGCTGCGGCTGCTCGCCGACGATTTGTCAGCCCTGCTCGATACGCAGCTACCACACCTGATCGCGGTGACCTCTCGCGACGATCTGGACCGGGCACGGCTGTACGCGCGTACCGCTACCGGGCTGCTGCGCTACCACCATGCGATGGCCGACTCTTCCCCAAGTCGGATGACCCGGCTGTGCGCACTGCGGGACTTGATGATGGCAGCCAACCTGCTCGCCCTCGCCGAACAGGGCCCGGCTTTGGTGTTCGCCCACAACAGCCACCTGCAGCGAACGAGGAGCTCGATGCAGATGTGGCAAGGGCCGGTGCAGTGGTGGGGCGCCGGCTCGATCGTCGGCGCCCAGCTGGCGGAACAGTATGCCTTCGTGGCCACGGCCCTTGGCACCATCCGCGAGCACGGAGTGGAGATTCCACCCTCGGACACCATCGAAGGACTTCTCTACGCGCTCCCGCGGGAGCGGTTTCTCGTCAACACCCGCCAGCTGACGGCCGCGCTCGGCGGGACGACACCCGCGCCGCGCGTGTCGCCCTGGTACGGCTACGCCCCGCTCGACCCGGCCCGGCTCGCTACCACGGACGGGCTCGTGTTCGTGAAGGAGGCCTAGCCGCCCCACCGACAACTCGATCCTCCTTGACAAATTTTCTTGTCGGTAGAATCCTCGAGACAGAACAGCGGACGGCCTACAGAGGAGACCCTGATGCGCACGCTCATCAGCACCGCCTTTATCTCGCTCGACGGCGTCGTCGAGGGGCCGGGCGGCGAACCCGACTACCGCAACTCCGGCTGGACCTTCAAGAACGTCGAGTTCGTCCCCGAGGCCTACGAGATCAAGGGGCGCGAACAGCAGCAGGCCGCCGCGATGCTGCTGGGCCGGGTCAGCTACGAGTCCTTCAGCCCGGTATGGCCCGACATGCAGGAGTTCGGCCTTTACAAGGAGATGCCGAAGTACGTCGTCTCCACCACGCTCGCCGGGGACGCGCTGGTGTCGAACTGGGGCCCGACCACGATCCTGCGCTCGCTCGACGAGGTCGCCGCGCTCAAGCGCACAGAAGGCGGTCCGATCATCGTGCACGGCAGCGCGACGCTCAACCACGGCCTGTCCGACGCCGGCCTGATCGACCGCTACCACCTGCTCGTCTTCCCGCTGCTGCTCGGCGCGGGCAAGCGGCTGTTCAGCGCCGCGGACAAGGACACGCAGAAGCTGACGCTGGTCGAGCACGAGGTCTACTCGAACGGCGTGCAGAAGCAGATCTACGACGTCGTGCACTGATCCGCCGAATCAGGGCCCGCTCACACTGTCACCACCGGCCGGTACGACTGCTCGGGCCTTGTCCGCTTCGCCTACTACAAGGCGACGAACGAGCACGTGGCCGTCTACTTGGGCGGCGCGGTACAGATCAACGCCTACGAGTCCGGCTACCACATCGGGGTGACCGGCGTGGATACCGACCTGGAGTTCTGGGGAGCCGTCCGCCTCTGGTGACCTGGTCTCCCGAGGCCACCGGACTTCAGCGGCCCCCGGACTGCAGAAGTCCGCCAGATCCATGGCAGCCGTAGCGGTCTTGCGCTTCCCGCATATCAGTGGGCTGCACGGACTACACTGCCGAGAAACGGATCAATCCGAATCTTGGACGCGCACGCGGTGGGGGCATGGCGTATGGGCGCTGGGCGGGCATTTCGATCGCCCGATGCGCGGATCGTGTTCGTGCACGGCATCGGCGCCAAGCCGGATGTCGAGGAGGCGCGGCGACGCTGGACGGACGCGCTGGTGCGAGGCGTCGTGCGGGCCGGGCACAGCGGCGTCGCGGCAATGCTCCAAGACAGCGTGTCAGTTGAGGTTGAGGTCGTATTCGCCTACTACGGCGACCTGTTCGAAGCACCCGGAGCGCAGGGAGAGATAGGCGCGCCGCCCGACGCGGAACGGGATCTACTGCTGCGCGACCTGCTCCTGGAACTGGTGGACCTGCAACTGGCCGAGGTGGACCCGGCGGGCAATCCTCCGCGCTCGCCCGGGTCCCCCGACGTCGAGCAGCTTCGGCACGCACGCGACCAGCTTGCAGCGGGCGGCGCGGCCCAGGGCGCGGGGAACCTCGGCAGGCAGGCGCTGAACGCCGCGACCGCCCTGTTGGCGTTCGGACCGCTGCGCCGCACCGGGCAATGGGTCAGTGCCAAACTGCTGATACGTGACCTTTCGCAGGTCGCCAGGTACCTCAACCGCGGCGAGCCGGACGCGGACGGCCGGGGGATAGACGAGCGGATCAGAGCCCGAGTACGTGAGGCGGTCGACGACCGCCCGGCCGTCATCGTCGCGCACTCGCTCGGCAGCGTCGTGGCGTACGAGTGCCTGCACGACCCCGGCGTTCAGGCACCGGTGCCCCTGCTGGTCACGATCGGATCGCCGCTGGCGCTGCACACCGTGGTCTGGCCGCGCCTGCGCCCCCGGCCGCCCAGAACCCCTGACCGGGTCGAACGCTGGCTCAATTTCTGGGACCGGGACGACCTGATCGTGGCCAGACCGCGGCTCGAAGAGTGCTTCGGGGCCAACGCGCACGGCGTGAGCGCGCTGAGCGACCGGGTCGACTCGGACGGCCTCTGGGTGCACACGGCGACGAAGTACCTGGACAAGGCCGGGGTCGCGGGTCCGATCGCCGAAGCCCTCTCCCGGCTCGCCGGCAGCGTCCCGGCGCCGCGGATCGGCGGAGCCGCACCGTTATGATCGCCCCTCGCCACCTGCTCGTGATCGCTTCGCAGTGCGACGCGATGCGTGCCTTGGCGGACTTGCCGGACGCGGCCCGTTCGCTGCACGAGGTGCTGAGCGATCCGGAGCTTGGCGCCTGCGTCCCCGGCCTGCCGGACGGCCGCGCGCTGGTCATGCTCGACACCTCGCACTCCAGCGGCGACATCTACGCGATCGTCCGCACGGCGATAGGCCACGCCGACGCCAGCCGCGCCACGCTCGTCCTGGCACTGCTGGGGCACGGCTTCACCCCGGGGGAGTCCTCGAGCCTTTACTTCATGGGCCCGACCTCCCGAGAAGAGGTCCGCCGCAGCGCGGTGAACGTCCGCGAGCTGCTGCTCGAGGCCGCCGACTGCGCCGGCGTGGCGGGCGTGATCGGCATCATCGACACCTGCAACGCCGCGGGCGCACTGCTCAGCCCCGCGGACCTGACCACAGGCGTTCGTCGCGGCAGGACCTCGCTCGCCGTGCTGATGGCTTCCGCCGTCCACCAGGACGCGCATGACCTGCGGCTAAGCCGGGAACTCGCCGCGTTGCTGCGGACCGGGACGACGCCCGCCGGTCCGCTGATCTTCGCGGAGAACGTCGACGGGGCCGTACGCCCCCGCCTCGGCGGCCAGGACTTGGCGGTGTACACCTACTTCGGCGAGCGCGGCGGGCGCGATGCGCTCTGGCTGGCCGCGAACCGGCGCTTCGTCTCCGACCATGCTCACGGAACCCTCGGAAGACAGGGCTCGGCGAGGCTGGCGGCGGCGCTCGCAGCGCTCGACCCGCCCGCACCGGTGCCGGTGCCGGTGCCGGGACGCTGGGACGACGCCGCGCTGCGGGACCTGAGCTCGGCGGTCACCGCGGCGTCCTGGGACCCGGCGAGAATCCGGCTGGCCCGGCTGGTCGGCGATCTCCAGGTCGCGCTGTGCACGACGGCTTTCCTGCAGTCCTGGCTCAGCCAGTCGCTGACGACGACCATGTTGCGCGCGGCGGCCGCCAGCCTGCGCCCCGGCCCCGGCGGCAATCTGCTGCGCATCCCGGGCTCCACCTTCGGCCGCGTGCAAGACGTGGTCGAGTACCTCGCGCTGCAGTACCCCGGCTCGCACGACGGCTGCCGGGAATGGATCTGCCGCTTCGTCGTCGCGCTCGCACAGCGGGCCGGCCGGGAACTGGACGCGCCGGAACTGATCGCGTGGGCGCAGCGCATCGACGCGGTCATGGCGTTCAACGCGGCTGTCGAGAACGCTGCACGGCAGCAGGCCGACCGGCGGCTGCGCCTGATCGTAAGCCTGCACGCCTCAGTGGCGGGAGACTGGCCGCCGACGTTGGACGCGTGGCTGATGGACGGCAGTGAAGCGGTAGCCCACGAGGTCTTCCACAACCGCCCCGAACCCGATCGCGCCGGCGCGGAGGAGGCATTGGCCGCGGCAGTCGACTGGGCGGAGACCTGTGCCGCGGATCTGGACAGCGAGCTGCGGCTACTGCGGATCGAAGTGGCCGCGCCGAGCGCGCTGTTGCTGCGCTGGCGCCCGGAGGCGGTCACCCTGGGCAGACGGCTCGGGGTCGACTACGACGTGATCGTGCGGTGGAGCCAGCGGCTCAATCCGCCGTCCGGGCTCAAGTGGATCAACAACCACGCGGTCAAGCGGTGGGAGCGGATCGGCCCGCACGCCGCGACCGCCCCGGTCGACTGGTTGAGCCGGCACGACACCCATAACGCCGAGAGGCTGA
>NZ_DASRGV010000330.1:0-9786 GCF_035650855.1 Actinocrinis sp. | reverse complement strand
CGACCGATCCGCGGATGATCGAACTGGTCGGCGAGCTGTCGCTGGGCAGCGACCGGTTCCGCACGCTGTGGGCGCGGGCCGAGGTCGGCTACCGCTCCGACGGAACCAGCCATCTGCGCCATCCGCAGGTCGGCGAGCTGTACTTGCGCAAGGAGAAGCTGGACATCGCGCGGACCGACGGCATGCAGCTGGTCATCTTCCATGCCGAGCCCGGCAGTGAGACTGCCCAGGCCCTGGCGCTGCTCGGCTCGCTGGCGGCCACGCTGGACCGCGAACGCGGACACACTGCGCGCGAGCGCTCGGAGGCCTGATCACTCCTCGGTGTGGCCGAGGTCGGGCCCGGCGACGAACATGGCCCGCACGGCGCCGCTGGCGTGCTGCTCGAACACGATCAGTTCGTTGTCACGCGCGCGCAACACCGGGCCGGGAACGTAAAGCGTGCGCTGCGGCCCGCGCGACCAGTAGCGGCCGAGGCAGAACCCGTTGATCCACACCACGCCCTTGCCCCACGCTGAGGTGTCGAGGTACAGATCGCCGGGCTCGGGCAGATCGAAAGTCGCGCGGCCGAATGCCGGTCCGATCAGGGCGCTCGGGTCGGCGGAAGACTGGTCGCGCAGCGCCTCGGCGACCGGTTCGATCACGGCGAGGTTCAGCGGCAGTACGGACCAGCCCTCGACCGGAGCGGCGTTCAGCCGCGCCGGGCCGATCAGGCCCTTGGGCTCGCCGATGCGCGGCCCGTAGTCCACCCTGCCCTGGTCCTCCACGAGCAGTGCCAGCGTGCCGCGTGCGTCCGGCGGCAGCGCGAGCGCGCGGTCGTGATGGTCGCGCGCCAACACGCCCACCCCGGCCCGGTTGAGGAAGACCTGGGCGCGGTCCCGGACTTCTTCGACCTCGAACATCAACGGTCCGGCATGGTCGATCTCGGTGCGGTACAAGGTGAATCCGTCGTAGTGGCCGAGCTCGTCCGCGCTCGGCGGCTGCTCGCGGCGGGTCCAATAGCCGAGGAGGTCGACCACGTCCCACAGCGGCACCGTCTGAAGGAGAGGGGCGGAGAACTGCGGCCGGGGGCGTGCGGGCTGCGGCTTGTCATCACCCAGCGGCGTGTACTTCGCGAGCACCTCGCGGAACGCCCAGTACTTCGCCGTCGGGTTCCCGGCCTCGTCGAGCGGGGCGTCGTAGTCGTAGCTGGTGGTGATCGGCTGGTAGACGCCCTTGTCGTTGGCGCCGTTGGTGAAGCCGAAATTGGTGCCGCCGTGCAGCATGTAAATGTTCACCGACGCACCGCGCGCCAGCAGCTCGTCGAGGTCCTGGGCGCTGTGCTCGATCGGCGTGGTGTGGTGGTGCAGTCCCCAGCTGTCGAACCAGCCGTCCCAGAATTCCGAGCACATCAGCGGCCCGGTCGGCTGGTGGCGGCGCAGCGTGTCCAGCCGTTCGGCGACGCGCGAGCCGAAGGAGCCGGTCTTGTGCAGCTCGGGCAGGCCGCCACGCTCCAGCATGTCCTCCACCGGCTGGTCCACGGTGGTCAGCGGGACGGTGACGCCGATGCGCCGGGTCAGGTCGGCCAGCGCGCGCAGGTAGGCCTTGTCCTCGCCGTAGGCGCCGTATTCGTTCTCGACCTGCACCAGGATGATCGGGCCGCCGCGGTCGATCTGGCGCGGCACGATGATCGGCGCGAGGCTGTGGTAGAAGTCTGAGATCGCCGACATGAAGGCGGGCTCGTTGCGCCGCACTCCGGTGTCGGGGTTGCGAAACAGCCAGGCCGGCAGGCCGCCGTTGGTCCACTCGGCGCAGATGTAAGGACCCGGACGCACGATCGCGTGCATGCCCTCGCGCGCGATCAGGTCCAGGAACCGGCCCAGGTCGAGCCCGCCCTCGGTGTGGAATTCGCCGGGGTGCGGGCTGTGCGCGTTCCAGGCCACGTAGGTCTCGATCGTGTTGAGGCCCAGCTGCCTGGCCTTGGCGATCCGGTCGGACCAGTGGTCGGGGTGGATGCGGAAGTAGTGCAGCGCGCCGGAGAGGATTTGCAGCGGCCGGCCGTCCAGCAGGAAGTCCTGCTCGCCGATCTCGAATCGGGACGTCGCAGGGAGCTGATCCGACGCGGGTTCCGGCAGGGGCAGGGCGGCGGCGTCGACGGCCGGCGCGTTCGCGGTGCTCATGCGGTGGGTCCTCTCGGTGTGCATAGGAGGGCGTGTGGCCGGCCGGGGTTCAAACGGTCGGCCACACGCCGGGTGCCTCGATTGAGGCACGACACGCGGGTGCGGCCGCGTGGTCAGTGTGCCGTCACTTGCTGGTGACGGTGAAGCCCTGCTGCGTTCCGTATTGCGCGAAGCTGTCCTGCCAGGCCTTGAGCGCCGCGTTCAGGTCGGACTTCTTCGCGTACGCCTGCCCGACCGAGTCCGGGAAGATGCTGTTCGCGTAGACCTGGAACGGCAGGTAGCTCCAGCCGGGCAGCACCGAGTTCGCGGCCGCGGAGAGCACCTGGTTGATCTGCTGGCCGCCGAAGTAGGCGGGCGCCGCGTTCTGGAACGAGGCGGAGCTCAGGATGGAGTTCTGCGACGGGAAGCCGCCCTCGTTCGCGAAGATGGTGGAGCCGTCGCCGTCGTTCATGAACTGCAGGAAGCCCGCGGCCACCAGCGGGTTCTTGCTCTGCTTGAGCACCGCGTCGCTGGAGCCGCCGTTCTCCGCGGTCGCCGCCGCCCCGCCGGCCGTCCAGGTCGGCATCGGCGCGACCCGCCAGTCGCCGGAGCCGGTGGGCACGCCGGACTCCAGGTTGCCGGGCATCCAGGCGCCGGTGATCAGGGAGGCGATGGTGCCGTTGCCAAGGCCGGTGTACCACTGGTTGGACCAGGAGGAGATCGGGGAGAGCAGGCCGCCCTGGATCAGCTGGTTCCAGGTGCCGGCGAACTTCTTCGAGCCGTCGTCCTGCAGGTTGATCGTGACGTTGGTGGTGCCGCTGACCGTGAACGGCTTGCCGCCGGCGTCCCAGATCATGCTGGTGACGAAGCCGGGGTCGCCGGTGTCGTTGGTGATGTACTCGCTGGGGTTCGCGGCGTGCAGCTTCTGCGCGTCGGCCACGTAGTCGGCCCAGGTGGCCGGGACCTTCAGCTGGTACTTGTCGAAGACCTTCTTGTTGTAGAACAGCGCCATCGGGCCGGTGTCCTGCGGCAGGCCGACCAGCTGGCCGTTGATGTCCACCGAGTCCCACACGGCCGCGGAGTAGTCGCCCTTGAGGCTGCCGAGGCCGTAGTCCTGCAGGTTGGCCAGCGCGCCGGAGAGGGCGAACTGCGGCAGCGCGTAGTACTCGATCTGCGCGACGTCCGGGGCGCCGGAGCCGGCCTTCACCGCGTTCTGCAGCTTGGTGTACTCGGTGGTGGCGGTGCCCGCGTTGACCAGGTCGACCGTGACGTTCGGGTACTTCTTCTCGAAGGCCGCGACGATGTCCTTGACCTGCGGCGCCCAGGCCCAGACCGTGATCGAGGACTTCTTCTGCAGCGCGGCCGCGATGGCCGCCTGGCCGGAGGCGCCGGAACCGCCCGAGCCCGCGGCGGAGGAGCCGGAGCTGCTGCTCGAGCACGCGGCCAGGCCCACGGCCGCGAGCGCGGTGACGGTCGCGGCGACGCCGGCGCGCCGCAACAGGGCTCGGGGTTGAACGTTGGCTGTCATGGTTCTTCTTTCTGGTGAGGGTGGTGCGGACACGTGGTGGCCGGTTTCGGCATGGATCGAGCCGTCCAGTGGCGGTAGGCCGCCGCCGGTGGGTTGTGAATGCGGGTGCTGAGTTAGTCGGTCAGCCCTTGACGCTCCCGGTGCTCAGTCCGGACTGCCAGTAGCGCTGCATGAACAGGAACGCGATCACGATGGGCACGATGGTCAGCAGCGAGCCGGTGATGACCAGGTTGTAGATCGCCTGCCCGCCGACCGTGCGCGACTGCGCGCTCCATTCGAAGAGGCCGACCGTGAGCGGGTACCAGTCGGGTTTGCTCAGCATGATCAGCGGCAGGAAGTAGTTGTTCCAGGTCGCCACGACCGAGAACAGCAGCACCGTGACCATGGCCGGGCGCATCAGGTACAGCGCGATGCTGAAGAAGATGCGGTACTCGCGCATCCCGTCGACGCGGGCCGCCTCCAGCAGTTCGTTCGGCACCGCCTCCTGGGCGTAGACCCAGACCAGGTAGAGGCCGAACGGGTTCACCAGCGACGGGATGATGATCGCCCACGGCGTGTCGGTCAGGCCGAGCTTGCTGAACATCAGGAACGAGGGCACCGCGAGCGCCGTGCCCGGGATCGTGACCGCGCCGAGGATGACCGCGAGCGCCGCGCGCTTGCCGGGGAACTCGAACTTGGCCAACGCGTACCCGCCGAGCGTGGCCAGCATCGTCGCCCCGCCCGCGCCGACCGCGACGTACAGCAGCGTGTTGCCGAACCACTTCAGGAACACGCCGTGGTCGTAGCTGAAGGTCTGGCTGATGTTGTCGAACAGGGCGAACTTGCCGCCGAACCAGAGCCCTGAGGTGGTGAACAGCGAGCCCTGCGTCTTCGAGGCGTTGACCAGCAGCCAGAACAGCGGCAGCAGCGCGTAGATCAGCGCCAGCGTCATCACCGCGGTGAGCATCGGCGATTTGCGCTTGCGCAGGGAGCTGCCGCTGCGGGCCGAGGTGCGCCGGGCCAGCCGCGCGGGCTTGGCTCTCGGGGTGGCCGCCGTCGCCGTCATCCGCTGTGTGACAGCCATCGTCACGCCTCCCTCTTGCGCGTGCCGGCGCGCTGTACCAGATAGGCGATGACCATGGTCGCCACGCCCATGATGATCGCGATGGTGGCCGAGTAGTTGTATTCCTGTCCTGCGAAGGAGAGGTTGTAGGCGTACATGTTCGGGGTGAAGTAGCTGCTGATCGTGTCCGGGGACAGCGGCTTGAGGATGTTCGGCTCGTTGAACAGCTGGAAGCTGCCGATGATCGAGAAGATGGTGGCGATCAGGATCGCGCCGCGCACCGAGGGCAGCTTGATGTGCCAGATCACCCGGAACGGCCCGACCCGGTCGAGTTCGGCCGCCTCGTAGAGCTCCGCGGGGATCACCCGCAGCGCCGAGTAGAAGATCAGCATGTTGTAGCCGACGTACTCCCAGGTGACGATGTTGCCGATGGCCGGCAGCACCAGGCCGCTCGAGAAGGGGTCGGGCAGGGTGGTGTGCAGCCACCGGTCCAGGTTGCCGATCAGGCCGAACTGGGTGCCGTACATGAAGCCCCACATCAGCGAGGCGACCACGGCGGGCACCGCGTACGGCAGGAAGATCGAGAGCCGGAACAGCGGCGTCCAGTGCAGCCGCGCGCTGTCCAGCGCCATCGCGATGGCCAGGGCCAGGATCAGCATGACCGGCACCTGCACCGCCAGGAACAGCGCGACCCGCTCGAAGGCCGACCAGAACTGCGCGTCGCCCAGCGCCTGCTTGTAGTTGGCCAGGCCGGCGAAGCGGTTGCCGCCGATCAGCTTGTCCTGGAAGAAGCTCAGGTACAGCGCGTAGAGCACGGGCGCGACGAGCGCGAGCAGGAAGACCGCCAGGAACGGGCTCAGGAAGCCCCAGCCGGTCCAGTTCCTGCGGCGCCGCCGCCGCGGGGTCGCGGACGCTGCGGTCACGGAGGTTGCGGTCATGTCACTGCTTTCGGGATCACTGCTGTTCACGTCACGGCTTTTTCACGCGCCGCCTCGGGCGGCCGCACTGCGCCGCTGGCCAGGGCCGGTCCGGGGTGATCCGCGGATCCGGGCTCTGGACAGCTGCCGCATGTTGACGTAAACATGGCGGACATGAGCGCTAAATGTTTACGTAAACATCGGTGTCGCGGACGCTACCATGTTTACGTAACCATGCCTACCGTCGGGTGCATCACGAGACGGCAACGGCAGCGAGCCGAACCACTGGGGAGCCATGGCCACGACCGAGGGAGCGCCCGCCGCACGGAAGGCCGCGCGGCCGTCCATGGGGGATGTGGCACGGCATGCCGGGGTCTCCTCGCAGACGGTCTCGCGGGTGTCCAACGGCCACTCGAACGTGGACGCGGCGACCAGGGCCCGGGTGATCGAGTCGATGCGCGCGCTCGGATACCGGCCGAACTCGGCGGCCCGCGCGCTGCGTTCCGGGCGCTTCCGCACCGTCGGCGTGATCATGTTCACGCTGCGGACCTTCGGCAACATGCGTACCTTGGACGCGATCGCCTCGGAGGCGGCGCACGCGAACTACTCGGTGATGCTGATCCCGGTCGTGGACGCCACCCTGGAGCAGGTCTCCGGCGCCTACAGCAGGCTGAGCGAGCAGGGCGTGGACGGCGTGATCATCGTCTTCGAGGCCCACCTGCTCGACAACGCGGAGTTCACGCTGCCGCCCGGACTTCCCGTCGTCGTGATCGATTCGAACGCCGGCGCCGAATACACCGTGGTCGACACCGATCAGGCGGAGGGCGCGCGCCAGGCCACCGAGCATCTGCTCGGACTCGGCCACCGGCAGGTGTGGCATATCGCAGGGCCCGAAACCTCGTTCTCGGCCGTGCACCGCACCGAATCGTGGCGGCGCACGCTGAAGAACGCCGGAATCGAGCCGCCGCCGGTCCTGTACGGCGACTGGTCGACCGAATCAGGGCACCGACACGGCCTGACCCTGGGCCGGCGCGACGACGTCACGGCGATCTTCGCGGCCAACGACCAGATGGCGCTCGGCGCGATGCGGGCGCTGCACGAACTGGGCCGCGACGTTCCCGGCGACATCAGCGTGGTCGGCTTCGACGACCTGGAGGAGGCGCACTCCTTCTGGCCGCCGCTGACCACCATCCGGCAGGACTTCGGCGAGGTCGGCCGCCAGGCGATCCAGCAGCTGCTGCGCAAGGTGGACGACTACGGGTTCGACGACGAGGACAACCGCAGGGTCACCGTGCACACGCAGCTGATCGTGCGCGAGAGCACCGCGAGTCCACGCGTTCGAGCCTGAGGTCCGCGCGCACAGCTCGGCACCACGGCCGCGCCTGCCACCCACCCACATTCGCAGCACCCTCACTCACAGGGAGCAGCACATGTTCAGGTTCATCGCACGGCGCAAGCTCGTCTCAGGCCTCTGCGCCGCGACCGCGCTGGCCGGCTCGGCCCTCTTCGTCGTCCAGGCGCAGCCGGCCTCGGCCGCGACCAACCAGTTCAAGGGCGTGAACTGGGCCGACACCCGCGACAACTACAACTCCGGCTGGGTCATCCCGGACGGCCTGGCCGCCTCGGACAGCTACTCGCAGGTGTATTCGATCGCGGACAGCTACATCAAGGCGTTCCAGGCGAATCTGGGGGCGAACACCGTGCGCCTGCCGATAAACCCGCCGAGTGTCAGCCAGTCCTGGTGGGGCGCGTACCGCGGCGCGATCGACGCGGCCCTCGCGGACGGCATGAAAGTCATCATCAGCGCCTGGACGCAGAGCACGAGCACCGGCACGATCACCGACATGACCGCGTGGACCAACATGTGGAGCACCGTGGTCGGCCAGTACGGCGGCAACGGCAACGTCTACTTCGAGCCGCTGAACGAGCCCTACGGCTACTCGCTGAGCCAGTGGGTCTCGATCTGCTCCTCGTGGCTCTCGCAGTTCTCCAGCGTGCCGCGCGGCCGGGTCATCATCAGCGGCACCGGCTACAACGACCACGTGACCGGCGTGGGCGCCTCCTCCGCGCTTACCGGCACGCTGCTCTCGCTGCACTACTACGGCACCTGGAACAACTACACCCAGGAATCGCAGTGGGAGTCGGACCTCAACAACCGGATCGGCAGTTACACGAGCCGCACGATCATCGACGAGTTCGGCGCGCCGATGACCACCGGGGTCAACTATCTGGCGAACCACAACGGCGCCGTCGAGCAGTCTTACTTCGCCGCGGTCACCGACCTGTCCCGCGCCGACGGCATGGGCAACGTGTACTGGGCCGGGCTGAAGACAGGCGACACGTACTCGATGGAGTATCACAACGGCAGCGGCCTATCGAACAACAACGCGTCGGGTGTGACCCAGGTGCGTTGGGGCTGGGGTTATTAGTCCGTCTATGCCGGGTAACCGGCCGTAATGCCTGGTAGACAACAGACAGCGACGGCTCCGAGCGCGTCATCGCAAGCGGCGGCGCGCGGGACGCGCTCGGAGCGGACCGTGCTGGTCGCCATGTGCGTCGGCTACTTCCTGGTGCTGCTGGACGTGACGATCGTGAATGTCGCGCTCCCGCAGATCGGCTCGGGCCTGCGCACGCAAGTCAGCGGGCTGCAGTGGGTGGTGGACGCTTACGCGCTGGCGCTCGCCTCCCTCATGCTGGCCGGCGGCACCCTCGGTGACCTGCGTGGACACAAACGAATCGTGCTGATCGGCCTGGTGGTCTTCGGGTTGGGCTCGCTCGGCTGCGCATTGGCACCGAACGTCGCCGCGCTGGTCGCCGGGCGCGCGGTGCAGGGCGTCGGCGCGGCGTTGTTGCTGCCCGGCACGCTGGCCATCGTCAGCCGGACCTTCCCCGAGCGCCGCGCACAGGCGCGGGCGATCGGGGTGTGGGCCGGAGTGGGCAGCCTGGCGCTGCCGGCCGGGCCGCTGCTCGGCGGCGCGCTCATCGCGGCGTTCGGCTGGCGCGCGGTGTTCATGATCAACGTGCCGATCGTGCTGCTCGCGGTCGTTGCCTGCGTGATCGTCGTGAAGGAGTCGGCGCAGCCGGGAACACGGCGGCTGGATGCGCCGGGCGCGGCGCTCGGCGGCTTGTTGCTCTGCGCGCTCACGTTCGCGTTCATCGAGGGCGGGCGGTTCGGTGCCGCGCGGCCCGAGGTCATCGTCGCGGCCGTGTGCGCGGTCGCGCTGCTGGTCGCCTTCGTGCTGGTCGAGCGGCGGCTTGGGGAACAGGCGATGCTTCCGCTCGGACTGTTCCGGCATCCGGGGTTCAGCACCGCGAACGCCGCCGCGGGGGCGATGAACCTCGGCACGCTCGGCACGCTGTTCGTGCTGACGCTGTTCCTTCAGTCGGTGCAGCACCGTTCCGCGCTCGACGCCGGGCTCAGCCTGGTGCCCCTGTTCGCGCCGCTGGCCGTGCTCGCTCCGCTCGCCGGGCGGCTGACCAGCCGGATCGGTCCGCGGGTGCCGGTCGTCGGCGGCCTCGTGATCGCGGCGGGCGGGCTGGCGCTGCTGCTCGCCGCCGACGCGCGATCCGGATACCTGGTGCTGCTGCCCGCGTTTCTGTTGTGGGGCATCGGGATCGGCGTGCTGACCTCGGCGGTCGTGGCCGCGGCGATCGGGTCGGTGCCCGAGCGGCGGGAAGGCCTGGCCTCAGCGGTGAACAACACGGCGCGGCAGGCGGCGGGCGCCATCGGTATCGCGGTGGCGGGGGCGATCGCCGGTGAGCCCGGCGGCTCCGGATTCACCGGGGGTTTTCACACCGTCGCGCTCTTCGCGGCCTGCCTCTACCTGGTCACCGCCGCCGCGTCCCTCTTCCTGATCCCGGGTAAGCCGGCGCAGGAGGGTTAGCAGCCGGACTGGCGTTCCAGGAGCCGGTCGACGACGTGTTCGGCGATGGCCAGGCTGGAGGTCGCGGCTGGGGACGGCGCGTTGCGCACCGCGGTCACCGGACCGAGGAAGCTGATGCGGAAGTCGTCCACCAGTCCACCGTCGCGGTCCACCGCCTGTGCGCGCACGCCTGCCGGGGCGCGCACGAGGTCCGCGGGCGTCAGGTCGGGCACGTAAGCGCGCGCGGCCTCGGTGAAGGCGCGCTTGGACAGTGAGCCGTACATCTCGTGCGCGCCCATCC
>NZ_DASRGV010000329.1:0-3671 GCF_035650855.1 Actinocrinis sp. | reverse complement strand
GTTCAGCCCCTTCGGCCGGTCCACCGGGACCAGTTCGTGGGCGTCATCGAGGTCGTACTCGGCGAACCTGCCGAGCATCGCGGTCAGCTCGTACGGGTAGACCGTGTTGCGACTGGCCGCACGCAGCACCTTCTGCCGGTACGCGTCCAGCGGCTCGATCAGTTCGTCCGAGGGCTCGCCGATGGTCAGCTGGCTGCCGCCGGCGACGTCGAAGGAGACGCGCATCGCGACCTTCTCCAACGCCCCGGTCTCCGGGTCCTGCTGCCGGCCGATCAGCAGGATCTCCTCGAGCCCGGCCCCCGCGGTGGTCGGCAGCACGCGCGCGGCGATCGTGTCCAGCTCGGCACGGGTGATCGTGCTCGGCGGCCACACGTAGAGCACGATCCGGTTGGTGGAGAACCGGTTCTTCTCCGGACGCCGCGATTGCGCGCGGCGGATCGAGTCGAGACAGGCGGCCATGGTGTCCTCCGCCGTGGGCAGCGCGACCAGCCGGCCGTCGTGATCGCGCAGCTCGGTCAGGTCACGCACCTGCGCGAACGCGACCAGCCTGTCGTCCGCCGGGTCGTCCTTCGCGACGCACCGGAAGAGGTAGACCTCTTCGTCCGAGGAGGGCAGCCGGGTCAAGTCGAAGTTGCGCAGCCGCTCCAGCTGCATCCGCTGCGCGATGTACGGGTGCAGGCCGCGGATCAGCCGCTCCTCGCTCATCCCCGCTTCCGAACCCGAAGGCCGGAAGGTGAAGTGATGGTGCATCACCGCGCGTCCGCTACCCGCGACCGTCATGGTGACCCTGCGGACCTGGCTCGGCAACGGCTGCGCGTTGAGGACCTCGTGCAGCGCGGCGGCCATCGCGTCGAAGCCCTCCGGCTGCTTCTCCCAGGCGAGGTACACGTCCGCGTCGACCTCGTCGGCGGCTGCGCTCGCGACCTCGGCCAACCCGCGCAGCGCGTCGGGCAGCGCGTCGAAGCCGATGGCGGTGGACACCAGCCGGGACCCGGCGCGTTCGGCGACCACGAACCGGCAGCCGGACGCGTCGATCGTGCGGACGTGCACCAGCCCCTTGTTGCCGTAGTAGCGGCGGGTCAGCACCTCCAGCATCGGCGCGTGGTCGAAGCCGTCGCGGCCGAGCCGCTGGCCGAGCAGCCGCACCAGCGGCTCGGTGCTGCCGACCATCGCGGCGATGTGCTCGGCGCGGTCCGGGGCGTCCGGGTTCTCGTCGAGGTAGTGCAGGTGCTTGCGGATCTCGACGTAGACGCGGGCCCGGTTGCGGCGCAGCAGCGGCTGGCCGAGCCAGGCGAACACGATCCCGCGGGCGAGGTCGGCCACCACCGGGAAGCGGACCTGGGTGGCGGCGATCAGCCGCTCAAGGGCGAGGCCCACGGGCTCGCGCAACGCCTCGCCGGGCGGCGCCTCGCGCAGCCACTCGCGCAGCAGCGTCACCACCACGGTGGCGTCGGACGTGCCGCGCTGCAGCGCCAGGAAGATCCGGAACACCGCCCCTTCCAGCTCCGGCGTGCGGTCCAGCGCGGTGACGCCGTAGTGCCCGAGCGCCTTGGCCAGCTTCGCCTGGAACGAGGCCGGCAGCCCGGCGCGGTCGACATCAAGGCTCTGCAGGTAGGTGTGGAAGTGCTCGCGCGCGCTGTGCACGTGGCTGTCGCCGCTGCGCTCCTCGCCTACCGGCCGGTTGCGGCTCAGCTCGCTGAGATCGGCGAACACGGACAGCAGCTCGATCTCCTCGGCGAGCGGGCGCTGCCCCGCGGCGGCCAGCTCGGCGCGGGCGGCCAGGTAGTCGGCGAGCACCCGGTGCTCGTCGTGCGGGTCCACGTCGAAGCCGAGCAGGAGGCTGCGCAGATCCTGGACCCCGCGGCGGATCCGCTCGCCGGCCGGCACCGCGGACGTCCCGGCGGGCAGTTCGAGCTCGACCGCCTCGCTCGCGACGGCGGTCTGCGCCGCGGCGTCGCCCTCGTCGGCCAGCGGCTCCAGCCGCAGCAGCGGCGCGCCGGTCTCGACCTGGCTGCCTACCGTCACCGCGCATTCCTTGAGCCGCGCGCGGAACGGTGCCCGCAGCACCGTCTCCATCTTCATGCTCTCCAGCACCAGGACCGGCGCGCCCGCCTCGACCTCGGCGCCGACCGCCAGCGGCGTCGCGACCACGAGCGCGGGGGCCGGGGAGCGCATGACGCCGCCCTCATCGCGGCTGACCCGGTGCGCGACCCCGTCCACCTCGACGAAGTGGGTGGGTCCGTGCGTGTCGGTGACCAGCCGGAACCGGGCGCCGTTGACGACGATCTGGCCGGTGTGCTCGTCGAACCGGTCCAGCTCGACGTCCGCGGTCTGCGCCTGCGGGCCGGCGCCGGTGTCGATGCCGACCCGGAAGCGGTGCGCCCCGATACGCGCGACCTTGACGCGGTAGGTGGCTCCGCGCAGCTTCAGATCCAGCGGCCGGCCGCTCTTGTGCTGCACCTGCGGCCGCCCGCCGAACGCGGTCGACAGCAGCCGCTGCCGCTCGACCCGCTCCTCTTCCTCATAAGCCTCGATGGCGGCGGCGGCCAGCGCGACCCCGGAGTGCCGGTGCGTGACGAGGCCGCCTGCGGCGCGGACGCGGTCGATCCAGCCGGTGTCCGCGGTGGCGCCGACCACGTCCGGCTGGTCGAGCAGGTCGAGCACGAAGCTCTTGTTCGTCGCGCCGCCCTCGATGATGACCGTGGTCTCGGTCATCGCCCGGCGCAGCCTGCCGAGGGCCTCCTCGCGATCGCGGCCGTAGGCGATGATCTTCGCGATCATCGAGTCGAAGTCGGCCGGGATGGTGTCCCCTTCGCTGACCCCGGTGTCGACCCGGATGCCCGGCCCGGCGGGCAGGTCGAGCCGCGCGATCCGGCCGGGGGAGGGCGCGAAGTCGCGGTCGGGGTCCTCGGCGTTGAGCCGCGCCTCGATCGCGTGCCCGCGCTCGACCGGCCGCTCGCCGCTCAGCTTGCCGCCGGAGGCCACGTGCAGCTGGAGCTTGACCAGGTCGATGCCGTTGGTCGTCTCGGTGATCGGGTGCTCGACCTGGAGCCGGGTGTTGACCTCGAGGAACGCGAACAGCTTCTCGCCCGGGTGGTACAGGAACTCGACGGTCGCCGCTCCGCAGTAGCCCACCGAGACCGCGAGCCGCTCGGCGGAGGCCTTCAGTTCCGCGGCCTGGTCAGGGCTGAGTACCGGCGAGGCCGATTCCTCGATGATCTTCTGGTTGCGCCGCTGCACGGAGCAGTCGCGCACGCCGACCGCCCAGGCGGTGCCCTGGCCGTCGGCGATCACCTGGACCTCGACGTGCCGCGCGCCGGTGATCAGGCGTTCGAGGAACACCACACCGCTGCCGAACGCGCGCTCGGCCTCCTGACTGGTGCGCTCGTAGGCGTCGGCGAGTTCCCCGGGACCGGTGACGACGCGGATACCGCGACCGCCACCGCCCGCGGTCGCCTTGAGCATCAGCGGGTAGCCGATCCCGGCCGCCGCGCGCTTGGCGGCGTCCAGGCTCTCCACCGCGCCACGGCTCCACGGCGCCACCGGCACGCCGGCCTCCTCGGCGATCAACTTCGCGCCGATCTTGTCGCCGAGCTTGCGCATCGCCTCGGCACTTGGACCGATGAAGGTGATCCCGAGCTTCTCGCAGCGCTCGGCGAACACCGGGTCCT
>NZ_DASRGV010000328.1:0-13068 GCF_035650855.1 Actinocrinis sp. | reverse complement strand
CCACGTCGTAACCAGCGACACTGCGCGCTCGCGGCTTCAGGCGGGTCGTGAGCGCGCAGTGTTTTCATGTAAGACCGCAGCCCTGCACTAAGCGGGATCAGCCCAAGTCACCCGTCAGGCGGCGGTGCCGTCGAGCCGCGCTTGATGAGCGTGGGCGTGAGGGAGAGCCGCTTGGTCAGGTGCGGGCCCGGGCGGGTGAGCTGGTCGAGCAGCAGGCGGCCGGCCTCGGCGCCGAGGTCGTAGTGCGGCACGCGGACGGTGGTCAGCGGCGGGTCGAACTTGTCCGCGAACGGCATGTCGTTGAAGCCGGTGACCGAAACCCGGTCGGGGCAGCGCAGGCCGCGCTCCCGCAGCACGTCGCAGGCGCCGAGGGCGAGCAAGTCGTTGGCCGCGACGATCGCGGTGAGGTCCGGCGCCCGGTCCAGGAGCCGCCGCGTCCCGGAGACCCCGGCGGCCTCGCTGTACGCGTCGCAGACCACGATGTGCTCCGCGGGAACGTCCTGGTCGTGCGATCGCAGCGTCTCGTGGAACGAGCGCGCCCGGATCGAGCCGGTGTACACGTCCTGAGGACCCGCCAGGTGGCCGATGCGGCGGTGCCCGAGTTCGATCAGATGCTCCGTCGCCAGCGCGGTGCCGAGCCAGTCGTCGGCGGTCACGGCGCAGAAGTCGGTGCGGTCGGTGCCCCGGTAGACCAGCACCACCTTGAGCCCGCGGCGCGCCGCCTCGTCAAGCAGCGGGTGGGTCCGGCGGGCCGTGGCGACGATGAAGCCGTCCACTCGCCGGGTGACTAAGGACTCGAATAGAGCGCGCTCGCGCTGCTCGTCGTTGTCCGTGTTGGCCAGCAGCGCGGTGTAACCCTCCTGCGCGAGTACGTCCTCGATGCCGCGCACGATCGGCGGGAACAGCGGGTTCATCAGGTCCGGAATGATCACGCCAACCGTGCCCGTGCGGCTGGTGCGCAGACCGCGGGCGATCGCGTTCGGTACGTAGCCGAGCTCCCGGGCGGCAGCCAGCACCCGCTCGGCGGTGGCGTGGTTCACCAGGTGGCGGCTCGCCGGGTTCAGCGCGCGGGACGCGGTCGCCTGGTGGACGCCGGCGCGGCGCGCGACATCGGACAGCGTGGACGTATGGGACACGCGCCGAGTGTAACTCCGGGTGGTCCGACAATCGATTGCACGCTGAGATCGCGCGAGTCGCGGTGGCGGGGGCGCGAAGGCGCAGGCGGGGGCGCCGAGTGGAGATCCGCGCCGGGTAAGCATTGACAGCGCGGCTGCCTGGGCGGATATTGCACCGCAATCGACGGCTTCGACCAGCTCGCCCCGCGTCCGTCAGTCCGCACCTCCTTCCCACACCGGATCAGGTAGTCCCGAGGAGGACAGTGCACATGCGTCACTGCAATCGTATGCAGCGCCTCGATCCGTCCCGGTCGGCGGTCCGTGGCACCGCCATCCGACACAGCGTCTCCGTTCGACGTGGTTTCCATATTCGACAACGTGCCGCGGCTGTCGCGCTGGTCGTGACGGCGAGCACCCTTGTTGCGGCCTGCGGGAGTTCGCATCCCGCCGCCGCCAAGGCCCCGACGACCCTGAACATCGGCATCTCGCTCTCGCTCACCGGCGACTTCGCGGACCCGGGCAAGGCCGCCGAGCGCGGTTACCAGCTGTGGGCCGACACGGTGAACGCCAAGGGCGGCGTGCTCGGGCGCAAGGTGAACCTCAAGATCGTGGACGACGCCTCAAGCCCGAACCAGGCCGTCAGCAACTATCAGAACCTGATCAACCGCGATCATGTGGACCTGGTCTTCGGGCCCTTCTCCTCGCTGCTGACCATCCCGTCCTCGGCGGTGGTCAACCGCTACCACTACGCGTTCATCGAGCCGGCCGGCGGCGGGCCCGCGGTCTTCGCGCAGCATCTGCACAACCTCTTCTTCGTCCAGCCGGCCGCCACGGTGCAGGGCGGGATGGTGTTCGCGGACTACATCCTGTCGCTGCCGGCGGATCAGCGCCCGAAGACCGCCGCGTATCCGTCCCTTGACGACCCGTTCGCCTCGCCGATCGCCGACGCGGTGCGCCAGCGCTTCGAGGCCGCCGGGATCCGGACCGTGTACAAGTCGATCTACCCCGCCGAGACCACGGACCTCACCCCGATCATCGCGAAGGTGGCCGCGGCCAAGCCGGACGTGGTGGTGGCCGGGACGCAGTCCGAGGACGCCTACGCCGACGTCAGGGCCATGATCCAGCTCAAGTGGGCGCCCAAGTGGCTGTTCCTGTCCAACGGCGCCAACTCTCCGGTCGACTTCCCCAACGCGGTCGGGCTGACGAACACCGAGGGCATCTTCTCCTCAGGGGACTGGTTCTCCGGCAGCACCGCCTCGGGCAGCGCCGCCTTCATCGCCGCGTACATCAAGAAGTACGGCGGCACGGCCGATCAGATCGACAGCACCTCGGCGGAGGCCTACTCCTGCGGAATGCTGCTGGAGGAGGTGGCGGCCAAGACCGGAAAGGTCGACAACGCGACGATCATCAGCACCCTGCATTCCGGCACCTGGCCCACTCTGGAAGGCAACCTGTCCTGGGACTCCTCAGGCCAACCTCAGGGCTCGTACCTGCTGGAGCAGTGGATCGGCGGCAAGCTGCTCGCGGTTTATCCGCCCAGCAGCGCCGAGCACGCTCCGGTCACCGAACCGCTGGCCTGGGCCGGGAAGTAGGCCGGCCGCGTGCACACCGTCATCCAGGCGCTGATTCTGGGCGTGTTGACCGGGGGCGTCTACGCCCTGATGGCCAGCGGTCAGACGATCATCTTCGGCGTGATGAAGGTGGTCAACCTCGCGCAGGGCGCGCTGGTGATCGCCGGGGCGTACCTGAGCTACTCGCTGTTCACATCGCTCGGCCTCGATCCCTTCCTCTCGATCCTGGTCACCACCCCGGCGCTGTTCGGCGTCGGGGCGGGGCTGCAGTGGCTGTTCCTGCGCCCGCTGCGCGAGGAGGACAGGGCGGAACTCTCGCTGCTGGTCACCTTCGCGGTCGCGCTCGGCATCGAGGGCGTGCTCAGCGTGACGTACAAGACGAACTACCGCACGATCCAAGCCGGCTACGCGGACCGCTCGTTCACGGTCGGCGGCTATCAGATCTCTGCGGTGCGGCTCTACGCGTTTCTGCTTTCCGCGGCGCTGCTCGGCCTGCTGTACCTGTTGCTCCAACGCACGAAGTTCGGCCGCGCCGTCCGCGCCACGGTGCAGAACCCTGAGTCGGCTCAACTGCTCGGGGTGAATTCGCGGATCGTGGCGGCGGCCGGCTTCGGAATCGGCGCGGCCACGGCCGCGGCGGCCGGCGCCGTGTACGGCCTGCTGTACTCGTTCAACTCGGGGAGCCACTACGACCTGATCTCCCGGCTGCTCTCCATCGTCGTGCTCGGCGGTCTCGGCAGCATCGGCGGCTCGATCGTCGGCGCCCTCGTCATGGGCGTGGTCGCCTCGCTGGTCGCCGCGCTCGGTCCGCCGATCTGGTCGGACTTCAGCTTCTTCATCGTGCTGCTCGCGGTGCTGCTGCTACGGCCGCGCGGACTGTTCGGCGCGAGCCTGCGAGGCGCGCTGTGAGCCGCGCCGGCGTGATTCGGGCGCTGCTGTTCTTCGGCGTACTCACCGCGCTGCCGTTCGCCGTGACCGCGCACTGGATCGTGAATCTCGGGGTGTTCACGCTGATCTACGCCGGCTTGGCCAGCGCGTGGAACCTGGTCGGCGGCCTCGCCGGTTATCCGTCACTCGGGCACGCCGCGTTCTTCGGCGCCGGCGCATACGCGGAGGCGATCTACTTCCAGCACCGGGACGCCGGCGCTAATGGCCTGATGCCCTTCCTGGTGCTGCCGATCGTCGGTGCCGGCGTCGCAGTGCTCGGACTTGCGGTCGGCTGGATCGCGATGCGCACGCGCAGCGACGTGTTCGCCATCGTCACGATCACCCTGCTCTTCGTCGCACAGACCCTCGCCTTCAACCTGAACTCGCTCACCGGCGGCTCGCAGGGCATTGGTATGCCTCCCGCGCCTTTCGACGTCGACACGTATGAGCGGCCGTTCTATCTGGTCCTCGTGCTGTTGCTGGCCGTATCGATGGGCGTCACCTGGGCCGCGCTGCACAGCGGGGCCGGGCTTTCGTTGCAAGCGGTGGCTGCCGATGAGGAACGTGCCCGAGGTATCGGTGTGCACGTCACTGGCGTGAAGCTGCTCGCCTTCGCGGTGTCGGTCGGGATCGCGGGAATGATCGGCGGCGTCTGGGCTTACTACGTGTCCTTCATCTACCCGCAGTTCGCCGTCGACCCGCTGATCACGATCGGCATGGTGCTGATGGCGTATCTGGGCGGCCGCGGCACCTTGTGGGGGCCGGTGCTCGGTGCCTTCGTCCTGGTGCCGGCGCAGCAGTACCTCGCGTATCAGTACGGCGCGACGCAGCTCTACCTGATCGCGTACGCGGCGGTGTTCCTCCTGATCATGCTGCTGCTGCCGCGCGGGATCCTGCCCTCGCTCAGCCACCTGCTGCGGCGGCGGCACGCGGCGACCGGCCGCTCCCCGGACGAGACGACTCAGGACCCTGCGGATGCAGCCAGCACCGAAGCCGGGACCGTCGCCGAGGAGATGGCCCGGTGACCGCACTGCTGGAGGTCGAGCACCTCTCCAAGCGCTTCGGCGGGGTGACCGCGGTGGACGACTGCTCGTTCACCGTGCAACACGGCGCCGTCACCGGCCTGATCGGGCCCAACGGCTCCGGCAAAACCACCGTGTTCAACCTGGCGACCGGGTATCTGCACGCTGATTCAGGCCGCATTGTCTTCGCCGGACGCACGCTGGCTCGTCCCGATCCCGCGGCGCTGTACCGGGCCGGGCTTTCGCGCACGTTCCAACACGCGCGCATCTTCCCCAGGCTGTGCGCGCTGGACAACCTGATCGTGGCGGCCGGTCACCCATGGCGCAGCCTGTTCACCCGGCGCCGCGGCCACGCCGACTCGGACCGAGCCCTCGCCCTGCTTGAGGAATTCGGCCTCGCGGCGCACGCCGAGCATCCGGCCGGCGAGCTCTCCTACGGCCAGCGAAAGCTCCTGGAGTTCGCCTCGGTGCTGATGAGCGAGCCGAAGCTGGTGCTGCTCGACGAACCGACCGCGGGCGTCAACCCGACGCTGGTCGCCACGATGGAGCAGCACATCAGGCACCGGCACGCCATGGGCATCAGCTTCCTGATCGTCGAGCACGACATGAACCTGGTGATGCGGCTGTGCGACCCGGTGATCGTGATGGATCGCGGCACCCGCATCGCCGCCGGGCCGCCCGACGCGGTACGCGCCGACCCCGCCGTCCTCGACGCCTACCTGGGGCAGTGACATGAGCGGCGAATCGGCGTCAGGCAACGAAGAAGTACTGAGCGGTACCGCAGGCGCCAGAGCTGGCACGGGCGCTCCCGGAGGCCCGCCGCCGCTGCTCGCCGTCGAAGGACTGGTCGCCGGGTACGGTGCGGGCGACATCCTGCGCGGAGTCGACCTGACGGTCGAGGCCGGCGAGGTGGTCTGCCTGATCGGGCCGAACGGGGCCGGCAAATCCACCGTGCTCAAAGCAATCAGTGGGCTGATACGACCGCGTCGCGGTCGGGTGCTGCTCGACGGCGACCCCATCGACCGGCTTTCGCCGCGCGAGCGACTAGGCCGCGCCGTGGTGCACGTTCCCCAGGAGCGCAGCCTGTTCCCGGCCATGACGGTCTGGGAGAACCTGCTGATGGGCGGCTACGTCTTGCGTGACCGGGGGCAGCTGCGGCGGCGCGCCGAGCGCTGCGCCGAGCAGTTCCCGATCGTGGCGCGGCGGCGGCACGATGCGGCCGGATCGCTGTCCGGAGGCGAGCAGAAGCAGGTGGAACTGGCCCGCTCGCTGATGCTCGAACCGAGGTTGATCCTGCTCGACGAACCCTCGATCGGCCTGGAGCCGCGAGCGCGGCGCGCCGTCTTCGAATCCATCGCCGGCCTGGCCGCGGACGGCCGCGCCGTCCTGCTGGTCGAGCAGAACGCGCGCAGCGGCCTCGCGATCGCGCATCGCGGCGCGGTGCTCGAGTCCGGGCGCGTGCGCTTGACCGGCACCGGTCCGGGCCTGCTGGCGGATCCCAACGTGGCCCGCCTCTACCTCGGCGGCATGGCGCAGGTTCCTGATACGACGCGAGCTTCCGAAACGAGCGACGCGGGCACGACAACGGAGGTGTCACCGTGAACGATCCGGGCTTTCGGCGGCTGGGCTGGATCGGGACCGGCCGGATGGGCAGCGCGCTGGCCGGCCGGCTCCTCGACGCAGGGCACGAACTCGCGGTGTACAACCGCACCCGGGCCAAGGCCGAACCGCTGGCCGGGCGCGGCGCGAGCGTGGTGGACACGGTCGCGGACCTCGCGGATCGCGATGTGGTGTTCACCACCGTCTCGGCCTCGGCGGACCTTGCCGAGGTGGTGCTCGGCGAGGGCGGGCTGCTCAGCCGCGCCGATGTCGCGCCGGGCGTGATCGTGGATTCCTCCACTGTTTCGGCGGAGGTCTCCGCGCGGGTTCGGTCCGCCGCGGCGCTGCGCGGGACCGCGCTGATCGCCGCACCGGTCAGTGGCAACGGTCACGCGGCCGCGGCGGGCCGGCTCTCGGTGGTTGCGTCCGGGCCACCGGAGGCGTTCGAACGGGTGCGGCCCTATCTGGAGGTCTTCGGCCGGTCGGTGACCTATGCGGGGGAGGGCGAGACGGCGCGGCTGGTGAAGCTGGCGCACAACGTGTTCCTCGGTGTCGTCACCCAGGCGCTCGCGGAGGTCACCGTGCTGGCCGAAAAGGGTGGCGTGCCGCGCGCCGCGTTCCTGGACTTCCTCAACCACAGCGTGCTCGGCTCGACCTTCACCAGATATAAGACTCCTGCGTTCGTCCGCCTCGACTTCGCGCCGACCTTCACGCCGGTGCTGCTGCGCAAGGATTTCGACCTGGGCCTTGAGGCGGCGCGGCGCCTGGAGGTGCCGATGCCGGTGGCCGCGTTGACCCATCAGCTGGTGCAGGCGCTGATCGGGCGCGGCCACGCCGACGAGGACTTTGCCGCGCTGCTGCCGGAGCAGGCGGCGGCCGCCGGGCTGGCGCTGCTGCCCGAGGACGTGCCGGTGGACGACGGTCTCTCTCTCGCCGAGGAGTCCCGATGACCAGTCCCAGCATGCTGACTGGCAAGGAGCTGTCTGACAGAGCCGCGCCTGACGGAACCGTGCCTGACGGAACCGTGCCCGACCTCCTTCCCGCCCCCGGCCGCATGGCAGTGGACTTCGAGACCCGGGTGGACTTCGACCGGCTGCGCGCTTACCGGCTCGCCCGGGCCAGGGCCGCGCTGGACGCCTCCGAACTCGGCGCGCTGCTCGTCTTCGACGTCAACAACATCAGGTATCTGACGAGCACGATGATCGGCGAATGGGCCCGCGACAAGGTGGCCCGCTACGCGCTGCTCACCCGCACCGGCGAGCCGGTGCTCTGGGACTTCGGCTCGGCGGCCCGGCATCACCGGTTGTACGCGCCCTGGCTCGATCCAGCGAACAGCCGTGCCGGAATGCTCGGGCTGCGCGGCTCCGTGGCCCCGGACGCGGGGCTGATCGCCGCCGCCGTCACCGAGATCCGCGCGATGTTGGCCGAGCAGGGCGTCGCGGAGATGGCGCTGGGCGTGGACATCGCGGAACTGCCGATGGTTCTTGAGCTCCAGCGGGTCGGTCTGGACGTACGCGACGCCCAGCAGGTCATGCTCGACGCGCGGGAGGTCAAGTCCGCGGACGAGATCATGCTGCTGACGCAGGCTGCCGCGATGGTGGACGGGGTGTATCAGACCATTGCGGATGCTCTCAGGCCGGGCATCCGCGAGAACGAGATCGTCGCCCTGGCGAACAAGCGCCTCTACGAGATGGGCTCGGATGACGTGGAGGCGATCAACGCGGTGTCCGGCGAGCGGTGCAGCCCGCATCCGCACAACTTCTCCGACCGGCTGATCCGCCCCGGCGACCAGGCGTTCTTCGACATCATCCAGTCCTTCAACGGATACCGGACGTGCTACTACCGCACGTTCAACGTCGGCAGCTGCACCCCCGTGCAGCGCGACGCGTACCAGAAGGCCCGCGAATGGATCGACGCCGCGATCGCCCTCGTGCGCCCTGGGGCGTCCACGGAGGAGATAGCGCGGGCCTGGCCCGCCGCGCCGCAGTTCGGCTTCGCCGACGAAATGGAGGCGTTCGGACTCCAGTTCGGCCACGGCCTCGGCCTGGCCCTGCACGAGCGGCCGATCATCAGCAGGCTGAATTCGCTCGAACACCCGGTCGAGCTGAAGGAGGGGATGGTCTTCGCGCTGGAGACCTACTGCCCGGCCGCCGACGGCTACTCCGCCGCGCGGATCGAGGAGGAGATCGTGGTGACCGCCGCCGGTCCGCGGGTGATCACCCTGTTCCCAGCCCGGGAACTCTTCGTCGCCAACCCCTACTGACCAACCATCAGACCATCAGGGACTGAGCACCATGAACACCGGCCGCACCATGACCACCGACCTCGACACGACGCCCGAACCCGACCTGCGCACCCGGCTCGCCCTCTACCGCTGCCAGGTCGAGATCCGCCAGTTCGAGAAGCGGGCCTACGACCTGTTCCTGCAGAACCTGGTCAAGGGCACCAGCCATCTGTCCCTGGGCCAGGAGGCGATCGCGGCCGGCTTCGGCGCGGCGATGCTCCCCGACGACTACACCTTCGCCACCTACCGCGGCCACGCGCACACCCTCGCGCGCGGCGTGCCGATGGCGCCGGTCATGGCCGAGCTGCTCGGCCGTGCCAACGGGCTGATGGCGGGCAAGGGCGGCTCGATGCACCTGACCAGCGTCGAACACGGGATGATGGGCTCGTACGCGATCGTCGGCGCGCACCTGACCATCGCCAACGGCGCCGCCTGGTCGGCCCAGTACCGCGGCTCCGGCCAGGTCGCAGTGTGCTTCTTCGGCGACGGGACCACGAACATCGGCGCGTTCCACGAAGCGCTGAACTACGCGGCGGTCTACCGGCTGCCGGTGGTGTTCGTATGCGAAAACAACCTCTACATGGAGTACACGCCGATCGACTCGGTGACAGCCGTGCGCAGGCCCGCCGCCGACCGCGCTCCCGCGTACGGGCTGGAGCCGATCGCCCTCGACGGCAACGACGCGGACGTGATGTACCGCGCGGCGGTAGCGGCGTTGGAGCGAGCCCGAGCCGGCGAGGGCCCGAGCCTGATCGAGGCGCTGACGTACCGGCACGGCGGCCATTCGCGCGCCGACCCGGCCAAGTACCGGCCCGCGGCGGAGGTCGAGCGCTGGCTTGCCCGCGACCCCGTGGCGCTCTACCGGCAGCGGCTACTCGATCTCGGCGTCGCAGAAAGCGAACTCAACGCGATCGAAGCGGCCGCGCGGGCGGCGGTAGACGAGGCCGAACGGCAGGCCAAGGCGGGTCCCGCGCCGGATCCCGCGCTGCTGCTGACCGATCTGTGGGCGGACGGAGGTTCGTCATGGCGCAACTGAGCTACCGGGACGCGGTCGCCCGGGCGATCGGCCAGGAGATGCGCCGGGACCAGCGGGTGGTCTTTCTCGGCGAGGACGTCGCGGCGGCCGGCGGCGTCTTCAAGGCGACCCCCGGCCTGCTCGCCGAGTTCGGCCCGGTCCGGGTGCGCGACACCCCGATCAGCGAACAGGCCATCCTCGGCGCGGCGATGGGCGCGGCGATGACCGGGCTGCGGCCGATCGCCGAGATCATGTTCAGCGACTTCTTCGCGGTGTGCTGGGACATTGTGGCGAATCAGATCGCGAAGACCCGCTACATGACGCACGGCCAGGTCACCCTGCCGCTGGTGATCCGGTGCGGCAACGGCGGCGGCCTGAAGTTCGGCGCGCAGCACTCGCAGAGCGTGGAGAACTGGGCGATGGCCGTCCCCGGCCTCAAGGTCGTCGCACCCTCGACCGCGCGAGATGTGATCGGACTGTTCGCGGCGGCCGTGCGCGACCCGGACCCGGTGCTCTTCTTCGAGCAGAAGTCGCTCTACCCGGCCAAGGGCGAGGTCCCGAACGGCGAGATCGTCGACGAACTCGGCACCGCGAAGGTGCTGCGATCCGGCGCCGAATGCACGCTCGTCGCCCTCGCGGCGATGGTCCCTCGCGCGCTCGCCGCCGCCGAACGGCTTGCGCAGCAAGGCATCGAGGCCACGGTCGTCGATGTACGTTCCCTGGTTCCGCTGGACACGGCGACCATCCTGAGCGAGGTGGCCAGAACGGGCCGCCTGTTCACGGTCGAGGAGAACCCGCGGCTGTGCGGCTGGGGCGCCGAGCTCGTCTCGATCGCGGCGGAGGAGTGCTTCACCGAACTGCTCGCCCCGCCGGTGCGTATCACCACACCGCACATCCCGCTGCCCGCCGCCGACGCGCTCGAGGACCTCGCCCTGCCGTCCGTGGACCGAATCGTGCAGACGGTGCTCGATTCGAAGTCGCGGTGATGTGCACGGATCCGATGCCATCAGCCGTTCCGCTCCGGTCCGCGGACCGGTGGCGCTGCCGCGCACGCGCTTCGCGCTGGAACGCTGCGCTTGCTGCGGCTCCGCTTCGCTCCGCCACCGCCTGCGGCTGTCTGCCTAGCTATTCGTCAGGTCCTTGGCCATGACCCGTTCTCTCCCCGTGCCATCAGGTAGCAGGTCACCCGGCTCACCGGTGTCCGCGAATCCGTGGCGCTCGTAGAGGGCGACAGCATTCTCGTTACCCGGCATCACGGACAAGCGCAGAGCCTTAGCACCCCGCTGTGCGGCCCACCGTGCAATCTCCTGGATCAGACTGTCACCGACCCCTCTGCCACGCGCTGCGGGACTGACCCACATCGAGATCAGCTCGACGCTGTCCTCTGCCTGCTCAACGGGAACGCCGCTGGCCATCCCCGCG
Source organism: Actinocrinis sp. (assembly GCF_035650855.1). Classification (GTDB taxonomy): domain Bacteria; phylum Actinomycetota; class Actinomycetes; order Streptomycetales; family Catenulisporaceae; genus Actinocrinis. The sequence goes on along the minus strand of NZ_DASRGV010000328.1, from coordinate 2,113 downwards.
GGACGACCGTCAACCACCGCGATGACATTGTGTGCGCCGGGAATCTCCAGACGGGCGCGCCAGCGTTCCTCGCGATCGCCCGCTCCCTGCCACTCGGCCAGCGTCGACCCGAATGCGTAGGGCGCCTCCGCCAAAGCTGCCTGCCGCAGTTCCCGCCAGATTGGCCAGTCGTCTGATTTCAAGGTGCGCAGTTCGAGCATGAAGCAGACCCTGCCGCGCTGACGCAACCGAAGCAACCCGATAACGTCCGATCTCCGCGCCAAACCGGCGAAAATCCGTTGCCCGTCCTCGCCCGACAAGCGAACACTAACGAGCATGCTTGGCTTTTCCAGGACAGACAACGACACGCTGGTGTCGTGCCTGGGTGACCCGCAACGCACCGCAGCGGCCTACCGCGAGCTGCTGCAACGAGGGAACGACGCGTTGGGCGCCATCCGCGCCGGACTCCGGCATGAGACGCCCGCTGTACGCGAAGGCTGCTGCCGCCTGCTCGATCACCTGGTCGACACCGAGTCCATGGGCGAGCTGATCGCGATGGCCGACGACCCCGACGTCAAGGTACGCATCGCCGCGTTCCACGCCCTTGCCTGCGACCGCTGCAAGAACGACGTTTGCGCCCCCGGTGCCGAGCGAGTCCTTGAGCCGGCGCTGGCGCATCTGCGCACAGATCCCGACCCCAGGGCGCGGGCGATGGCCGCCGAACTCGTCGGCAAGTTCGCCCACACCGAGCCGCGCGCGCTCGCCGCTCTGCAAGCGTCCCGAGCCGACGACCCAAGCCCGGCAGTACGCAAGAAGGCAGGCTGGTACGTGCCTGGCGGGACCATCTACGAACGCACTGCCGGATTGACGCGGAGGTAGCCGGCAGTTGCGCCACCCCGGTTGTTCGTTGTTGGGTACGATCGATCTGTAGTGTGAATTCGAGGTCGGATGTGCTCTTCCGAACATTGGGGGTTCCGTGGCCAAGGGCTACTGGGTCAGTGCCTACCGCACCATTTCAGACCCTGAGAAGCTGGCTGCCTACGACAAGCTGGCCGCTCCGGCCGTCCGAGCCGGGGGCGGGCGGGTCCTCTCGCGTGGCGCCCGGGTCGTCGCCCACGACGCCGGCATCGCAGGGCGCACCATTCTGATCGAGTTCGACAGTTTTGAACAGGCCGTCGCGGCGCACGAGAGTGAGGCCTACCAGGAGGCGCTGGCCGCCCTCTCCGATGGCGTCGAGCGTGACTTCCGCATCATCGAAGGCCTTGACTGATCGACGGGGTTCGTCGGCGACGTGCTCGGCGCGTGGTTCCGACCGTCGAGCGGAGACGGAGCACCACGCGGCGGCCTGCCCGCTGATCCGAGAGAAACGGCCTAGTGCTGGCTGCTCGCACGAGGAATCTCGCCTTCCGAGCCGAACGTGAGCGGCGCCAGCAGATAGCGGAGCGGCCGAGCGTCAGCGAGGGTGCGGAGCGTTTGGGGTGGGAGGGCGGGTAGCCGTAGGCGGTACAAGCCAGCCGCAGGCGTTTCCGCGGAGCGAAGCGGAGCCCTGATAGCGCAGCGGTAAGCGCGGAGCGCGTGTGCGGCAGCGCCGACAGTCCGTGGAGCGAAGCGGAACGGGGGCGGGAGGGCGGGCCACGTCATCGGAGCTTAGCCCCTGTTTCCACCCGTACACTCAGGCGTCGCCATGGCGAAGTCTTGACCATGCAGATCCTTGTTCCGTTCAGGCTTTCTTCAGTAAGTTCGACGGCGATCCGCCGGAGACATCGGAGTCCTGACGGATTTCCCCAGCTCGGCCCGTAGCCGCAGTCGAACGTCAATACCCACACATCGCGTTTCGATTACCCACGCCGCGATCGACTGCTCGCAGCCGCTGTCCGTGCGGTCGCGGGCTGATCTGTCATGTCCGCAGCCTTCCTCATACCCACCGAGGAGCATTGTGAGAATCACCAGCGAACGCGCGCGGCGCCGGAAAATCCGGACGCTGACCGCGCTGTCCGCGACCCTCGCGGCCGCCGCGCTGTCCGGCGTCGCCGTGCAGACCGCAACCGCCACCCCCGCTCCGCACCAGGTGCCGGTCAAGCACCTGTGCTCTGCACCCAGCCACCGCGGCCAGATGGCCTGCATGTCGTTGGTG
>NZ_DASRGV010000327.1:0-4780 GCF_035650855.1 Actinocrinis sp. | reverse complement strand
CACCCCGTTCGCCTCCTATTACGGCGTGCAGATGCTCACCAAGCTCGCCGCGCCCGGCGACCAGATGGTCAGCTCCACCTCCGGCAACGCGCTCGTGCGCGTGCACGCCGTGCGCAGGGCCAACGGCAGCCTCACGGTCCTGATCGACAACGAGGATCCGACGAACCCGTACACGGCGAACCTCGCGCTTAACGGCTTCACGCCCTCCGGCGGTGCGACCGTGTACTCGCTCGCCAACAACGCCAACTCGATCACCAGCACGACGCAGAGCTCTGCTTCTTCGGTCACCGTCGCGCCGTACACGCTCACGGTCGTGCAGGTTCCGGGCAGCGGCGGAAGCGTCGCGGCAGCGCCGGGTACGCCGGGCCAGCCGGTGGTCTCGAACCTGAGCTCAAGCACGTCGAGCAGCACCTCGGGCACCGCGACGCTCACGTGGAGCGCCTCGACACCGGGCACGTATCCGGTTGCGAACTACCAGGTCTACCAGCTGGGTAGCGGAGGTGTCAGTACCCTGGTCGCCACTCAGGCCACGACGACCCTCAATCTCAGTGGCCTGACCATAGGTGCGAGCTATGGCTATGACGTGGTCGCCGTGGACAACCACGGCAACGCGTCTCTGCCCTCGTCGCCGGTCACGTTCGCCGTTCCGCCACCGGCCAACGCCTCGTGCGCGGTGCATTACGCGGTCAGCAACAGCTGGCCCGGCGGCTTCGGCGGCTCCATCACGCTGACCGACAAGGCCGCGACCGCGATCAACGGCTGGACCCTCACCTTCGCCTGGCCGGCCGCGGGCCAGGGCGTGCAGTCGGGTTGGAACGGCACCTGGACGCAGTCCGGCTCGACGGTCACGGTCGCCAGCGCGAACTGGAACGGCGCCATCGCGGCCAACGGCGGTACCGTCAGCCTCGGCTTCAACGGCACCGATACGGGCCAGAACCCGGCGCCGGTGGCCTTCTATATCAACGGCACGGTGTGCTCGAACAACTAGGCGCCATTGGCAATGTGCTGAACTGAAGGAAGACGAGTGGTACCCCGGCGGCGGAGGCGGCCGGGGTACCACGTCTCAGTGCGCTCAGTCCTGAGCGCTTACCCGGGCACTTCGATAAACCATTCGGCGGTGGAGAAACTCTCCGCAGGGAATGCCGGATAGTTTCGATGGAGGCTAGCGAGGCAGTGTGGCCGAAGTCAACGGACCCCTGTCGTGGCTGAGAAGGCCCACGCCACCGCGTTGCGCGGATGCGAAAGTTACTTGTAGGCCTCATCGGCACCCGCTGCCGGGCGCTTTCGCGACTTGCATGGCGACCCCCGCCGCGCCACCGGTGCGACCACTGGCCAAGCGGCTCCCCCCGCTCCGGCCGCCGCCCCGATCCCGCACCGCGGTTGACGCACCGTCTGCGCCCCATAACGTGGCCTCACGGCGGGCGGCGGTCCGACGGCTGCCGATCCCGAGGGGAGAGGACGAGTTGGCCAGCACGGTGGCGGAGATTCGAGTCCCGTTCCACGGCGAGGGCTCCGGAAGCGGCGAACTGACCTGGGGCCAGCGCGGGATCTGGAACACCATCCAGCGCACCGGCCGCACCATGAACATCGGCGGGGTCATGCCGCTGCCGGAAGGCACGCCGGTCGGGGAGATCGCCGGAGTCCTGCAATTCGCGGTCAGCCGACATCAGGCGCTGCGCACCAGGCTTCAGGTCGACGCGGACCGCGCGTCCGGCGTCCCGCCGCGCCAGACAGTCAGCGAGTCCGGCGAAACCGTGCTGCACGTCGTCGACGTCGATGAGGGCGACGACCCGGCCGACGCCGCCGAGGAGCTGCGTTCCCGCTACGAGACCACGGCCTTCGACCAGGCCCGCGAATGGCCGGTGCGGATGGGCGTGGTGCGCAAGGGCGGGACGCTGACCCACCTCGTCGTGCAGTACAGCCACGTCGCCGTGGACGGCCTCGGCATCGACGCGATCGCCCGCGACCTGGCCCATCGCGATCCGCAGAGCAATCGGCCCACCGCGCCGGTCAGCGGGATGCAGCCGTTGCAGATCGCCCGGGCGCAGGCCGGGCCGGCTGGGCGCCGCCAGAGTGACAAAGCCCTGCGTTACTGGGAGAGCCAGCTGGCCACCGTGCCTGCGCGGCGCTTCGCCGCGTCCGCGGATCCGCGCGAGCCCCGCTTCTGGGAGCTCTTCTGCTACTCCCCGGCCATGCACCTGGCCATGCGCTCCATCAGCGCCCGCACCGGAGCGCACAACTCGCACGTGCTGCTCGCCGCCTACGCGGTCGCCCTGGCCCGGGTCACCCGCCGCACCCCCAGCCTCGCGCAGGTGGTGGTGAGCAACCGCTTCCGGCCCGGCTTCGCCGACGCGGTCACCCAGCTGTCACAGACCGGCATCTGCGTGATCGACGTCGCGGACTGCGTGTTCGACGACGTAGTCGCCCGCGCATGGAAGGCCGCAGCCGGCGCATACATGCACGGCTACTACGAACCCGGCGCCCACCAAAGCCTGCTGGACGAGATAAGCCGACGACGCGGCGAAGAACTCGACCTCTCCTGCTTCGTCAACGACCGCCGCGTCCCCGCGCCCGACGAGCCCCCGCCGACCGAGGACGAACTGCGCGCCGCGCTCCCCCGCACCAGGCTGCGCTGGGACCGCAAGCAGCCGATCTTCGACGGCGCCTTCTTCCTCCAGGTCGACTCCGCCCCCGACGCCAACGTCCCCGGCCGGCTCATCCCCGAGGAGCAGCAGCAACCGGCCGTCTACTTCGCCATCTGGGCCGACACCCTCGCCCTCGCCCCGCGCGACATCGAGGCCTGCGCCCGCGAACTGGAGGCCGTCACCATCGAAGCGGCCTTCGACGGCAAGGCCCCCACGCGAGTCGGCCCCTGGAGCGGGGCGGAGTGACGAGGGGACCGGCGCCGGCTTCTACGACTAGGCGCCCGCGAACGAGGCAGCCCCGGCACCTGTGCGGTGCCGGGGCCGGTGTCGGGGCTTGGCTGTGCTGCACTGTGGCCTGCCGAAGATAGGCCGGCGCGCGGTCAGATGATGGTGATGGTGAACTGCTGATACCAGGCATTCCGGCACGTGTTCGCGAACAACGTGCCCGCGGTCTTGTCCCAAGCCAGGCAATAAGCCGGGTTGTACTCGTTGACCCAGTAGTAGCTGAACAGGCCGCCTTGCACCCACTGCGTCCCTACCACGGGACCGGGCACCGCTTTCCACCGCTGGCCGGACAGGTTCTGGCAGGGTTCCAGGGCGACCGTCCAGCCGCCGTTGTACGGGCGGTTGGCGAACCCCTGCAGGCACTTGTTGTTGTCGTCCAGCAACCCGTAGTCGCTGCCGAGGTTGGCCGTGGCGTCGAACGTGGACGCCTCCTCGTAGGCCATGGTGAGCGGGGCGCCTTCCGCGGTGGTGAAGCCGCAGACTTGCGCGCTGGAACTCGAACTGACGAAGACGCATAAATTGATGTAGGTGCTCGCTGACGCCGGTCCGGCGGTCATGCCGATGCTCGCGGCGGCGAGCATCACGGCGCTCAACGCAACCACGCCGATTCTGCGTAGCCTCATACGCCTCTCCTTCCTTCCACGACATCTCCGGTGAGCCTCGATGGCCGTCAGCGTCCGCCCTCAACCGACCCGGGACCATGCAATCTGACCGGAAAAATGACCGGCACTATCCGCAAGGTGGTCAACGGGACCTTGGGGAAGCTGCGCACCGGCGCGCCGTGGCGCGACCTGCCGGAGCGTTACGGCCCGGCGAAGAGGATCCTCACTGTTCGCCGCCCGTCAGGCCGGCGAACAGGTCGTTCTCCGGGAGTGCGGCGCCGCTGGAGTCCTGAACGCGCAGGAAGGTCTCGACGCCCATCAGCTGCGTGAACCGCTCCACGCCGAGGCCCAGGAAGAAGATGTTCTCGCTCTGGCTCGCGTGCGCGGCGAGCGCCTCGTACTTGCGCTCGCCGAACTCGGCGACGTCGACCCAGGTGGTGATCGCGTCGTCGGGCAGGCCGAACGGCATCGCGTCCTGCTCCGCGGGGTCCTGCTCCGGCAGCTCCATGCCGAGCTCGGCCATGACGCGGCCGAACTCGGCCATCGCGGAGTGCGGAATGGTGGTCCAGTACACCTTCGCCGGGATCCCGGTCTGCTCGACCGCCGCCATCGTGATCCGGTGTGCCTGGATGTGGTCGGGGTGGCCGTAGAAGCCGTTCTCGTCGTACGTCACCACGACGTCGGGCTGGTAGTAGCGCATCAGGTCGGCCAGCCGGTCGGCCGCCTCGGCCACCGGAGTGGTCCAGAACGAGCCGGGGGCGGTGTTCTGCGGCCAGCCCATCATGCCCGAGTCGGCGTACCCGAGCAGCTCGAGATCGCTGACCTTCAGCGCCCGGCAGCTGGCCTCGAGCTCGGTGCGCCGCAGCGCCGCGACCGCCGCCGCATCGTGCCCGGGTTCGCCGGGCTTCACCCCGCCGGGCCCGTCGCCGCAGCCGCCGTCCGTGCACGTGACCAGCACCGTGCGGACGCCCTGGGCGGCGTAGCGGGCCAGCACGCCGCCGGTGCCGGTGGCCTCGTCGTCGGGGTGGGCGTGCACCGCCATCAGTGTCAGTGGACGATCTACCATGAGCGGCATCCTAAAGCGCGGCGCTGACAGAAGGCGGGCCCGGAAGCTTCGGTCAGGCGGCGGCCGGCTCCAGCCGGAACACGGCGATCTGGGTGAGGTGCTCCGCGATTTGCGCGACCGGGGCGCCGTTGGGGAACGACCACTCGGGCGAGGTGCGCCCCAGCCGTGACAGATGCGTGTGC
>NZ_DASRGV010000326.1:0-12389 GCF_035650855.1 Actinocrinis sp. | reverse complement strand
TGGGTGCCGGCGATCGAGGCGATGGTCTGGTTGGAGGGCATGCTGCCGGTCAGCTCGGTGCCGAAGTACCGGCCCTGCGCCTCGGCCGCCGCCCGCAACGTCGCCGCCGCCGAAGCTTGACCTGCGAGCGCCATCGCTCCGGCCGCCGCGGCAACCGCTGCTGCGGTCCCAACCGCGTACACGACACGTATTCGTCTTCTTCGCGTTCTGATGGGTGCAGCGCTCGAATCCATGTGACCTCCATCGGCCGGTTTGGCAAGACCAAAGACGCGCGGGAACGCGCACCCCTCAGTGGCCCCGAAGGGCGCAAAAGGTTGCCGCAGCAGAACTTGTCCTCAGACGCGGCGGCCGCTACCTGAGCGCTACGCCGCCGGAGTTGTGGTAGGCGATCGTCTTGCTGATCAGGTTTCCGCCGTCGGTCTCGACCGTCGTCTGTTCCTGTTGGCCCGGGCCGAAGAACAGGCCGGCGACGTGCGCGTTCGCGACCTGGTCTAGGTGCGAGAACAAATAGTCGACCTTGTCGTCCTGGTAATGGTTGAGCGTGTTGTTCTGCGCCATGTTGCCCACCGGGATCTGCCACAGGACGATCGGCTTGCCCACGGACTCGGCCATCGTCTTGTAGAACGCGAGCGCGGCCGCGGCCTGCTGGTCGTTCCAGAAGTGGTTGCTGCCGCCGTGGGCCGGCTGCGCGTACCAGCCCGCGTCGCGGTCCGAGACGTCGGTGACCAGGAAGTCGGCGTTCTTCGCGCCGAGATCGGCGTAGTCGCTGACGCACTTCGGCGTGTTGTTCTGCCAGTCGAAGCAGGAGAGGTGCAGCCCGACGGCGGTGCCCGGCGCGTATTTGTGCCCCATCGAGATCAGGCAGCCCGCCAAGCCGGCGGCGCTGTCCTCCTGAGATCCGCAGTCGGTCGGATCGGCGGCCCGGACCTGCGCGGGCACCTGGTGCACATTGCCGAGCGAGCGGACGTAGCCCCAGAAGTCGGGCTCCAGGTCGATCATCTCCTGCGAATTGCCGATCTTCTGCAGGAAGAAGCGGTAGTCGTTCAGGTAGCGGGTGAGCAGGTCCACCCGGTTGATGGCCTTGACCTCGCCCGGACCGTCGCCCTCGCCGGCCGCGTCGCCGAGGTCGCGCAGCGAGTACCAGGTCCAGAGCATCTTCTGCGGGCGCGCGCTGCCGTGGTAGGTCGCCTGGGCCACGTGGCTGTCCGTGTACGTCACGTAGGCGCCGGGCGGCGTGGTGTTGCCGTCCCAGCAGCCCCACCAGCCCGTCCACGCGGAATCGCACAGCGACGCGGAGTAGTAGGCCGACGAAGGTGCGGGCTGGCTGTGCACGTAGGCGTATCGCGCGTCGAACGGCGCGGCGCTCGCCGAGGCGTCGGTCATCGAACCGCCGATGAGAATCGTCTTGCTGCCCATGAAACTGATCCCGGAACCGCCGCTGGTCGCGGGAGCCGACGACGATGAGGCGCGCGGGCTGCTTGGAGTCTGCGTTGGGCGAACGCCGCCGGTCGTCGCGGTTGGCGCGCCGGCACCGCTGCCACCGCCTGCCGGCGCGCCGGCTGTGCTGCCACCGCCGACCGGCACCAGTTGCCATTGCTGATTGGCGCCGCTCCAGTCGTAGTACTGCACGACCTCGCCACCGTCCGCGTTGGAGGCGTTGTGGATCTCGACGGCCATGTTGCTGAAGCGGTTGATCAGGCGCACGTAGCCGTCCGGCGACTGCGCCAGCCGGAACTGCTGGTTGGCGCCGTTCAGGTCACTCCACTGCACGATCGCGGAACCGGCGCTCTTCGACCAGCCGTAGTCGTCCAGGATCTTGCCGGAGTTGCGGTTCTGCAGCCGGTAGTAGCCGCCGCCCGCGTCGATGAACCGCCACTGCTGGTTGGCCAAGCCGGTACGGGTCCACTGCACGACCCCGGCACCGTTGTCCGTGGCGAAGGCGCCGTCGTCCAGCGCCTTGCCGCTGCCGCGGTTGACTAGCACATACCACGCCTTCACATCCACAGGTTGCGCCGAGGCCCGGTTGACGACGCTCAGCGAACCGGCGGCCACGACGGCCAGCGCGATGACGACCCAGACGCCGCGGCGCGCAAACAACCGGCGGCCGCGCGTGGTCACGTCTGCGCTCTGCGTGGCGGCTGAGCCGGGCGACCGGCGACTACCGCGGGCGTGGCCGCCGGTCGGCCGACCCGCCAACGCGGAACGCCACCGGGGGCGTGGACGGTCAAGGGACATGTGGGCGCTCACTTTCAGCCGTCGCATCTGACCGGACTACTGGCCGGATCACACCGAGTAGTCCGGCCCGGCGGCCGAAAGGTTGCCCCGGCCCGCGAGGATTCCCGGATTCTGTGTTGGCGCATACGGGCAGACGCGTGCGACATCAGGGCAGTGGCCCGCCCACGCACCGGTCAGAGATCGGCGCGTGGGCGGGCCACCACTGAGCGCGGCTGCGGCCCGGAGCGCGCCCCAGGAGCCGTTCGTGAGCCCGCACCGCGGATGACCCTCGCTTGGCAAAAGAATCGTTCGCCAATCCATTGTTCTGCTTTCGATTCATTGGTAGCCTCCTCGCATCAGGCTTCGAGGAGGTACCCCCCCGCATGTTCACATCCGTTGTTCCCGGCCGCAGCGGCGTGCAGCGCGCCCGGCTTCGCACGCTGCTGGAACGCGAGCAGGCGCTCTTCCTCAGCCGAAACCCCGGCTCCGCCGGGGCGTACGCGCACGCCGACTCGCTGTTCGGCCGGGTGCCGATGACGTGGATGAACAAGACCTCCGCGCACTTCCCGATCTACCTCGACACCGCGCGCGGCGCGCACGTGACCGACATCGACGGCCACGAATACGTGGACTTCTCCCTCGGCGACACCGGTTCGATGGCCGGTCACAGCCCCTCGCCCGTCGTCGAGGCAGTACGCCGCCGGGTCGAGGACCTCGGCGGCCTCGCGGTGATGCTGCCGACCGAACAGGCCGACGTCGCGGGCGCGCACCTCGCGAGCCGCTTCGGACTGCCCCGCTGGTCCTTCTCGCTGACCGCCACCGACGCCAACCGCTGGGCCATCCGGCTGGCCCGCGCCGTCACCGGCCGCCAGAAGATCCTTTTCAACAGCTACTGCTACCACGGCTCCGTCGACGAGTCGCTGATCGTCACCTCGCCCGACGGCGAGGGCGCGCCGCGCCCCGGTAACGTCGGCGCGCCGGTCCCGGTCACCGAGACCAGCCGTGTCGCCGAGTTCAACGACCTCGACGGCCTCGAACGCGAACTCGCCCACGGCGACGTAGCCGCCGTTCTGATGGAGCCCGCGCTCACCAACATCGGAATCGTGCTGCCCGAGCCCGGCTATCTCGACGGCGTCAGGGAGCTGACCAGGAGGTTCGGCGCCCTGTTCATCCTCGACGAGACGCACACCTTCTGCGCGGGCCCCGGCGGCGCCACCCGCGCCTGGAACCTCGATCCCGACATGATCACGATCGGCAAGGCCATCGGTGGCGGCATCCCCGCAGGTGCCTACGGTCTGTCAGTCGAACTCGCCGACCGCCTGCTCAACCGCGAGGACCTCGACCTCGTCGACATGGGTGGCGTCGGCGGAACCCTCGCCGGCAACGCGCTGTCCATCGCAGCAGTCTGCGCCACCCTCGGCGAGGTCCTCACCGACCGGGCGTTCGACCACATGCACGCGCTCGCCGAACGCTTCGAGACGGGCGTCGCCGAGGTCATCGCCAGGCACCGGCTGCCCTGGTCCGTCACCCGCCTCGGCGCCCGCGTCGAATACCGCTTCGCCGACCCCGCCCCGCGCACCGGCACCGAGGCCGCGGCGGTGCACGACCAGGAACTCGACGACTACCTGCACACCTACCTCGCGAACCGCGGCATCCTGATGACCCCGTTCCACAACATGGCACTCATGTCCCCCGCCACCACCCGAGAGGACGTCGATCTGCACACCCGCCTGTTTGCCGAGGCCGTCGCCGATCTCGTCACCAGCGGCCCGGTACCCTCGGCGCCATGACCATCCCGCGCCTGGACGAGACCGACAAGCAGATCCTGCGGGCGCTGCAACACGACGGCCGCGTGTCCTACGCGGACTTAGGCCCGACCGTCGGCCTCTCCGCCCCCGCCGCCCGCGCCCGCGTCCAGCGCCTCATCGACACCGGCGTAGTCCGCGTAGTCGGCGTCACCGACCCCATCGCGCTAGGCCTCCCCACGATGGCCATGCTCGGCATCAACGCCGACGGCGATATCCGCGCCACCGCCGACGCCATCGCCGCCTGCGAAGGGGTGATCTATTTGGTTCTCACCGCCGGCGCCTTCGACCTCTTCGTAGAGGTCGTCTGCCACACCCCCGCCGAACTCCTAGCTGTCGTCAATGACCGCATCAAGCCCATCCCCGGAGTAACCCGCGTCGAGACCTTCACCTACTTCGGCATCCACACCCACCGGTTCGTATGGGACGTGCCGTAGTGGCGTCACGCGCTCAGCGGCCGACGTGCGCGGGTCGCTGCATGGATACGGCTCACGACGCCACACATCAGCGTTCTGCGCACCCTCTGCATCACGGGCCGCCGGAAAGCCCGTACTGTACGTACTTGTCGCTTTGCTTGACGATCAGACCCATGGCGCAGGGTGGGTTTGCGACCGGCGCCACGGTACCGGTCACAGATCGCAGCGTGTACACCGCGCGGCCGGCAGGCTCGACGGTCATCACCTGGACGAGCACGGTGTCCTGCCCCGGGAGCGCTGCGACGGTCGTACCGCGATCGTATTCGCGTCCGCAGTATTCGATGCGCGGCGGGATCTGCCACCACGCGAAGGTCCCATATGTCGAGCGGTAGTACAGTAACCAGCCCACCACCGCGAGCACCGCTGTTCCGAAGACGAGGCTCACCGCGATCACGATGCGCCGCCGACGCACGCGCGCACGGAGCTGCATCGATCGATCTCCTTCGCGCCACACCACCCGCGTTGAGCCATAAGAGCCCTGCAACCTAACGCTCTGACGATGACGCGTCCGCCACTACCTCGGTTGCCGGGTCCCTGCCAGGGCAGGCCCACGCGGGAGAGGCGCGAGACACACCGCGCAAGTGGAGATGAAACCTCAACTTAGCGGTACGCTGCGACGGTCGAGTATTCGAATCGGAGGATCTCTACCGTGGCGCGAAGCATCCAGGTCGGCGAAAAGGCACCAGACTTCACCCTGACCTCGCAGTCAGGCGATCAGGTACGGCTCTACGATCGGCTTGGCCAGCGGGCGATAGTGCTGTACTTCTACCCCAGGGACGACACTCGCGGCTGCACCGCCGAGGCGTGCGCCTTCCGGGACAGCCACGAAGTATTCGCTGAGGCCGGAGCCGAGGTCATCGGAGTCAGCTCCGACTCCGTGGGCAGACACGCTGCGTTCGCCGGCCGGCACGCACTTCCCTTCACCCTGCTCAGCGACGAAAAGGGCAAGGTCCGCAAGGAGTACGGAGTTCCTACGACGCTCGGGCTGCTTCCCGGGCGCGTCACCTACGTCATCGACCGCGAAGGCACAGTGCGGCACGTGTTCAACTCGATGACCGCCATCGACCGGCATGTCAACGACGCCCTCGAGGTGGTCCGCGAGATCCAGAAAAAGCATTCGGCCTGAGTTCGCCAGGGCACGCACACGATGACGATCGGCATGACCGGCACGTAGAACCCGGAGAGCGGCGGATACGGATCGAGCTCCCGCGGCGCACCGAGCGCCGGGTTCCCGTCTGCGCCCGGCACCCAGCAGCCTGATGGTGCTGCCGGCGCTGGTCATGGTCGCGTTGTTCGCACTTCTGCCGATGGCGATCGTAGTCCTGCTCAGCTTCACCCGCTGGGACGGCCTCTCCAGCCCGGGCTGGGCGGGGGCCGGCAACTGGACGCACCTGTTCACCAGTGCGATCACCCGCCACTCGATCTGGCCCACCCTGCAGGTGATGGTGATCAGCTGGGTCGTACAGACGCCGATCAGCCTGCTGCTCGGCGTGTTCCTGGCCGGCTCGCAGCGGTACCGCGCGGTCCTGGCAGTGTTCTACTTCATTCCGCTGCTGCTCTCCTCAGCCGCCGTCGCCCTCGCGTTCCGCAACCTGCTCGACCCGAATTTCGGCGCGGCGCAGTCCTTCCACTCCGCGCCGCTGTCCTGGCTGAACCGGGACTGGCTCGGCGACCAGCACCTGGTGCTCGCCACGGTCGTGTTCGTCATCGCGTGGCAGTTCGTGCCGTTCCACACCCCGCTCTACCAAGCCGGAGTACGGCAGATCCCGCGCTCGCTTTACGAGGCCGCCACCGTGGACGGCGCCGGGCGGATCCAGAGTTCTGGCACATCACGCTGCCGCGGCTGCGCTACACGATCGTCACCTCCTCGACGCTGATGCTGGTCGGATCGCTGACTTACTTCGACGTCGTATTCATCCTCACCGGCGACGGCCCCGGCTACGCGACCCGCCTGCTGCCGCTCGACATGTACATCACCGGCTTCCAGAGCCACGACTTCGGCGCGGCCAGCGCCGTCGCCGTGCTGCTGGTCCCCGCGGGCCTGGCGCTCTCGCTCGGCCTCGTGCGGCTCTCCGGCTTCAGCCGAATGAACAGCCAGACGGAGGGTGCCTGATGAGTGTGCACACACAACGAGCGGCGCGGCAGGCCGCACGCGGATCTGCGGCCCGTGACACCACTCCCGCTCAGCACGGATGGCGGCGATCGGCGTCCCGCTGGCGCCGCAGCAATCCGCTGGCCGCGCTCGGCGGGCTGGCCTGGCTGGCGGTGGTCGCGATACCGCTGTACCGGGTGTTCATCACGAGCCTGCGCTCGCAATCAGGGTTCTTCGCCTCCGGCCCGCTCACCCCGCCGCACGCGCCGACGGTGGCCAACTACCGCCTGGCGCTGGCCAACTCCTTCGGCACGTATCTGCGCAACAGCGTGATCGTCACCGTCGCCACGGTCGCCATCATCCTGGTCGTCACCGCGATGGCCGGCTACGGAATCGCCCGCGGCGGCGGCAGGCGCCTGCCGCGTTCCGCGTTCGCCCTGTTCCTCCTCGGCCTCGCCATTCCGTTGCAGGCCACGATCATCCCGATCTACTACGTCATCACGCGGCTTCACCTGTACGACACGCTGCTCGCGCTGATCCTGCCGTCGGCCGCGTTCGCGATCCCGGTCACCGTGATCATCCTGGTGAATTTCCTGCGCGACGTCCCCGACGAACTCTTCCAGGCGATGCGCGTGGACGGGGCCGGCGACTGGCGGATGCTGTGGAGCCTCGCGATCCCGCTGATCCGGCCCGCCCTGGTGACCGTCGCCGTTTACGATTCGCTGCAGGTCTGGAACGGCTTCCTGTTCCCGCTGATCCTGACGCAGAGTAATGATCTGCAGGTCCTGCCGCTCGCCCTGTTCAACTATCAGGGCCAGTACACGGTCAATGTGCCGGCGATCCTGGTCCTCGGGACGGTCGGAGGTTGCGCTCTCGGCTCGGCCAACGAACTCTTCCAGGGTGCTCACACGCCCCGGTCCGAGTTTTACGCCTCGCTCGCAGCGCAGCTCGACCTCACCGCGCTGACCACCGGTCTCGTCACGCTCATCGCAGCCAGCGGCGGCGCCCTCGCGACCCTGTTCGGCGCAACAATGGCGCTTTGGGTGCTCTCCACCGTGCGCCACTCGTTCACCACCACTCCATCTCCCGGCGCCGAACTCGGCCCGGACACGCACGAGGTGATCGAGCAGTCGCCCGTTCGCCACTGACGATGTGACCGCATTCGCGGCGCACGTGCCACACCCGTTGCCGCTACAGCCTCACTGAGCTTGCGGCACGCGCGCCGCCCGTGTTCGCCTTATCCCGTGTTGCCCTGCGCTGCCGCGGTAGACGCTCCACGTGGTCACCACGACGGCGGCCCACAACGCACCGACGAGCATGCCGCCGAGTACATCGCTGAGCCAGTGCACGCCTAAGTAAACCCTTGATATACTTACGAGCACCGCACCCGACGCAGCGGCAGCCCACGATGCAGCGTTCGTCGCGGTCCGCTGGACGGTACGCGTCACGAGGTACGCGAGCAGAGCCAGAGTTGCGGTCGCACTCGCGGCGTGGCCGGACGGGAAGGCCCAGCCCGCGGCGGCGTCCACCGCATCCGCCATCGGCGGCCGGGAGCGGCCTACCAGGGCTTTGAGCGCAGTGTCGATCACGGCGATTCCGCCGGTGCCGGACGCGACCAGCAGGACCGGCGACCAGGTCCGGCGCACCGCTGATACGACGCAGGCGCAGATCAGCGCGAACACTGCGACGCCGATCGGGCTGCCGAAGAAGCTGATTGCCTTCATAACCGTCGTGAGACCCGAGGAGCGGTGCGCAGCAACGAACCGGGCGACCGGATGATCGATCATTGCGATACCTTCGCCTGCCGCCACGTCCTCCATGAGCGCGCCGAACAGAACACTAAGCGCCGTCACTGCGAACAGCCCGGCGGCAAGCCGTAGCCCGAACACGCCACCGGGGCGCACACGCTCGCCTACCAGATCGGCGAACCGCCGCACACGACGTGGAAGTCTCGGAGTAACGACCCGATAAGCCGCACGACGAACGTTCACCACGATCGTGGCGCGGCGCACGGTCAACCACTGCGCAGCGAGTACCGCGCCGGTCGCACCCACCGCCGCGGCGAGGACCAGTGCCGCCGCGAGAACGACCAGCATCAGAGCGGCACCTCACGTCGGCGTAGGCGCTGCGCGACTGTCACGTGCATCACGGGGTGACGCCGGAGAGGTTCAGCCCGACAATCCCGCACAACACCAGGCTGATGGACACCAGCTTGAGCACTGATACGGTCTCATCCAGCATGATCATGCCCACGACGGCCGTCCCCGCGGTCCCCAACCCGGTCCACACCGCGTACGCCGGCCCGATCTCCAGCCCACGCAACGCCCAGGTCAGTAGCCCGAAACTGACAAGCGCACACGCCGCGAAACCGACCGTGGGCCACAGCTTGGTGAACGTCTCGCTCTGCTTGAGCAAGATCGCGAACGCAGTCTCGAAGAACCCCGCGATCACGACCAGGAACCACGCCACCGTGGCACCTCCCGTCCGTCCGACAGCACGCCAGGTCCAGTAATCCGCTACCTCCATCCGTACCTGCCAGGCCTCTCGCGGCAAAGGGGCCGATCGCCCTGAGAGTGCTGCGCGAACGGCCCCGGATGATCCCGCCTTGCCGGATGGTGACCTTTGGCCCCGACGATGGGGAATTGCGCCACTAACGCGCAGATACCCGTGACCGCAGCGTGATCCGCATGCACCCTCAGCCCCGGCGACGCGCTTCCGGCAGTGACGAGCGTGGCGCCCGGCCGCGCAACACGCCCGGGACCAGGCGCTTTCCGCAGGGCCTCATCCTGGCCGCCGGCGGATGGAGACTGCGGCCCGTACCTCATCATTCGCTGCTCGGCGTAGTAATCGCCGTCTGCGATGTACTCACGGTAGCCGTCATTGTCAGACTGCTACGGGCCGTGTCCACGCGCCGCCGACGCTACGACGACACGTTAAGGCCAGTCGGTCGGGCTGCCCCCCGCCGCGCTGTCGTCCTCGCCAGCCCCGGCGCATGGGATAGCGCGGCGCTCTCCAGTACCTGACGTCGGGCCGTTCGCCCCATGCGAGCGGACCAGATGCGATCTACGTTGGTGCTATGAACCCGCCGACACGCAGCGTGCCCAGCCACGACGAGGCACACAACACCGGCATGGCCGTGCGCCTGAACTGGCTGCGCGCCGCCGTCCTCGGCGCCAACGACGGAGTGGTCTCCCTCGCCGGCCTGGCCGTCGGCATCGCCGGAGCCACCACCTCACGCACCACGATCCTCACCGTCGGCGTCGCCGGCCTGTTCGCCGGGGCCCTGGCCATGGCCGCCGGCGAGTACGTCTCGGTCAGCAGCCAACGCGACAGCGAACTGGCCCTGCTACACCTGGAACGCCGCGAACTGGCCGAAAGCCCGGAAGCGGAGCTCGCCGAACTCACCGCGCTCTACCAAACCAAAGGCCTGAGCCACGACCTGGCCGCGGAAGTAGCCGTGCAACTCACCGCCCACGACGCCTTCGCCGCGCACGCCGAAGCAGAACTCGGGATCGACCCGGACACGCTGACCAACCCGTGGCACGCCGCCGCAGCCAGCTTCCTCGCCTTCACCGCCGGGGCGCTGCTCCCGTTGCTCGCCATCCTGCTGCCCACCGCCGTACGCGTCCCCGTCACAGCGCTGGTCGTCGCGGTCTGCCTGATCGTCACCGGCTACGTCGGGGCGCGGCTCGGCAAGGCCCGGCCCGCGCCCGCCATCGCTCGCAACGTGATCGGCGGCGCCCTTGCCATGGCGGTCACCTACGGCATCGGCACGGCGATCGGCACCGGCGGCGGCGCGTAACGAGAGGGGCGAGGATCTGCCGGGCGCGTTCGACGCGACGGCGGTTTACGCGCGAGTCGGCCGATCTCACTCCTGCTGCGTCAGCTCATGGCGTCGCAGACGCTTGTCATCCTCGCGGCGTTCTTACGTCCTGCGAGCGACCGCGATCCACAGGCGCACTGAGCCCAGTGCCGAGGAGCGAGTGGCAGCAGCGCGAAGGCGGCGAAGCAGTGCTTACGTACTGGCCTCAGTGCCGACCTCAGCGTCGGACGCTTTTCGCCGCAGTCTGCCGACAGTTTCCGCTACTGCCGCCGTGTCCTGGTCGTCGCTTCGGCGGAGCACGAAGATCTTCGTCAGAGCGAGCAGGACCGGACCGACGAGGATTCCCATCGGCCAGTACCGGCCCTGGATCCCGAACCAGATGGCGCCGCCGAAGCAGGTCAGACTGATCAGCAAGCCGGAGGCAATGCCGATGCGCTCTTGTGCGTGCCGCTGTCGGCGCGCTTCCTGACGGTCCCGCAGCTTCGCGAGCTCTATCTCGTGCCGGTGCGCCTCCTGCTGGACACGCAGTTCGTGCTCACGCACGACTTTCGGCTCCAGGACGCTGAGCACGGCGACGAGTCGGTCCACCGGCACGTCCGACCACTCGGCAAGATCAAGCACATCGGCGTCTCGAACCACAACATGGAGCAGATCGCTCTCGCCGACCGGATCCTCGGCGAGGCCGGCTACCGCGTGGAGGCGGTCCAGAACCACCACAGCCTGCTGTACCGCGAATCCGAGCGCGCGGGCATCCTCAAGTACTGCCGCGAGCACGACGTGCGGTTCTTCTCCTACATGATCCTCGAGCAAGGAGCGCTGACCGGCAGGTACAGCCCGGCAAACCCGATGCCGGAGGGCAGCAGCCGGGCAGCCGTGTACAACGGCATCCTGCCCCAACTGCGGGCCCTGACGGACCGGATGGGGACGATCGGCAACGACCGGGGCGCGTCCGCAGCCGATGTCGCCACCGCCTGGGCCATCGCCAAGGGAACCACCCCGATCATCGGCATCACGAAGGCCGGTTACATTGATGGGTTGATCCGAGCCCGCGGCATCGAGCTCTCCGGCAAGGAAATCGCGGAATTGGAGACGCTGGCGGACGCCGCAGACGTCAACACGCGTGGCTGGTGGGAGCAGGAGATGTGACCTGCGAGAAGGTCGTGTTCGTCGGCTTGCAGGGTTCCAATGCTGTCGCAGGGTGCTGAGCTGCGTGAGTCTCGGTGCGTGTAGCAGGATCACCACCGTTGTCTCTCCCACATCGCTGAGCGTAACGGCGGTTATGAACCGCGCGAGCCGACCTGCGCCCCCGCACGGGGCACGGCGGGGGTCAAGGAGACGGCGGCTTGGTGCGGCCGTTCTAGTTCGCTGAGTTGCGCAGGAAAGCGGCGGCCGGCAGATGCGCAGCGGTCAGTTCCTTGACCACCAAGCCGGACATCACGGTCGCGCCGTACGGCGTGAAGTGGGTGGAGTCGGTCGGACTCACCGTCGAGCCGAGATAGATCGGCCAGGACGCGGTCGGGCCGAGCTTTTCCAGCAGCGCCGCGCTGTCCGCGGTCAAGTCGAGCAGCGGTACGCCCTGGCTCGCGGCGACCTGGCGCATCACGGCGGGCAGGTTGACTCCGAGACTGTTGACGATCAGGCCGGTGGGGGTGAGCGTGCCGTCCGCATTGAACAGGTGCCGCACGGGCGGAGTCACCAGCACCGGCTTGCCGCCGTGGCTGCGCACACCTGCTACCAGCTTCTGCAGGTTGGCGCGGTACGTTGCCTCCGTCGTCGTCTTGTCGTTGTGCGCCAGCTGGATCAGCACCTCGTCGCCAGGCTGGATCAGCTTCTGGACCGTGGCGAACAGGGCCGGGTTGGCCAGCCAGCTCACCGTGCTCGATCCGGAGGCGGCGTAGTTGGCGACGCTGATGCCGTCCCGGAAGTACTGCGGCAACTCCTGGCCCCAGCCGTGTTTCGGGCCGTTGAGCCAGTCGGCG
>NZ_DASRGV010000325.1:0-13693 GCF_035650855.1 Actinocrinis sp. | reverse complement strand
CTCGTTGACCAACCGCGAATCCGGGCTCTGCCTCGACGTCGTCGGCCAGAAGACCGCCTCGGGTTCGCCGGTCGACCTGTGGACCTGTAACGGCGGAGGCAACCAGCTCTGGTCGCAGGGCTGATCGCTACTGCGAATGAGGGATAAGCCGCGTCGCCGGTCACCGCGGGTTGAACTCGACCCGCCCTGCGACGCGGCCCGCGGTTAGGGTCTGGATATGGCGACCGTGACGATCCGGCTCCGGCTGCTCGGCTCATGACCATCGAGCCGCTGCTTCCAGAGAGCCCGACGCTGCCCTTCGACACCCGCGGCCTGACCGCGGCGCAGGTCGCCGAGCGGGTCGCGGACGGCAGGGTGAACGAGGTCCCGGTCCGCTCCAGCCGCTCGGCGGCCGCGATCCTGCGCGCGAACGTGCTGACCTGGTTCAACGGGCTGATCGGCGCATTGTTCGCGATCATGCTCGTGGTCGCGCCGATCCAGGACGCCCTGTTCGGCTTCGTGATCGTGTTCAACGCGGCGATCGGCATCGTGCAGGAGTGGCGCGCCAAACGCACCCTGGACTCACTGGCCATCGTCGGCGAGGCCCGGCCGCGCGTACGCAGGGACGGCGCCGAGGTCCAGGTGGCCGCCTCGGAGCTGGTACAGGACGATCTCGTGCTGCTCGCCGTCGGGGACAAGATCCCGGTAGACGGTCTGGTCCTCGAAGCCGAGGCGCTGGAGGTCGACGAGTCGCTGCTGACCGGCGAGGCCGATCCGGTAACCAAGCGACCCGGCGACGCCCAGCACGGGGCAAACGAACTACACGGTGCTGACGAACTACACGGTGCTCACGAACTACACGGTGCCAATCAACTGCTCTCCGGCTCGTTCGTCGTCGCCGGCTCCGGCACGATGCTCGCCACCAGGGTCGGACCGGACGCGCACGCGGCGAAGCTGGCGGCCGAGGCGCAGCAGTTCACGCTCGTGCGCTCCCAGCTGCGCGACGGCATCAACCGGATCCTGCGCTACCTCACCTACCTGCTCATCCCGGCCGCCGCGCTCCAAGTGGTCGTGCAGGCCGGCGTGGCCGGAGGGTTCAGCCGCGACGGGATCAGCCGGACGGTCGCCGGGATCGTGCCGATGGTGCCGGAAGGGCTGGTGCTGCTGACCTCGGTCGCGTTCGCGGTCGGCGTCGTGCGGCTCGGGCGGCGGCAGTGCCTCGTGCAGGAACTGCCCGCGATCGAAGGGCTGGCGCGGGTCGACGTGGTGTGCCTGGACAAGACCGGGACGCTCACCGAGGGCGGCATGCGGCTCGCTGAGGTCAAAGTCCTGGACTCCGGCGAGAAGGAGCCGGATGTGCGCCGCGTCCTCGGCGCGCTCGGAGCCGCCGAGGAACGGCCGAACGCCACGATGGCCGCGGTCATCGAGGCCTGCCCCGATCCAGGCGGATGGCAGCCGCAGACGGTCGCAGCGTTCTCCTCGGCCCGCAAGTGGAGCGGCGTGGCCTTCGCGGACGGTCGCGGCACGTGGCTCTTCGGCGCGCCGGACGTGCTCGGCCGTGGCACCGGGGCCGCCGCGCAGGCCGAACGGCTCGGCGCGAGCGGACTGCGTGTCCTGATGCTCGCCTCATACACCGGCCCGCTTCCCGCGGACGGGTCCGCCGACCTGGTCAGCGCCGAGGTCAGGCCGGTCGCGCTGGTCACCCTGGAACAGCGGATCCGCGATGACGCCGCGCCGACGCTCGAGTACTTCGCCCGCCAGTCGGTCGCGCTCAAGGTCATCTCCGGCGACAACGCGGTCTCGGTCGGCGCGGTGGCCGGCTCGCTCGGCCTGCCGGGCGCTGAGCACCCGGTCGACGCGCGCGACCTGCCGGAAGATCCGGAAGCGCTGGCCGCGGCGGTCGAGGCCAACTCGGTCTTCGGCCGGGTCACCCCGCGGCAGAAGCAGCAGATGGTGGCCGCGCTGCAGTCCCGCGGCCACACGGTCGCGATGACCGGCGACGGGGTCAACGACGTGCTGGCGCTCAAGAGCGCCGACATCGGGGTCGCCATGGGCTCCGGTTCGGGAGCGGCGCGCGCGGTGGCGCAGATCGTGCTGCTCGACGAGCGCTTCGCGACGCTGCCCTCGGTGGTCGCCGAGGGCCGGCGCGTGGTCGGCAACGTCGAGCGGGTCTCGAACCTGTTCCTGGTGAAGTCCTTCGAGTCCTTCCTGATGGTGGTGCTGGTCGGCGTGGCGCGGCTGCCGTACCCGTTCCTGCCGCGGCACACCACCCTCATCAGCACGCTGACGATCGGGACGCCGGCCTTCTTCCTCGCCCTCGCGCCCAATCTGAGCCGGGCCAGGTCCGGGTTCGTGGCCAGGGTGCTGCGCTTCGCGATCCCGGCCGGATTGATCGCCGGCGCGGCCTCGTTCATCTCCTACTACCTGGCGCGGCTCGAGCCGGGCGCGCAGCTGGCGGTGGAGCAGACCAGCGCGATGGTCACCTTGTTCGCGGTGGGCATCTGGGTGCTGGCTCTGGTGGCGCGGCCGTTCGCGTGGTGGAAGGCGGCGCTGATCGGCGCGATGGCCGGCGGGTTCGTGCTGGTCGCGCTGCTGCCCGCCGGTCGGCGCGTCTTCGACCTGCACTTCGGCGGCTGGCAGCAGACCCTCACGGCGCTCGCCGTGGCCGGCTGCGCGGCGGTGGCGCTGGAGGTGGTTTGGCGCCTCGACGTGCGGCGCACGGCGCGTATGCCGGTGCCGGACGGCGGCGATTAGCGGCGGCTAGCGGCGAGCCGGAGGGCACGGCTTCGGCTATTCGTCCTGCGGCCCGTCACCGTGCAAATACACGTCATCGAGCTCGAACACGCCGCCCGACGGCCTGGTGAAATCAGCCGACTGATCCTCGGCGGCCCTGGCGCAGGTGCGCAGCTCGGCCGCGAGGTGCAGCAACCGCGTCGCGTACGAACCGAGCCCCTCCGCGAGCTCCCTGCGGAACGGTTCCGTCCGCTCGTCGTGCCGCCCGGAAAAGGCCAGGTCGCCGGCGTCGCGCAGCATGTGCAGGTGATAGGAGAGCAGGCTGCGCAGCTCATTGCGCCGCTCGGTCAGCTCCTGGTCGATCTCCAAGCGGAGCAGCCGCTCGTACAGCTGCGAATAGGAACGCGAGAGCCGGCCGAGCTCGAGGGCGGCCGCGTCGGGCACCGGCCACGCCCCGCCGCACTGCGCGATCGCGGCGTCCGCGCCCGGCTGCAGCGAGGCGGCCTGCGCCGCGAGGTCGGCGAGCGTCGTCACCTGCTCGCGATACAGCTGCCGCAGTCGGCCGTCACCTTCCACGCCGCTCACCGCACGCGGGTGATCCGAATGCGCATCGCGACCGGGTACCTACGCGCGAAGGCCTCCGCATCGCCGGACACGCGCCGCATGTCCGCGGTGTACTTCTCCACGTAGGGCTGGTACTCGTGCGCCAGCGGAAAGTCCTCCAGCACCTCGGCGTCGCCGGTGAGCACGACGATCTCGCCGCCGCGGCCGTTGCCGTCGAAGTTCAGCGACACCCGAGGACGAGCCCTGACATGGGCGAGCCGGTTCGCGTCCGCGCGGTTGTAGATCAGGATCGTGTCCTCGCCCTCCCACAGGAACCACACCGGGTTGGGCTGCGGGGTGCCGTCCGCGCCGACCGTGGTCAGCCACAGCACGATCTCCTCGGCGAGCCGTTCACGCACACGCTTGCCGAAGGGGGTGGACGGGTCGGGGAGCACTTCGGTCGCCATGCAGGGCAGCCTACGACGTCCGCTCCCGCAAGGCGTCACTTCGTCGTTCGCGGCCGTGCTCCGATCACCCGCCGAGCGCAAACACCTCCTGCGCGGTAATAGCCTCCGCTATGGTGCGCTTATGACGCCCGCCGCGGCAGCCGCCCCCTCCGCCACCGGCGGCGCCGTCGTGCTCGCCGTGGTCCTCGGGTCAGCCCTTTTACACGCCTCGTGGAACGCCCTCACCCACTCGGCTCGGGACCGCGTGGCGACGATCACCTTGATGGGCCTCGCCTCCATCGGCTGCACACTGCCTTTGCTGCTGCTCGCTTCTCCGCCGGCCCGCGCCGCGTGGCCCTTCATCGCGGCTTCGATCGTCCTTGAGACTGCGTACTCGTACGGACTGGTGCTCGCGTATCGCTACGGCGACTTCAGCAGGACGTATCCGCTCGCCCGCGGCACCTCGCCCCTGCTCGTAGCGCTGTTCGCCACGCTCGTGCTCGGGCAGCGCACGTCATGGGCTCAGTTGTTCGGCGTCGCGGTGGTGTGCGCCGGGCTGCTCGTGCTGTCGTTCGCCGAGGGGCTGCCGCGGCGCGAGGACCTGGCCGCCGTCTGCGCCGCGGTAGCCACCGGCTGCACGATCGCCGCGTACACGATCGTCGACGGGCTCGGCGTGCGGCGCTCCGGGTCAGTGCTCGGATATGCCGGATGGACCTTCCTCGGCCAGGGCGTCGGCGTCGTGCTGATCGCCGCGGCGCTGCGGCGTGGCCGGTTCCCCGGGATCTTCCGCGCCGACGTGCGGCGCGGCCTGCTCGGGGGAGTGGTCGCGATGAGCGCGTACAGCCTGGTGCTGTGGGCGCAGACGCGCGGCACCCTCGCCGGGGTGGCTACGCTGCGCGAGACCTCGATCCTGATCGGCTGCGTGATCGGGACCGTCCTGTTCCGGGAGCGCTTCGGCCGCACCCGGCTGCTCGCCTCCCTCGGCGTCGTGACTGGAATCCTGCTCATCGCGCACGCGTGACGCAATGTGGGCAATGCGGCGCATTCGGCTTGTCGAACGCGCGTTTCCCTTGCTGCGCAACGCTTTTCGTCAAACTGAACATTCTCCGACGATTTCATCAGTCTCTTGAATCGATCTCGCTAAACCGGATAGGCTGCGGTCCCTGAAATAGGGGGGAGACATCATGTTGGCGACCGCATTTCCGGCTTTCGTGCACGCAATGCAAATGGACGGTCACATAAACGGACCGAGTACGCCTTTGCTCGCCTACACCATGTCCTGCGTCGGCTCGGCGCTCGGCCTGTCCGCCATGTCCCGGGCCCGGGCCACCACGGGCTGGATCCGCTGGCGCTGGCTCATCCTGGCCGCGGTGTCGATCGGCGGCACCGGAATCTGGGTCATGCATTTCATCGCGATGCTCGGTTACGGCATCACCGGGATTCAGATCACGTACGATCTGACCACGACGATCATCAGCATGCTCATCGCGATCGTCGTCGTCGGAATCGGCCTCGCGATCGCCGTCGCCAGAGGCGCCAGTCTGACGGCGCTCGCCACCGGCGGATTCGTCACCGGTATCGGCGTGGCCAGCATGCATTACCTGGGCATCTCCGCGATGCGTATGCCGGCCAGCGTGCATTACCGGCCGCTCATCGTCCTCGCCTCGGTGGCGATCGCCGTGGTCGCGGCCGCCGCGGCGCTGTGGGCGGCCATGAACATCCGCGGCATCTTCGCCACCATCGGCGCGGCCATGATCATGGGCGTCGCCGTGACCGGGATGCACTACACCGGCATCGCGGCGATGCTGGTCTACTCGGCCCCGGCGCAGACCGCGTCCGGCATGACCTCGAGTTCCCTGCTCGAACCGCTGATCGGCGGAATCAGCCTGACCACCGTCGTCATCCTGTTCGTGGTCGGTCTCGCGGCCACCGAGCAGGACCTGCTCGAACAGGCCGAGATCCGGGCCGACCTGCAGAAACTCGCCGAGCGCAACAACTAGCCGGTGCTTGTCGGCGCGGTGCCGTAGTTTGTACTGCGCTCGCCCACCCAGCACCCGCCGCCCCAGGAGGCCCCCGTTGGCGGACTCACCCGGCGCCGCCGCGATGATCGAGGTCACCGGCCTGGCCAAGACGTTCAAGACCAAGCGCGGCACGGTGGAGGCGGTGCGCGGGCTCGATCTGACCGTGCGGGCCGGCGAGATCGTCGGCTTCCTCGGCCCGAACGGCGCAGGTAAGACCACCACCCTGCGCATGCTGACCACCCTGCTGGAACCCAGCGGCGGCACCGCCGTGGTGGCCGGGGCGGATCTGCTGCGCGAGCCGACCGAGGTGCGCAAGCGGATCGGGTACGTGGCGCAGACCGGCGGTACCGACGGCGCGTGCACCGTCGCCGAGGAACTGATCACTCAGGCCGAGCTCTACCGGCTGGGCGCGGCCGAGGCGCGGCAGCGCTGCGCCGCGCTCGTGGAGCAGCTGGACCTGACCGGGCTCGAAGACCGCTACGTCAAGACCCTGTCCGGCGGGCAGAAACGGCGGCTGGACATCGCGCTCGGCCTGGTGCACGCCCCGCGGCTGGTGTTCCTCGACGAGCCGACGACCGGGCTCGACCCGCAGAGCCGCGCCCACCTGTGGACGCATGTGCGCAAGCTGCGCGACGAACTGAACACCACGGTGTTCCTGACCACGCACTACCTCGACGAGGCCGACGCGCTCTGCGACCGGATCCTGATCATCGACTTCGGCCGGATCGTCGCGGAGGGCACCCCCGAGGAGCTCAAGCACCGCATCTCCGGCGACCTGGTGACCATCGAGCTGGCCGGCGAGGGCGACGGCGAGAAGGCGCAGTCGGCGCTGGGAGACGTCGAGGGCGTGCGGGACGCCACGCTGAGCGGCAAGACGCTGCGCGTGATCGTCGACGCCGGCGGCCAGCAGCTGATGGGCATCATGCGCGCGCTCGACTCGGCCGCCGCGCCCATCGCGTCGATCCAGCTGGCCCGCCCGACCCTCGACGACGTGTTCCTGACGCTCACCGGCCGCTCGCTGCGCGACGACAGCCCCGGCTCCGGCGCGCCGCCGCAACCCGGTGACGCGGACGGCAGTCCGGACGATGCCGCGATTGCGGCCGACTCCGCCCCGAGCGACGTGACCGGGAGCCCCCGATGAGCCTTGCCAGCACCCTGCGAGACACCCGGCTGATCTTCCGCAGGCAACTGCGTCTCTCGCTGCGCAACCCCGCGTGGCTGATCATCGGGGTCATCCAGCCGATCCTGTACCTCGCCCTGTTCGGGCCGCTGGTGAAGCACTTCGTCAGCGCTCCCGGCGCCTCCTCGGACCAGGCCTGGCGGATCTTCGTGCCCGGCCTGCTCGTGCAGCTCGGCCTGTTCGGCAGCCTCTTCGTCGGCTTCGCGATCATCGCCGAGTGGCGCGCCGGGGTGATCGAGCGGATGCGGGTGACCCCGGTCAGCCGCTTCGCGCTGCTCTTCGGCCGGGTGCTGCGGGACATGATCGCGCTGCTGGTCCAGTCGGCGATCCTGGTCCTCACCGGCCTGGTCATGGGCCTGCGCGCGCCGATCGGCGGCGTGCTGTTCGCCCTCGCGTTCATCGCCGTGCTCGCGATCAGCATGTCCTCGCTGTCCTACGCGGTCGGCCTCGCGCTCAAGAGCGAGGACTCGCTCGCCCCGCTGCTCAACTCGGTGGCCGTTCCGGTGCTGCTGCTGTCCGGCATCCTGCTGCCGATCACCCGCCAGTCCGCGCCGAGCTGGCTGTACTACCTGTCCCGGATCAACCCGTTCCGCTACGTCGTCGACGCGATGCGCGAGGTCTTCGTCGGCAACTACGCGGACCTCACGGTGCTCTGGGGCAGCCTGATCAGCCTCGGCCTGGCGATCGTCTGCATCATGCTCGGCGTGCGCCGCTTCCAAATCGAAAGCGCCTGATACCGGCGCCGGCTGCAGCCGCCGGCCGCGGCTCAGCTGAACGGCAGGGCGAGCCAGAGAGCTGACTCGGCGTCCCAGTGCAGCGCCGTCCCGTCGAACTCGGGCGCTTCCAGGTCGAGGGCGGACAGGCTCGGCCAGGATTCGGCCGGCCAGCGGGACTCGTCGCGGGGGAGGACCAGCGCCACCCGCGGGGGCTTGGCCGGTATGCGGCGGGTGCCCGCGCGCTCGGCGTGCCGCCGCTGCTCGGCCCAGCGGTCCAGCAACGCGGCGAGCGCGGCAGGGGCCTGAGTCTGCAACTCGCGCATAAGGGCTTTGACGAACGTGGCGCTGACCGTGATCAGGCCGGGTTCGCCGCCGTTGTGCGCCACCGCGCCGCTGGGCTCGGCCGGCGCCGCGGTGAACGGGAAATACGGGCCCGACGCGCGGTCCGGCCGCCAAGACTCGGCGAGCCGGGCGAGCTCGTCCGCGGTCAGGTCCGGGTAGCGGCGGCGCAGCGCGACGAGATCCTCGGCCGCCGCGGCGCGCGCGGCGGCCTGGTGCGCGCCGAAGGTCCAGTCCGGCCACTCGGCGCGGATGCGGGCTTCGTAAAACTCGCTCACCAGGCCGAGGCTACGCCTGGTACCGGCCCGCGTTCGCCGGTTCGGTGTGACGCCTGGGACCAGCCGCCGGACGGCTGGTCAGAACCGGTCGGACGGCCCGCGCCACGGCGTGCCGGTGCGGCGCCGAAACACCAGCCGCCGCACCACCAGCGCGACGACGAGCAGTACCACGATCCAGATCAAGAAGGACCCGAGGCTGAACCGCCACAGTGCGTGCCAGGCCAGGTGGTGGAAGAACCCGTGTCCGAAACCGCCGTGGCCGAGCCGGCGAAGCGGAAACCGGAAGACGCCGTTGCCAGTGAGCACGGCAGCCACCGCGCCACCCCCTAGAGACCTCGTGGAGACCCCGTCCCGGCGGGGACGAATCGTCCTGACACCGGGCACATCATCGCGAGCGTAGCAGAACGGCGCACCCGTTCCGGTTCGCGCGTTCGGCACCAGAAGGGAGGTCCGCGTTCGCCGGAAAGCGGCCAGCGCACCGCCGCGCCGCGCAGTCGAATCAGGGTCCGTTCATCGCGGCCGGAACACCGCATGGCGGCTTTGGCTTGACGCGGCCGATGCTCTGGTGTGGGTTTGGTGGTGATGGGTACGTCTGGGTGCACTGGCGGAGGTCACGCGTCGGGCAGGTAGAAGCTGGGAGGCTGAGCATGACTGATGAGACACGCCCCTTGACCGATGAGACCGGATACCCGATTGACGGGGGCGCCACCCACCGGGTCGTGATCATCGGCTCCGGCTTCGGCGGCCTGTTCGCGACCCGCGCCTTGCGGCACGCGAACGTACAGGTCACCGTGGTCGCCGCCACTCCGCACCACCTGTTCCAGCCGCTGCTGTACCAGGTCGCCACCGGCATCCTCTCCCAGGGCGAGGTGGCCCCGGCGACCCGGGAGATCCTGGCCAGGCAGCGCAACGTGCGGGTGCTGCTCGGCGAGGTCACCGACATCGACCCGAGCGCCCGCAAGGTCACCGCGCGCGCGCCCGGCCGCGGCGACCTGTTCCACGTCGAGTACGACAGCCTCATCGTCGCGACCGGGGCCACGCAGTCCTACTTCGGCAACGACCAGTTCGCCGAGTTCGCCCCCGGCCTCAAGAGCATCGACGACGCGCTCGAGCTGCGCGGCCGCATCTTCGGCGCCTTCGAGCTGGCCGAACTGGAGCCCGACCCCGAGGTGGAGCGCCGGCGGCTGACGTTCGTCGTGGTCGGCGCCGGGGCGACCGGGGTCGAGATCTCGGGGCAGATCGCCGAGCTGGCCCACCGCGCGCTGGTGGGGGAGTTCCGCCGGATCGACACCCGCAAGGCGCGCATCGTGCTGCTCGACGCCGCGCCGATGGTGCTGCCCGCCTTCGGCGATCCGCTCTCCACCAAGGCCGCGGACCGGCTGCGCAAGCTCGGCGTCGAGATCCACCTGGGCGCGATGGTGGTCGGCCTCGACGCCGGCGGCATCGAGATCAAGACCCAGGACGGCGGGCACGAGCGGATCGAGGCGCTGACCAAGATCTGGGCGGCGGGCGTCTCCGCCTCCCCGCTCGGCCGGATTCTGGCCGACCACGCCGGGGCCGAAGTGGACCGGGCCGGCCGGGTGAAGGTGAACCCGGACTGCTCGCTGCCCGGATTCCCGAACGTGTACGTGGTCGGCGACCTGATGGCGCTGGACAACCTGCCGGGCGTCGCGCAGGTCGCCATCCAGAGCGGCCGGCACGCCGCGCGCCAGATCCAGCTGCGGTTGGAGGGCAAGCCGGCGGGCGAGCCGTTCCACTACCACGACAAGGGGAGCATGGCGACGGTCTCCCGGTTCAACGCCGTGGCCAGCATCGGCAAGCTGAGGCTCAGCGGGTTCGTCGCGTGGCTGCTCTGGCTGGTGGTGCACCTCATGTACCTGGTCGGCTTCAAGCATCGGGTGACCACGGTCATGCACTGGGCGGTCAGCTTCGTCGGCCGCGGCCGCTCCGAGCGCGCGGTCACCGCGCAGCAGGTCTTCGCGCGCACCGCGATGGAGCAGCGCGCCGCCCAGGAAGTGATCGAGGCGGAGACCAGAGCCAGCGTGCAGTAGCCGCTCGGCGCGGGTTACCCGGCTATTTCCGTTACGTCAATTAATATCTACGCAAAGCCCTTGTCAGTGTGACAAGGCTCACTTACCGTCCAGTAATACTACCGGCCGGTAGCTGTGACGGTCGCAATGCCGCGACCGGCTCCGTGCATTTCCTGTCCTGTCACGGAGGACTCCATGGCTCCGGCCCACCCACACCCTTCGCAGCCCCCTGTCTCAGCTCCACCGGCGCAGCGTCGCGCCGACCGACGTACCCGCCCCGCGCGGCGAGTCCGATCGACGCTGTTTCGGACAACGCTCTCTCGAACAACGCTGTCCGCGCTCACGGTCGCCGCCGTCGTCGGTACGACCAGCCTGGCCACCGCCGCCGGACCCGCCACGGCGTCCGCCAACTACCCCGTCGTCTACAGCTTCGCGGCCGGGATCACCGCCGAACTGTTCACGCCCGGCGCCTCACCGCCCGGCTCGAACGACTTCGGCTGTAAGCCCACTGCGACGCATCCGTATCCCGTCGTCCTCGTGCACGGCACGTTCGGCGACATGACAGACTCCTGGCAAGCCCTCTCCCCGCTGCTGGCCGACCACGGCTACTGCGTCTTCGCGCTCAACTACGGCGGCGCCTCGGGCAGCCTGTTCCAGGGCTACCAGGAGATCGCCGCGAGCGCCGGGCAGCTGTCCGCGTTCGTCGACCGGGTCCTGGCCGCGACCGGCGCGGCGAAGGTGGACATCGTCGGCCACTCCCAGGGCGGCATGATGCCGCGCTACTACCTCGACTTCCTCGGCGGCGCCGCGAAGGTCGACGCCTTGGTCGGGCTCTCTCCGTCCAACCACGGCACGACCCTGGACGGCCTGTTCGGCCTGCTGTCCGCGTTCCCCGGTGGGTCGTCTTTCCTCGGCTCGCTCTGCGCGGCGTGCACGGAGCAGGCCGTGGGTTCGTCGTTCCTGGCCAACCTCAACGCGGGCGGCGACACCGCGTCAGGGGTGCGCTACACAGTCATCTCAACCAAGTACGACGAAGTCGTCACGCCGTACACGACGCAGTTCCTGTCGGGGCCCTCGGTCACCAACATCACGTTGCAGAACCAATGCGGCCTTGACTTCGCCGATCACCTGGCCGTCATCTACGACCCGATGGCGTTGAACGACGTGCTCAACGCCCTCGATCCGGCGCATCACGTGGCGGTCGGCTGCACGCTGGTGCTTCCGATACTCGGCGGCTGAGCGAAGCGGCGGCGACACAAGAAAGGCCCCGGCCCGCAGCGCGTGGTATCCGCGCGCTGCGGGCCGGGGTCGCGTTCGTCCGGCGCGGGCTCAGGTGCCGCAGAAGGGCAGGCCGGGCTCCGGCTGGTCGTTGGCGCCGCCGCTGAGGTCGATCGCTGATACCCAGCCGAAGGTGCCCTGCGCCGACTCGGTCCACGCCCACCAGTGGTTGCGCAGGTTCTTGAAGGTGTGCTCGGCGCCGGAGGACTGGCAGTAGAACGGCTGGGGTCCCGAGCCGATCGTGCCCGACTGGTTCAGCGTTCCCGCCTGGAACACCAGCGCGCCCATGGTGCCGCCCACGGTGCACTCGAACTGCCCGGGGGCCAGCTTCGTGCAGCCGCCGTTGCCGGGCGCGGCCGCGGTGTAACGCAGGTAAGGCGTGATCGGCGCGGGCGGCGTGACCGTCGACATCGTGCCCTGGTTCGTCGTCTTCGAGGTCGTACCCGTGGTGGCGCCGGTACCTCCGGTGCCGGCCATGCCCATCCCGGAGGCGGAGGGCATCGCCGAGGCGGCACCTGCCCCGCCGCCCGTTCCCGTTCCGGGCTTCGCGGCCTGGCTGCCGCCGGTCATCGCAGGGGTCTGCATCGTCGCCTTGGGCGCGTCGGCGCTCGGCATCGCGCCGATCACACTGCCGTGACCGGTCATGGCCTGGCGGCTGAGCACGACGCCGAGGGTCAGGCCGGCGATGATGCTGACCACCAGGAAGGCGGCCGGCGCGCGCCGTTTGCGCGCGGTCTTCACGTAGCCGCCGTCAGCGTCCTTCTTCGACCCGCCGCGACCGCCGCCCCGATTGCCGTCGCGGCCCTCGCCGCGCGGCCTCGGCCTGCCGCCGTCCTCGCCGTTGCGCTCCCGCAGTGCGGCGAGGCCGAAGTCCGGCGTGTCGTCCTGCTCCAGGTCCAGTTCGACGAGCGGCACCATCTGGGTGGCCGTGGTCGCGCCGAACAGTTCGTCGAGGGTCTGCTCGTGGGCGGCGTCGGCGCTGGCGTTCGGGTAAGCCATGGCCAGCGACTCCAGCCGGCCGGCCACGATCGCCGCGGAGGCCGGCCGCGCGGCCGGCTCCTTCGCCAGCAGCCACAGCACCAGCTGGTCGATCTCGGGGGCCACCTCGGGCCGCCAGTGCCGCACCGCGGTCGGCTCGTCGTGCAGGTGGCGGTGCAGAATGGTCAGGCTGTCGTCGGCCGGGAACGGGGGCAGGCCGGTCAGCAGGACGTAGAGGATGCAGCCGACCGAGTAGAGGTCGGACTGCACGGTCGCCTGGCCGCCCATGATGCGCTCAGGGGCCGTATACGCGGGGGTGCCGAGACTGTTGGCGCCGGTGCGGGTCAGCCGCTCGGTGAACCCGGCGCCCTGCAGGAACCCGGCGATGCCGAAGTCCAGGACCTTCACCATGCCGTCGTGGCTGACCATGATGTTGGCCGGTTTGATGTCCCGGTGCAGCACCCCGGCCTCGTGCGCGGCTTCAAGCGCCCGGCTGATCTGCACTCCGATGGCCAGCGCCGCGCCGATCGGCATCGGGCGCCCGCCGCGCAGCTCGTCCAGGTTGCAGCCGGTGACCAGCTCCATCACGACGAACTGGTGCCGCTGGTACTCGCCCTGGTCGTAGACCGCGACCACGTTAGGGTGGGTGATCCGGGCCACCGCGATCGCCTCGCGGGTGAACCGGTCCGCGGTCTCCGGATCGGCGCTCGGGTCGCCGAGCACGAGCTTGACCGCGACGTCCCGGCTCAGCCGTTCGTCCCGCGCCGCCCACACCTCGCCCATCGCGCCGAGGCCGAGCCAGCGCGAGAGCCGGTAACGGCCCGCGATCAGGGCTCCTTCGTCGATCTGCTGCGAGTAGTGGTGGTCGGTGCTGGTCACAGGTCCCCCCTGGTCGGGCTCGCTGCGGATGCGTGGGTTCGGGACAGGGCTCTTACTCAGGCCGTCCCGCGCCGGTGTGCGGCACCGGCGCGGGACGTTGTGGGTATTTCAGATGGACCGTCGGTCCGGCGCTGGGTCAGCTGTGCGAGCCGTACATGGTGTTGTAGTTGTTCATGTAGCTCTGGCTGTAGTTGTAGCCGCCCCAGTAGTTGCCGGTGCCGCTGTTGCGCAGCGGGCCGACAGCGCTCATGTTGTTGCTGATGTCATCGACGTAGAAGAGCCACTTGCCGTCC
>NZ_DASRGV010000324.1:0-8490 GCF_035650855.1 Actinocrinis sp. | reverse complement strand
CGCGCATGAACTTGATGACCATCCAGTGCGCCTCGGTCAGCTCGCCGATGCCCGCGGTCCGGGCGATCTCCGGGGCCATCTGCTCGGTCCACTGCGACGGGTCGGTGAAGAAGCCGTCGTCGTTGACCTCGACGGTTCGGCCGCAGTACGTGGCGGTCGGCATGATCGGATTCCTTTCGGTAGCGGCCCGTGTGGCGGGCTCAGCCCGGCCCGGCGGCGCTTTTGCCGCGCGTGGGCATGTCGGCGGCGATGCCGGGCAGGTCCCGGCCGGAGAGCAGGGCGTGCCAGTAGACCTGCTGGAAGGCGAGCTTGCCCAGGTGGTTCAGGCGCGACTGCTTGAGCAGCGGCAGGCCGAGCGCCGCGGGGTAGTGGCCGGGCAGCGGCTCGGTCCGGTAGTTGAAGTCGATCAGCAGCGCGCGGCCGTATCCGGTCTCGACGAAGCAGTTGGCGTGTCCGTCGAAGCGCGCCGGCAGCGGGCGGTCCGCGAGGAACGCGCGGATGTTGCGCTCCACGGTCGCGCCCTCGAAGTGGGCGACGGATCCGGCCTTGGACGCGGGGACGTCGGTGGCGTCGCCGAGTGCGAATACGTTCGGCTTGGCGAGGGACTGCAGGGTGCCCGCGTCGACCCGGACGAACCCGAGTTCGTCCCCGAGGCCCGGGGAGCGATCGATGTAGGCCGCGCCGCCGTGCAGCGGTACGACCACCGCCAGGTCGAACGGGACCTCGCGCTGGTCGTAGGAGATCAGGCGCCCGCTCTTGCCGTCCACCTCGCCGGTGTTGAACTCGGTGACCAGTCGCACGTCCTTCTGTGCGAGCAGGCCGCCCAGGGCGCGCGAGGCGACGGGTTTGGTGAACGCGCCGTCGAGGGGGGTGACGTAGGTCAGCTCCACCCGGTCCCGGATCCCGCGGCGGTGGAAATACCAGTCGGCCAGGAAGCAGAACTCCAGCGGCGCCACCGGGCACTTGATCGGCAGGTCTACTACGTTCACCGCGATGCGGCCGCCGTCGAAGCGTGCCAGCGCCTTGCTCAGGGCCTCGGCGCCTTCCGGCGTGTAGAAGGTGAAGACCCGTTCACCCCAGCCTTCGCCGGTCAGCCCTTCGGTCTCTTCCGGCAGCAGCCGCGCGCCGGTCGCGATCACGAGCGCGTCGTAGCCGAGTGTCGAGGAGTCGTCGAGATGTACCCGGTCGGCGTCGAGGTCGACCCGGTCGATCCCAGCCTGGCGGAAGCCGATCCCCGCGTGCAGCCGGGCATGGCGCGGGCGCACCAGCGAGCGCTGCTCGGCCGACCCGAACGGGGTGAACAGCAGTCCCGGCTGATAGACGTGCGCGTCATCCTGGTCGACCACGGTGATCTCGGCCTCGCGCACGCTCAACGCGCGCCGCAGCCGGTTGGCCGCCAGCGTCCCGCCGGTGCCACCACCCAGAATCACGATCCGCTTCATACCGCCAGCATGCCCCCGGGGGTATACGGCAGAGCAGGGGCATTCGGCCCTTTCCACCCCTGGCCTTGGTCTAGAAGTCGGGCCGAAACGACGCCGGCCGCCCACGAGGGGCGGCGCGGACGCAGTGCAGGCCGAAGGCGGGCAGGCCGGGCCGGCGGCTAGGCGAGGGCGAGGAAGAGCTTCTCCATCTGCTCGCGGTCGACGACCGCCTGCCCGGAGCCGTCGCGCTCCTCGAGGATGCACTGCTGCAGGCCGGTGGCGATGATCTTGAAGCCGGCCCGGTCCAGGGCCCGGGAGGCCGCGGCGAGCTGGGTGACGATGTCCTTGCAGTCCCGCCCGTCCTCGATCATCTGGATGACGCCGCCGATCTGGCCCTGGGCGCGGCGCAGCCGGACGATCACGTCGGCGAGCGTGTCGGTGGCGATCTGCATGTCTCCTACCGCTTCTTCCTTGGGGTGAGGGGTGTCGCCCCGGCGCGGCCGGGTTGCCGGTCCTGCGCTCAGCCGTCGAGCGCGGCGAGCGCGGCCTCCAGCTTGGCGGCGGCTTCCTGCGCGACGGGCTCGAGCTCGTCCCGGCCGGTGACGGACACCATCATGCGCGGCTCGAGCGCCTCGACGAGGGTCGCGTCGCCGTCGGCGCGTACCACCACGTTGCACGGCAGCAGCAGGCCGATCCCTCGTTCGACACCGAGCGCGCGATGGGCCAGCGGCGGGTTGCACGCCCCGAGGATGAGGTACGGCTCCATCTCCTCGCCCAGCTTCTCGCGCATCGTCGCGCGCACGTCGATCTCGGTGAGCACGCCGAAGCCCTGCTCCTTGAGCGCCGCGCGCACCCGGTCGACCGTCTCGCTGAACGGACGGCTCAGCCGGACGCTCATCCCGTAGCCCACGACCGCCATGTGATCGCCTCCGTCGCTCGGCGGATCCGGTACCCCGCCATCATACCCCACGGGGTATGGAGCGGAATGCCGGTAGCCCGGCCGGGCGTTGCCCTTTTATACCCAGCGGGGTATCAGAACGAGGAGGCGTACCGTGACAGCGCAGTCCACCCACAGCCCGATGGCACGCGGGCTCGACGACGCCGGGCGCGGCCTGGGCCGCGACGTGGTGCGCACCACGTGCGGACGCGAATTCACGGTCAGCGGCCTGCGGCTGGAGAAGCTCGCGCATCCGGCGGCCCGGGTCTCGCTCAGCACCCGCCCGCTGCCGCAGGACGGCGACACGCTCTGGGCGAGCTTCACTCCGCAGGAGGCCCGCCGGCTCGCGGCCCACCTGCTCGCGCACGCCGCGGCCGCCGAGAGCGCCACGGCCACCGAGAACGGCGCGGCCGCCGCGCGGTCGGCCGACGTGGACTACATCGACTCCCGGCAGTACGCGGTGCACGTCGGCGGGCGGCGCCTGCTGCTCGATCCGGTCGGCGGCCCGTCCGCGCACGATGCCGTGTCGGACCTGCTCGCCGCGGCCCTCGCCGTGGAGCTGACTCGCCGCGCCGAACGCTTTCTCGCCCGGCACGAGATCCGCCGCGACGGCCTGCGCGTCTCGGTGAACGCCGCGGACCGCGCCGCGGGCCGAACCCTCACGGCGCTCGTCACCACCCCGCCGAGCCTGGGCGGCGAGCGCAAGAACGCGTTGCGGGCGCTGCTGACCAGGAGCGTGCTGCGCGAGGCGCCGCACTGCCGGCCGGCGATCGAGATCGACGTGCGCTGACTCACTCGCGGGCGGTCGAGCGGCTCCCTGGCGCCGCGGCGGGGAAACCCTTTTCCGCAAATGTTTCAACCAACTTAAGAATCCCGGGCGTGTTTGGTTTTCGAAACACGCTCGCGTTTTCGAAACCTGGCGCTAACAGCTCGTCACACCAGTCACACCAGCAAGATCAGTCACGCCAGGTGAACTCTTCCGCGCCGGTTAGGTAAACGGCGGTCAATTCTCATGAAACCGTCATCATTCTTCTTGACGGGCCATGATCCGGTCGCCTACCTTCTGTAGCAGTGTTCTGGGAAGGGCGCTGCCACCCTCTTCCGGGACACTTGTTCATGCACGTCACCGGGCTGATGGCCAGCAGTCCGCAGCACCCTGCGTGCCGCCGTGCGATGGTTCGCGCCCCGGGGCGGGCGCGCGGACCGTCCCGCCGTCGGCAGCGAAAACCGCACGCCTGTCAACCGCAGCGTTCGACGGAATCGGCGAATCGCGGGCGATACGCCATGCGCGCGTACTCCCGTGAATAAGCCGTTGAATTCCGTCTCCACCGAGACGACGGAATAGCGAGCGCTGCCCCCCAAGGCGGTCGGCCCGGCATTCCGTGCGGGCGCCGCCGCCGCGCCCACGCGAGGAGAACGCGCCATGGTCGAGTTGCAGGAACGCACCGTCGAGACCGTCCAAGCCAGCGCCATCGATGCTGCCCGCAGGGCCACCGCCGCCCTGCTGTGTCTGGGCGTGAGCGTCATCCACGTCATCGACCAGGGTGGCGTGCCCGGCAGCAAGGAGCCCTCGTACGTCGGGGCCGGCTACTACGTCCTGGAGATCGTCGGGGTCATCGCGGCGCTGCTGCTCATCCAGTCCAGTTCCGTCCTCGGCTGGCTGCTCTCGCTGGGTGTCGCGGCCGGGCCCATCGTCGGCTACATCCTCTCGCGCGGACCCGGCCTGCCCGACTACAGCGACGACAAGGGCAACTGGAACGAACCGCTCGGCGTCGTCAGCCTCATCGTCGAGGGGCTTCCTGCTCCTGCTCGCGCTCGTCCCCCTTCTCACCGCGCGCAGGCGCACGCAAGCGTCGGCCTAGCGGCCGCGTCCTTCAGGACGCGGGGCCCGCCGCGGGTTCGCGGGCGAGCATCTCAGCGCGCTGTTTGATGCCGTGCAGCATCTTGCGCTCCATCACCAGGCTGCCCGGCTCCATCACGTACAGGTCGAACGCCGCGGTAGCCGGGGTGCGATGGGGCCGGGTGATGCGGTTGCGGCTGACCAGCCGGGTGCTCTCGCCCTGCGGGTAGAGCCCGAAGGACCACACCCAGGCTCCGTCGTCGGAGCGGAAGACCAGGGCCCGCTCCGGTTCGAGCACCGCGAGGCGCAGCACGGGTCCTTTCCGCCCGAGCCGCTGCGCGTCGCCGATCTGCGGGTGCTGGAACTCCGGCAGCACCTCGTCGGCGCTGTGGATGCCCAGGCCGAGCAGGTTCTCGATCCAGTCGTAGCTGTACGCGCCGCCGCGGCCGGGCCCCATCTGCACCAGCCACGGCCAGACCGCGGAGGCCGGGGCGTGGATCGTGACGGCCCGGGTGGTGACGACGGCGGCCGAGGGCAGCAGGTCGTCGCCGGGCATCTCACGCACCCGCTCCTCGTGCGTCGCGCCCCAGGTCAGGCAGCGCTTGCGCAGCAGGGCCGGGTAGCCGACCGTGGCCAGGGCCACGCTTTCGGCCACGTGCCGGGTGGTGTGCCGGGTGTGCGTGGTGTTCGACATCGGTGCTGCCTCCGGTTCGGTTCAGAGCGCGTCGAGGGTGACGAAGCCGTACCCGCGGGCCTTGAGGGTCTGGATGATGCCGCTGAGCGCGACGGCGTCGAGCGTGGTGTGGTCGTCCGGGTTCGAGCCGCAGTGCATCAGCACGATCTCGCCGGGCTGCAGGGCGCCCACGACGCGGTCGCGCACGATCTGCGCGGTGATGCCGCCGCTGGTGCCCTTCCAGCCGAGGGTGTCCACGGTCCAGCGCACCGGCACGTAGCCCGCGGCGTTGACGGCGGCGATGGTCGAGGAGTTGCGGTCACCGTAAGGGAAGCGGAACCACGGGCGCGGGTCCTTGCCGGTCACCGCGCCGATCGCCTGACGCGCCCCGGTCAGCTCGCTGATGATCTGCGCGCGGGTGAGCTTGGTGAAGTACGGGTGGTCCATCGAGTGGTTGCCGACCCGCTGGGCCGAGGCGATCTGCCGGGCGGCCGCAGGGAACTGATTGACGAAGTCGCCGGTCAGGAAGAAGGTGGCGGGCACGCCCTCGGTGCGCAATGTGGCCAGGATCGAGGAGACGCCGTCCGCGTTCGCCCCAGCGTCGAAGGTCAGCGCGACGACGTGGCGCGTGGTGGGGATGCGCTCCCAATCCGTCCCGGCCAAGCGCGCGGGGAACGGCGCGGAGGTCGTGGGCGGCGCCGGACGTGAGGTCGTGCGCTGCGGCGTGCTCGGCGACGACTTGCCGGGCGGCGCGGGCGTACTCCGCGGCGCGGCAGGCGTGCTGCGCGCCGTGGACGGGGCCAGCGGCACGGTCGGAATCGAAGACGAACTGGCGGTGCTCGCGGGGGCGCCCGAGGTGTCGGTGCTCCCGCTTCCGCACGCGGCGACGGACACCACCGTCAGCGTGATGCACGTCGTGAACCCGATGCTCAGGAATGACCGAGCAGACATGTTCCTCACCACCTGGCGCAGCGGGGCGCGTCAACGCGACGCGTCGGTGAGCGACGCGCTCGCTGTACGCCCTCAAGCTCAGTTTCCGTCCAGACGTATGCGGGCTCATCGGGCCGAGGGTCACCGGTAGGAGAGCCGATCGTCACACGTGCCGGCTACGGTTCCGCGGGAGATCTGGACGGAATGAGCCGGTCAAGCTTGAGCGCGACGTAGCCGAGGATGGACAGGCCGCCGACGACCAGCAGTTCGAACGCCGTCAACGGCTGGGTTCCCAGCAGGTCGCGCAGCGGGGCGAGGTAGAGCCCGGCGAGTTGCAGCGCGAGCGCGCCGAGGATCGCAATCGGGAGCAGCGGGTTGCTGCGCGTTCCCGGCCTGGCTCGCGAAGCCAGCCCGACCGCGAGCTGCGTGGTGCCGAGCGCGAAGAACGCCATGCTCTGCCACGGACGGCCGCTCGCGTGCCCCCACAGCGCGACACCGAGCGTCACGGCGCTGATGACCGCGCCGATGCGCAGGATGCGCTGCCACAATCCGGCGCCCAGCACGCTCTCGGCCGGCGGGCGCGGCGGCCGGGTCATCGCGTCCGGGTCCACCGGCTCGCTGCCCAGCGCGACGCCCGGCAACCCGTGAGTCAGCAGGTTGATCCAGAGGATCTGCGAAGGCAGCAACGGGAGCGGCAGCCCGACCAGCGGGCCGGCGAGCATGACCGCGATCTCCGCGCTGCCGCCTGCCAGGGCGTAGAGCAGGAAGCGGCGGATGTTGGCGTACACCCGGCGGCCCTCCTCGGCGGCGGCGACCACGGTGCCCAGTTCGTCGTCGGCCAGCACCAGGTCCGCTGCCTGCCGGGCGACCTCGGTGCCGCGCCGTCCCATCGCCACGCCGATGTCCGCGCGGCGCAGCGCCGGGGCGTCGTTGACCCCGTCGCCAGTCATCGCCACCACGTCCCCGGCCGAGCGGTGCGCCTCGACGATCGCGAGCTTCTGCTCCGGCACCGCCCGGGCGAACACCCGCGCCGCGCGCACCGCGGCCTGGTCCATCGCGGACAGCTCACGGCAGTCCACCACGTCGGTGCCCGGCTCCAGGATGCCGAGATCGGTGGCGATCGCGCGGGCGGTGACCGGGTGGTCGCCGGTGATCAGGACCGGGATGATGCCTGCGGATCGGCACGCGGCGACCGTGGCCGCGGCCGACGCCCGCGGCGGGTCCATGATCCCGATCAAACCCGAAAGCCGCATGCCTTGCTCGAGTTCGGCCGGGTCGCTCGTGTCGGGCGAGAGTCTGTCGCTCTGCACGACGGCCAGCACCCGCAGGCCGTCGCCGGCGTACTGCTCGGCGCGGCGCAGCGCCTCGTCGATCACCGCGCGGGGCTCGTCGAGGATCGGGAAGCGCAGCACGCTCTCCGGAGCGCCCTTGCAGATGACGCGGACCGCGCCGCCGGACAATCCGTGCACGGTGGTCATGCGGCGCCGGTCGCTGTCGAACGGCACCTCGGCGAGGCGGGGATGCCGCTCAGCCAGCATGCTGACGTCCACGCCGAATTTGCGCGCCGCCGCCAGCAGCGCCGCCTCGGTCGGGTCGCCCAGCGCGCTCCAGGCGGGGTGCTGGTCGTGCGGCGGCCGCAGGATCGCGTCGTTGCACATCGCCGCCGCGGCCAGCAGGTCGGCCACATCCGCGTCGCGCTCGGCGCTCAAAGCGAGCTGACCCCGCGTGACGTTCCCTTCGGGGGCGTATCCGGTGCCGCTGATCGTCGCCGTCCCACCGCTCGGGGTCCACAGCGCCCGGGCGACCATGACTCCCTCGGTCAGCGTGCCGGTCTTGTCGGTGGCCAGGACCGTGACCGAACCGAGGGTCTCCACCGCGGGAAGGCGGCGCACGAGCGCCTGGCGGGCGGCCATCCGCCGCGCGCCCAGCGCGAGGGCGAGGGTGACCACGGCGGGCAGCGACTCGGGCACCGCGGCGACCACGAGGCTGATCGCGGTCACCACCATCAGCTCGACCGACTGTCCGCGCGCCAGCCCGAGCGCCATCACCACGGCGCACAGCACCACCGCGACGAGCGCGAGCACGCGGCCGACCCCGACCAGGCGGCGCTGCAGCGGGGTGAGCGTCGGCCCGCTCGCCATCAGCGCGGCGATCCGACCCATTGCGCTCTTTGTGCCGGTCGCCGTGACCACGGCCAGCCCCCGGCCGCGCACCACCACCGTGCCCGCCGACAGCACCCAGCCCGCGTCGGGCGAACCGCTGTCCGCAGCCGCCGCGCCTTCATCCACGGGCATCGCGCTCTTGTCCACGGGCACCGACTCGCCGGTGAGCGCGGACTCGTCGACCAGCAATGCCGCGGCCTCGGCCACCTCGGCGTCCGCCGGAACGATCTCCCCCTCCCCCAGCACCAGCAGATCCCCGACCACGACCTCGGCCGAGGCAATCTGCCGCTGCTGCCCGTCGCGCACCACCCGGGCATGCGGCGCGGTCAGCGTCCCCAAGGCGGCGATCGCCTGGTCCGCCTTGACCTCCTGCGCGACGCCGACGCTGGTGTTCACCACGATCACCAGCAGGATCACGCCGGCGTCGGTCCAGTCGCCGGTACCGATGGTGAGCGCCGCCGCCACCAGCAGCACCGCCACCAGCGGGTCACGCAGCTGCATCAACACGCGCCGCCACAGCCGCACCC
>NZ_DASRGV010000323.1:0-28276 GCF_035650855.1 Actinocrinis sp. | reverse complement strand
GAGGCCGTCCGAGGTGGTCAGCCGCTAGGCCGGTTTAGCCGGCCGCCAACCTGTCGCTGGCCGGCCTCCGACGTCAGCCGTTGCCGCCGTTTCCTCCGCCACCGCCGAGCAGGCCACCGCCGCCGGACGGCGTGGCACTCGGCGACGGGCTGTTCGAGGGGCTCGCGGCCGGCGAGGGACCGTTCGAGCAGAACACCTTCACCGTGCTGCCCTTCGCGGCCTGGGCGTTGGCCCCGGGGTCGGTCCCGATCGCGTTGCCGGCCTGCACATCGTTGCTGAACTGATTGACCTGCTGCGTTTGGAACCCGGCGCCCTGGACCGCCTGCAGCGCCGAGGTGCAGCTCTGGTTGATGACCGACGGCACCGTCGTGTTGCCGGGGCCGCTGGAGACGATCACGGTGATCTGGGTTGTCAGCGGCACGGCCTGCCCGGCCAGCGACTTGCCGTTGCCGTCCTGCAGGTCGATCACGTTGCCGGCCGGGACCGTGCTGCTCGCCTGACTCTGGTCCACCAGGTTGTTGAAGCCGTTGCTGCGCAGCGTCTTCTCCACCGTGTCCTTGGTGTTGGTGTTCAGCGCCTGCGTGTTCGGCAGGGTCTTCTGCTGCGCCCCGGCGGACAGGCAGTAGTTCACCGCGGAACCGGAGCTGGCGTTGGCCCCGCTCTGCGGGTTCTGCGAGATGATCTGCCCGGCCGGGACCGTGTCGCTGTTCGCCGCGTCACCGGAGCAGGTGTTGCTGCCGATCTTCAGGCCGTTCGCGCTGAGCACCTGCTCCGCCTGCGCGAGCGTCTTGCCCGTGATCGGCGGCACGGCCGTGGTCTTGCCGTTCGACCCGTTGCCGCCCAGCAGCTTGTTGAAGACCACGAAGGCGAGCACGATCGCGATCACGGCGACCACGGCCAGGATGATGTACCCGGTCTTGTCGGACTTCTTGTTGCGCCCGCCGTTTCCGCCCGCCGAGTCTCCGCGACGACGGACCGCGTCCTCCGGCGGCGCGTCCTCGAACGAGGGCTGATACTGCGTCGGCTGGTAACGCGTCGGCGGCCCGTACCCAGCCGTGGTCTGCCCAGCGCCATAACCCGCCGCGCTCGACACAACCTGCGTTGGCGTATTCGCAGCGCCGTACCCCGCCATGAGCGTCGGGGCCGCGGCGATCGGCCGGCCGTCCAGCGCCCGCTCGATGTCCGCGCGCATCTCATCGGCGGACTGGTAACGCTCGTCCG
Organism: Actinocrinis sp.; assembly: GCF_035650855.1. Lineage (GTDB taxonomy): Bacteria > Actinomycetota > Actinomycetes > Streptomycetales > Catenulisporaceae > Actinocrinis. The sequence continues at coordinate 27,055 of NZ_DASRGV010000323.1, read as the reverse complement.
GGTGCTTGCCGAGGGACTTGAGCACGATCGCGTCCGCGACCGCGGGCACCTCGGGATCGTGGTGTGACGGCGGCAGCGGCGCCTCCCGCACGTGCTGGTACGCCACGGCGACCGGCGAGTCACCGACGAACGGCGGACGCCCGGTCAGCAGTTCATACAGAAGGCAGCCGGTCGAGTACAGGTCGGAGCGTGCGTCGACCGTCTCGCCCTTGGCCTGCTCGGGGGAGAGATACTGCGCCGTGCCGATGACCGCGGAGGTCTGCGTCATCGTCATGCCCTGGTCGCCCATGGCCCGTGCGATGCCGAAGTCCATCACCTTCACCGCGCCGGCCCGGGTGAGCATCACGTTGGCCGGCTTGATGTCGCGGTGGATGATCCCGTTGCGGTGGCTGTAGTCCAGCGCCTGGAGCACCCCCGAGGTGATCTCCAAGGCCCGCTCGGGCAGCAGTCGGCGGCCCGAGTGCAGCAGATCGCGCAGCGTCGAGCCGTCCACGTACTCCATGACGATGTAAGGCAGCGACACGCCGCCGATGTAGTCCTCGCCGGTGTCATACACCGCGACGATCGCCGGGTGGTTGAGGGAGGCGGCGGACTGTGCTTCGCGGCGGAACCGGGCCTGGAACGTGGCATCCCGCGCCATGTCGGCGCGCAGCGTCTTGACCGCGACCGCGCGGCCCAGCCGGATGTCGCGCGCCATGAACACCTCGGCCATGCCGCCGCGACCCAGTACCGCGCCGAGCTCGTACCTGTTGCCCAGGCGACGCGGCTCTTCCATCTGTTCAGCCCTTCCCCTGTCGCCGATCCGCCGGGCCCTGTGCCCGCGGGAGGCGGCGATCCGCCGGGTTCCGTCTCAAACCTGCTCTGCGCGATTGTTTCACGGCGAGCGAGGCGCGCAGTAGAGCTTGGCGGCAGTGGCGTCATACCTGCGCGCCGGGGGAGCACGAGCCGGGTCCCCGGGAGGTTCACTCCCGCCGGGTCACCGGCGCCGGTCGCGCCTCGCCGGATCAGTACCGCGGATCACTTCTGCGAGCCGAGCACCGCCTGGATCACGTCCTTCGCGATCGGCGCGGCCAGCGTGCCGCCGAAGATGTCGCCCGCGTTCGGGTTGTTGTCCTGCACCAGCACGGCGACCGCGACCTTCGGGTCGTTCGCCGGGGCGAAGGACACGAACCAGGCCAGCGCGTTCTGCCCGGCGCCGCGTTGCGCGGTGCCCGTCTTGCCTGCGACTTGGACGCCGTTGATCTGCGCAGCGGTTCCCGTGCCGTTCTGCACCACCGAGACCATCATGTCCTTCAGCTGGTTCGCCTGGTCGGAGGTGATCGGGTTGTACAGCTGGTGCGGCTGGGTCGTGGAGATCACGCCGCCCTTGGTGTCCAGCTCCTGCTTGACCAGGTAGGGCGCCATCATCACGCCGCCGTTCGCGACGGTGGCGGCCATCAGCGCGCCCTGCAGCGGGGTCATCCGCACGTTGAACTGGCCGATCGCGGACTGCGCCACCGAGGCGTCGAAGGTCACGTTCTTCGGGAAGGCGGAGGAGGCCGCGGTCATCGGCACCGAGGGGCCCTGCTGGTTGAAGCCCCACTTCTCGGCCTCGGCCTGCAGCTTCGCGCCGCCGACGTCGAGGCCGACGGTGCCGTAGACGGTGTTGCAGGACTGCGTGAACGCCTGGATCAGGGTGGTGTTGCCGCAGGTCTCGCCGGCGTCGTTGGACAGCGAGGCGTTGGTGTCCGGGAAGGTCAGCACGTTCAGCGGCGACTGGATGACGGTGTTCTCGTCCACCGGCTGGCCGTTGATGCCGTTGTCCATCGCCGCGGCCGAGGTGATGATCTTGAAGGTGGAGCCCGGCGGGTAGGTCTGCAGCAGCGCCCGGTCAAGGTTTGGCTGCAGCGGGTCCGCGGCCAGCGCGTTCGCGGCCTTGGCCTCGTCGGTGGTGTTGTGCGTGGCGAGCTTGTTCGGGTCGAAGGACGGGGCGGAGACCAGCGCCAGGATCGCCCCGGTCTTCGGGTCCAGCGCCACCACCGCGCCCTCGACCTCCTTACCGTTGCCCACGTTCGCCAGCCCGTTGTACGCGGCCTGCTGCGCGGCGGCGTTGAGCGTGAGCACCACCGAGCCGCCGCTCTTGCCCTTGTTCTCAATCGTGTTGAGGAACTGCTGGGTGGCCAGCCGCGAATCGGTGCCCTGCAGCAGCGCGTTCTCGTAGTGCTCGATCGAGGTCGAGCCGTAGTTCACCGAGAAGTAGCCGGTCGCCTGGGCGTACAGCGGTCCGTTTACGTACTGCCGCTGGTACTTCAACGTGCCGGTGGTCGGCGTCGAGGTGGCGATCGCCTTACCGTCCACGATGATCTCGCCGCGCGGGTTCTGGAACGCGTAGATCAGATTGCGGCGGTTGTCCGGGTGCGACGAGTACGACGACGCGTTGACGAACTGGATGTAGTTCGCGTTCACGAACAAGGCGGCGAACAGCGCGAGGCAGAAGATCGCCACCTTCTTGATCGGCCGGTTCACGCCTGCACCACCTGGGTCATCTCGTCACTGAGCGGAATCGCGGGCGGCAGCGGGCGCCGGGCCGCGTCGGAGATCTTGATCAGCAGCGCCACCAGGATCCAGTTGGCCATCAGCGCCGAGCCGCCGTACGCCAGGAACGGCATCGGCAGGCCGGTCAACGGGATGATCCTCGTCACCCCGCCCGCGGTGATGAAGACCTGGAGCGCGAAGGTCGCCGCGAGGCCCGCGGCGAAGAGCTTGCCGTAGGGGTCGCGGACCAGCAGCGCCGTCTTCACGCCGCGCACCACGATGATCGCGTACGCGATGAACAGCGCGGTGAGCCCGACCAGGCCGAGTTCCTCGCCCACCGTCGCCAGCATGAAGTCGGCGTTGTTGGCGAAGCCGATCTGGTAGGAGTAGCCGCGCCCGAGCCCGGTGCCGAAAAGGCCGCCGTTGGCGAACGCGTAAAGCGACTGGGCCAGCTGCCGGGTCTGTCCTGTCACGTCCGAGAACGGGTGCAGCCAGGCGTGCACGCGGACCATCACGTGCGAGGACATGTTCGCGACCGCGGCCGCGCCGCCGACGAACAGCAGCAGGCCGAAGATCAGCCAGCTGGTGCGCTCGGTGGCCATGTACAGCATGATCACGAAGGCGCCGAAGAACATCAGCGAGACGCCGAGGTCGGTCTCCCGGATCAGGATCAGCATCGCGAAGGCCCAGCAGACCAGGATCGGCCCGAGGTCCCGGCCGCGCGGCAGGTACAGCCCGAGGAAGCGGCGGCTGGCCAGCGCGAGGGCGTCCCGCTTGGCGTGCAGATACGCGGCGAAGAAGCTGACCAGCAACAGCTTGCCGAACTCGGCCGGCTGCACCGAGAAGCCGCCGAGCCTGATCCAGCTGCGCGCGCCGTTGACCTCGGAGATGCTGGCCGGCAGCACCGCGGGCAGCGCGATGAGGAAGAGCCCGACCAGCGCCGAGAGGTAGGCGTAGCGCTGGAGCACCCGGTGGTCGCGCAGGAAGATCACGATCACGATGAAGACGGCGAGGCCGAGCACGGTGTAGATCGCCTGGTTCGGTGCGGCGCCGCCCTTCGGGGCCAGCTTGTTGGCGATGTTGTACGGGTCGAGCCGGTAGATCAGCACCAGGCCGAGCCCGTTGATCATCGCCGCGACCGGCAGGATCACCGGGTCGGCATAGGGCGCGAAGCGGCGGACCACGAGATGCGCGGCCAGCAGCGCCACGCCGAACTCCGCGCCGAGCGCCACCATGTTCGCCGGGGTCTTGCCGGTCATCGCCTTGCCGACGTCGGCGTACGCGAACAGCGCGATGCCGAGTGCGAACAGCAGCAGCATCGCCTCGACGTTGCGCCGCTTGGGAACGTCCGGCTCGGCGGGGGCCTGGGCCGCCGAAGCGGCCAACGGCGTACTCGTCATGCGCATCACGTTCCTGTCATCCTGGTCGCCGACGCCGCGGTCGGCTCTCGCCCGTCGCCGTCGTCAGCTTGACCCGTTACCCGACGCAGAGCCGGAAGCACCCGGACATTGCGCCGAGAGTTGGTTCGATTCGGCGATGCTCGCGCTGGGCGACGGGCTCGGCTTCGGGGCCGCGGACTTGCTCGCCGTCGTGGACGGCTTAGCGGTCCCCGTCGGCGCGCCGGTCGCAGACGGAGAGACGCTCGCGGACGCGATCGGGTTCAGCGAAGCGCTTGGGGCCGTGGTCAGCGCGGTACAGTCCGCGCCGAGCACCGACAGGGTGTGCACGATCGACTGGGCGTCAGACAGGCTGGTCGCGGTTATCGTATTACGCACCCATTCCTGACTGGCCGTCGGCAGGGTACTGACCGCGACCTGCGGGTCCGTCGAGTACACGTGCGAGAGTCGGAAACCGACAACGGATGTGTTCACACCCTGGTAGATGGCGACTTTGCCGTTATCGGATGCAACGTAGTACTGCTGCTGCGTCCAGTAGTACGCGCCGCCGCCCAGGCCACCGACCACGACCACGACCGCGGCCACGCCGATGACCACCGGCTTCACCCAGCGTCGCCGCTTGGGATCAGGCGCCCAGTCGCCTACTTGGGGACCCTCCGGGTCGTCGGCGGGCTTTTCGTGCCGGTCGCGCCTGCGCAGCCGGGCCGCCCTGCCGGCGGGGGTGTCAGCCGGGATCTCGTCGGTGTTTCGCGGTGCCGCGCCCGCGTTTGGCCCGCCGGGTGGGGCGGGCGGCGCGCCAAAAGACGGGAGGCCCGCACCTCCGGCGTGCTCGGCGGCCGCTCCCACCGTCACCGGCATCTCGATGTACTGAGTCTCCGCGTTGGGCGAGGAGCCCGGTGCGCTCGGGTCGAAGACGTCGGCCACGATGCAGGTCACGTTGTCCGGCCCGCCGGCCCGCAGCGCGAGCTGGATCAGTGACTCCGCGGCCTGATGCGGGTCCGCGTATCCGGCGAGGGTCGACTCAAGGGTGTCGAAGGACACGAAGCTGGACAGGCCGTCGCTGCACAGCATCAACCGGTCCCCGGCCTGAACGTCCGTCAGGGACAGGTCCGCGTCGGCGACTTGGCCGCGGCCGTCGAGCGCCCGCATCAGCAGAGAGCGCTGCGGGTGGTGCCCCGCCTCCTCCTCGCTGATCCGACCCTCGTCGACCAGGCGCTGCACCCAGGTGTGATCCGCCGTCAGCTGTTCGAGACGACCGCCGCGCAGCCGGTATGCCCGTGAGTCGCCGATGTGTGCGAAGGCGACGCTCTGCTCGCTGAACAGGAACGTGGTGAGAGTGGTGCCCATCCCCTCGAGCTGAGGGTTGTCCGTGATGATCGAGTGCAGCCGCTCGTGCGCCTCGCCGATCCGTTCGGCCAGGGCGTGCACCGGGTCGGCCGGAGGCTGCGGCGTGGCCGGGGTGTCCAGCTGCGCGATGGTCTGCACCACGACGGAGGAGGCGAGCTCGCCCGCCGCCTGGCCGCCCATCCCGTCGGCCACCACCAACAGCCGCGGCCCGGCGTACCCCGAGTCCTCGTTGCCGTCGCGGATCAGCCCGACGTGGGAACGGGCCGCATATCGCAGGGACAGGCTCATCTACGCTTCTTCCGCTACTTCCGCAGCTCGAGGACGGTCTTGCCGATACGGATCGGCACGCCCACGGGAACCGGGGCGGGGCCGGTGAGCTTAGTCCGGTCCAGGTACGTGCCGTTGGTGGAACCCAGGTCTTCCACCACCCACTGACCCGAGGAGTCCGGGAAGATCCGGGCGTGGCGGCTGGAAGCGAAGTCGTCGTCGAGCACGATAGTGGAATCGTGCGCGCGGCCGAGCGTGATCTGTTGCGTTCCCAGCGGAACGCTGGTGCCCGCCAGCGAGCCGGAGGTGACCAGCAGCTTGGTCGGGGTGCCGCCCCGGCGCGGGCGCGCGGCCGCCTGGCCGACCGGCACGGCCCCGGAGACCGGTCTGGCCGAGGGCCGCGCGGCGCGGATCCGCGAACCGGCGGCTCCGAACAGATCGGTGCGAATCACCGCGATCGAGATCAGGACGAACACCCAGAGCCCGACCAGCAGACCCAGCTTCATCAGGGTGAGGGTGAGACCGGTCATCGTCCTTTACTAACTCCTCGAAGCGGTTGCCGCGCGGAAACCGTACCCTGAGACGCCGGATACGCCATACCCGCCGGCATGGTACGGGCAAGCGTTGTCACCCGCACCGACGTCGGCGCTCTCCGGTTCGGTTCAGCCCTGCCGGAAGACGATCGTGGTGTTGCCCAAGTGGATCACCGACCCGTCCCGCAGTTGGGCCTGGCGCACATGCTGGTCGTCCACCACGATGCCGTTGGTCGAGCCGAGGTCGGAGATCACCGAGGGCGACCCGGTGCGGATCTCGGCGTGCCGCCGGGACACCGAGGGATCGTCGACCCGCAGATCCACATCCGTGCCACGGCCCATAGACGTCACCGGACGGGTCAGCGGATGCCGCACGCCGTTGATCTCAACCCAGAAGGACGGGGCAGCCGGACCACCCATCGGCGGGCCGGCCGGCGGATAACCGCCCGGTGCGGGCCGCGGGGGTGCGCCCACGCCGCCGGCGCCGCCCATTCCGGCCATGCCCGCGCCCATGCCGCCCGCAGGCGGGTAACCCGGAGCGCCGCTGTACGGCGCGTAGCCTGCCGCAGGGTCCTGGTAGCCGCCGGGAGCACCCGGGCCCGGCATCTGCACCACGCCGGCCAGTGCCTGCGAGCGGATCCGGAACATGCCGGTGGCCAGGTCGGGAGCGCGCTCGAACTTCACCTCGACCGGCCCGACGAACATGTAGCGCTGGTCGCGCCCGTGCTCCTGGACCAAGTCGGCGAGCTCGGCGGAGAGCGGGGCCGCGTACGTCGTGAGCCGGTCGTAGTCGTGGTCGCCGAGCTCGACGGTGAAGTCGTTCGGCACCATGGTGCGGCCGCGGCTTACCACCGCCGCGCGATCGTCGCATTCGCGTTGCAGCGCGCTGGCGATCTCGACGGGCTGCACCTCCGACTTGAAGGCTTTCGCGAAGGCGCCGTTGACCAACCCCTCAAGGCGACGCTCGAAGCGCTGTAGAACTCCCACGGACACCCCCTTCAGGCGTGTAGGCGGTCGCTGGCTGTGGCTGCACGCGGCTCCGCGCCGCGGCCGTCGGACGACCGGGCCGGTTACGTGTGCACCTCGTACTCTCTCATTGCGCGCGCGTTCGCCGCAGCGCCGCGCCCGTAAGAGTGAGTGCGAGGCAGGTCAAGCTGACGTTTCGCCACTGATCGTATCTTCGCCGACCGGACGGACGTCACCTGTTCGCCACCATCCTCCCCCGCAGCGGGGATTCCACGCGTCCGCGGTTTGCTACCGCCTCGAAACGATTTGGGACCGCGCCAGGTCGACTGCTATGGTCATCCTCGTTACGCGCGAGTGGCGGAATGGCAGACGCGCTGGATTCAGGTTCCAGTGCCCGCAAGGGCGTGGGGGTTCAACTCCCCCCTCGCGCACCGAAGTGCACCGATGTAAGTCGGATGCCAGGGTGATGTTATTAATTGGCGGAGATGGTCACTGACCGTCTCCGCCTCTTTTGTATGCCGGCGCCAAGTGCCCCACGAGGCCCGCGCCGCCGTCAGCTGAGCACTGATTCACCTCTCCGTGTCCCCGAGGGCTTGACACGATGCCGCGGCAAAGACCTATTGTGCTATGCAACTAGATGAATAGAGGTCACGGTGATCGAGTTCCATCTGGACCCGCGCTCCGGCGTCGCCCCGTACCTGCAGATCGTCCAGCAGGTACGCCAGGCGCTGCTGCTCGGCCTGCTGTCCGAGGGCGACCAGCTGCCCACGGTCAAGCAGGTCGTGGCGAAGGTCGCGATCAACCCGAACACCGTGCTCAAGGCCTACCGCGACCTCGAACGCGAAGGACTGGTCGCCGCGAAACCCGGGGTCGGGACCTTTGTCACCAGGACCCTGGGCCAGGCCTCGCTCACCGAGCACGAACCGCTGCGCAACGACTTGGCCGGGTGGCTGAAGCGGGCCCGCGCCGCCGGTTTGACCGAGGCGGCGATCGAAGCCCTGTTCACCAGCACGTTCCGCGCCACCGCCGAAGAGGAGAGATGACCGCGATTCTGGAAGCCCACGCGCTGGGCATGCAGTACGGTCGGCGCCGAGCGCTCACCGACTGCACCTTGAACATCCCGCCCGGGCACGTAGTCGGCCTGGTCGGGCCGAACGGTGCCGGAAAGTCGACGCTGCTCAAGCTCGCCTGCGGGCTGCTGAACCCGACGTCGGGAAGCATCACCGTGCTCGGCGAGACGCCGGGTTCCGGGCGTGAGCAACTCGCTCGCGTCGGCTTCCTCGCCCAGGACGCCCCGGTGTACCCGCACCTGTCCGTCGCCGACCACCTGCGGCTCGGCGCCCACCTCAACCCGCGCTGGGACCAGGATTTCGCCGAACGGCGCGTCGCCCAGCTCGGCCTCGACCCGACGCAGAAGGCCGGGAAGCTCTCCGGCGGCCAGCGCGCCCAACTCGCCCTGACCGTGGCGGCGGGCAAGCGACCGGAACTGCTCCTGCTCGACGAACCGGTCGCCAGCCTCGACCCGCTCGCCCGCCGCGAGTTCCTCAAGCACCTCATGGAGTCCGTCGCGGACAACGACACCAGCGTCGTCCTCTCCTCGCACCTGATCTCGGATCTAGAGCGGGTCTGCGACTACCTGATCGTGCTCGTCTCCTCCCGGGTGCGCCTGGCCGGCGAGGTCGACGAGGTCACCGCCGCCCATCACCGGATCGTGTGCACTCGGCGCGAACCCGACGCGCTTCCGGCCGGGCTCCAGGTGATCTCCGCGGAGCACACCGACCGGCAAAGCACCTTCGTCGTGCGCAGCGACACCCCGCTTCCGGTCGGGGACTGGGCTGCGGAACCCCTCGGCATGGAAGACCTGGTGCTGACCTATATGGAAAACGCCGATTCGAGCCTCCGGCCGGCGACGCGGGACGCGGAGGTCGCCCGATGATCTGGCTGACCTGGCGTCAATTCCGCACGCAGACCCTCTTGGCAGCCGCCCTCCTCGCCGCGGCAGCCGTCTACCTGCTGATCACCGGGACGCAGCTGCGGCATTCCTACAACGCCGACCTGCTCAGCTGTCACGCCCCGAACGCGCAGTACACCTGCATGGGGCTGCTCAACGGGCTGCAGACCCAGTACAACGGGCCGCTCAACCTGATCGAACTGCTCGTCATGGGTACGCCGGCCCTGGTCGGGATTTTCTGGGGCGCGCCGCTGATCGCCGGGGAACTCGAGCGCGGCACGCATTACATGGCCTGGAACCAGTCGGTGACCCGCGGCCGCTGGCTCGCCGTGAAGCTGTGCGCGATCGGGCTGGCCAGCATCGTGACCGCCGGTCTGGTCAGCCTTTTGATGACCTGGTGGGCCAGCCCACTCGACACCATGTCCGGCAACCGGTTCGGTACCCAGGCCTTCAACGCCCGCAACATCGCGCCGCTCGGCTACGCCGCCTTCGCCTTCGTGCTCGGAGTCGCCCTCGGGCTGCTGATCCGGCGCACCTTGCCCGCGATGGCCGCCACCCTCGCGGTGTTCATCGCGGTTCAGTTCCTCGTCACGGTCGCGGTCCGGCCGAACGTGATGCCCTCGACCACCACTACCGTGCCGATCAACCAGACCACGATGAGCCAGGCCGCTCGATTCGACCGTTCCCCGCAGGACACCGGACCGGTGGCCATCGACCTGCCGACACCTGCCGGAGCGTGGAACCTCGGCGAAACTCCGGCCCTCAACAGCGCCGGCCGGCCGATCCAGACCAGCGAGGTCCTCACCTGCTGGTCTCAGCTGCTCAGCAAGGGCCCGGTCGTGGTCAAGGGCGGCCCTCCAGCCGGCTTCGGCTCCCTCGGCGCCTGTCTCGCGCCGCTCAACCTGCACGTCAACATCAGCTACCTGCCTGCCAACCGCTACTGGCCGTTGCAGTGGATCGAAACCGCGCTCTACACCGTCTTAGCCGCACTCCTGGCCGCGTTCTGCTTCCGGCGCGTCCGACGAGTCAGCTGAACAAGTAGGGCTAGGGACAGGAATTGGCGGAGCGCCACCGCGTGCGCGCTCCGCCAATTCCTATTCGCCGAGCCGTTCGTGTACGAGGTCTGTATCCGCCTCGGCGTAGAAGTGCGTCCACAGCGTGCGGTAACCAATCTGGTGGTTGACTTGCGCCATCCACTTGTTGTCCGCAGCCGTCTGAGTCGAGACGTGTTCTACTTCCGGCCGCTCGCGCACCAGCCGCCGCATCATCGCAGCCTTGATCGCTCGGCCGAGTCCGCGGCCGCGATGCGCGGCGAGGACTGCTGTATCGCTCTGATAGCCATGCTTTGGGCGGTTCGCGTACACGAACAGCTGGGTAATGCCGACGACCTCGCCCGTCGCTTCGTGGATCGCCACGACAACGCGCTGCTCCGCACCCATCGCGGCTATCTCGGCCTCATCCTCACGCACCCGCTCCGGGCTCCACTGCGGATCCTGATAAGTCATCTCGCCGGAAGGCGCATCGCTGATCGCCCGTCGAGCCGCCGCGTAGGACTCGATCACATCCTCGGGCGCCGGGCCGATCCAGTCCTGCAGCTGATAGCCGGGTGCGACCGGCACGTCCCACAGCGCGGGGTCGGACTCCGCTATCTGCAAGTCCTGCACGATGTATCCGTGTGCGGGCCTGAAGCCGAATCGCTTGCTCCACGGCAGGCCCGGACCGCCCTCGCGCATCTGTGAACCCATCAAGCGCGTTCTGCCGGCCTCGCGCGCCTGGTCCACGAGCAAACGCAGCGTCTGCTCGCCGAACCCCTGGCGCCGCAGCTGAGGATGCACGCGCACGTCGAGCGGCGCCAGCTCCGTGTTCTCCGCTTGCGGCAGCCGGATGACGCCGATCGCCGCGAGCCGCTCGTCTTCCAGCCGGCCCAGCCAGAACGTGCCCGGTTCGGTACCGATGTGCGCGCTGCGCAGCTGCTCTTCGATCCCCGCGCGCGGCGTCGGGGGCCACTCCGGCCGGTCGACCGCGTTCACGGCCGCGAAGAACTCGGTGGCATCCAGGACGTCTCGCTCGGTGAGGCGTTCCGGATCAAGTCTGGTGAACTGCACGACTCAGGTCCCTTCGGTGCCCTTCGCTGCGGCCGGTCGCTGCCAGCCTCTCTGATCGGTCCGCGGCACGCACCCGCTTTTTCGCCGGGTCCTGATGTGGGCGTTGAGCGAGGTGGTCGGAAAGAGCGGGTCAGCTCTGGGCCATGTCCACGAAGCGGGAGTAGTGGCCCTGGAAGGCGACGGTGATGGTGGCGGTGGGACCGTTACGGTGCTTGGCCACGATCAGGTCGGCCTCGCCGGCGCGCGGGGACTCGCGCTCGTAGGCGTCCTCGCGGTGCAGCAGGATGACCACGTCGGCGTCCTGCTCAAGGGAGCCGGACTCACGCAGGTCAGACATCATCGGGCGCTTGTCGGTGCGCTGCTCCGGGCCTCGGTTGAGCTGGGCGATCGCGATGACCGGCAGCTCCAGCTCCTTGGCCAGCAGCTTGAGCGCCCGGGACATCTCGGAGACCTCCTGCTGGCGGCTCTCCGGGCGGCGCGAGCCCCCGGAGGACATCAGCTGGAGGTAGTCGACGATCACCAGGCGCAGGTCGTGCCGCTGCTTGAGCCTTCGGCACTTGGCCCGGATCTCCATCATCGACATGTTGGGGGAGTCGTCGATGAACAACGGGGCCGCCGAGACCTCGCCCATCCTGCGCGCCAGGCGGGCCCAGTCGTCGTCGGTCATCGTGCCGGAGCGCATGTGGTGCAGGGCGACGCGCGCCTCCGCGGACAGCAGGCGCATGGTGATCTCGTTGCGGCCCATTTCCAGGCTGAAGATCACACTGGTCAGGCCGTTGCGGATCGAGCAGGAGCGGGCCAGGTCGAGGCCCAGGGTGCTCTTACCGATGGCGGGACGGGCCGCGATGATGATCATCTGGCCGGCGTGCAGGCCGTTGGTGAGCTGATCGAGGTCCGTGAAGCCGGTGGGCACGCCGGTCATCTGGCCGGAGCGGTTGGAGATCGACTCGATCTCGTCGAGCGCGCCCTCCATGACGTCGGCGAGCGGGGCGTAGTCCTCGCCCGCGCGCTGCTCGGTGACGCCGTAGATCTCCGCCTGGGCCCGGTTGACGATCTCGTCGAGGTCCGCGCCGTCGGTGGCGTAGCCCATCTGTGTGATGCGGGTGCCCGCCTCGACCAGGCGGCGCAGGATCGCCCGCTCCCGCACGATCACCGCGTAGTAGCCGGCGTTCGCAGCGGTGGGGACCGAGGACATCAGGGTGTGCAGATACGGCGCGCCGCCGACCCTGGCCAGTTCGCCGCGCTTGGTCAGTTCCGCGGAGACGGTGACCGCGTCGGCCGGCTCGCCGCGGCCGTAGAGGTCGAGGATCGAGTCGAAGATCAGCTCGTGGGCCGGCTTGTAGAAGTCCCGGCCCTTGATGACGTCGATGACGTCCGCGATCGCGTCCTTGGACAGCAGCATGCCGCCGAGCACGCCTTGCTCGGCCGCGAGGTCCTGGGGCGGAGTGCGATCGTATGACGAGCGCCCGCCGCCCCCGGCGTAGCCGGACGGGCCGGGGTCGATCGGGCCCTCGTCCGGCGGCTCTGGAACGCCGTCCGGTCCGTTGAAGGCGGACACTGGGTGGCTCGCCTCCTCGGGTCGGTCGGGGCGGGTTGTCTACGGTACGGGCGGGGCCGCTCGACTGGCGAGCGACACGTCCACAGAGGCTGTGGATAACCTGGGGATAACGGCGCCGTTCCTGTTGAAAACCGGGGCTCTTCCTGTGCGTCTACGGTGGACAACCGGCTGTGGACACCGGCCCGCCGTAACCGGCTCACCCCGTGAGGTGCGGTGGTCTGTCAAGCGCTTGTCCACCGTCTGTGGAAGAAAAAATGTCGGGTGCCGCCTCTCCGCGGAGGGGCGGCACCCGACACCGTGTCGGTACGGCGTGACGCGACGCGGCTGAGCCGAGACTCAGGCCGGGACGATCGTCAAGCCGATGGTGGCCGCGACCTCGGGGTGCAGCCGGACGGAGACCTTGTGGCTGCCGACCGTCTTGATCGGCGTGGTGATCTCGATCTTCCGCTTGTCCAGGGCCGGGCCGCCCGCCTTCGACACCGCGGTGGCGATGTCGGCGACGGTGACCGCGCCGAAGAGCCGGCCCGAGTTGCCGGCGCGGCTGGAGAGCCGCACGCTGAGCGCCTCGATCTCGGCCTTCAGCTCCTGGGCGTGGCCCAGGTCGCGCACCTCGCGCGCCTTGCGGGCCTTGCGGATGGTCTCGATCTGCTTCTCCGCGCCCTTGCTCCACGCGATCGCGAAACCGCGCGGCAGCAGGTAGTTGCGGCCGTAGCCGTCCTTGACCTCGACCACGTCGCCGGGGGCGCCGAGGTTGGAGACCTCGTGCGTGAGGATGAGCTTCATCGGTATTCCGCCCTTCCTCAGCGCGCGGTGCTGGTGTAGGGCAGCAGCGCCATCTCGCGGCTGTTCTTCACGGCCGTGGCGACGTCGCGCTGGTGCTGGGTGCAGTTGCCGGTCACCCGACGGGCACGGATCTTGCCGCGGTCGGAGATGTACTTGCGCAGCAGGTTCGTGTCCTTGTAGTCGACGGACGTGACCTTGTCCTTGCAAAAAGCGCAAACCTTCTTCTTGGGCTTGCGCACGGGGGGCTTAGCCATGATCGCTCTCTTAATTCCCTGCGTTACGAAGATTTAGAAGGGGGGCTCGTCCGAGTAGCCGCCGCCCCAGCCGCCGCCGGAACCTCCACCGGAGGCCCAGGGGTCGTCCTGGGGAGCGGAACCACCGGACGGAGCACCGCCACCGCTGCCGCCACCGGGACCGCCGCCCCAGCCGCCGCCGCGCGAGTCCCCACCGCCGCCGAACCCGCCGCCGCCACCGCGGGACGCCTTGGTGACCTTCGCCGTCGCGTACTTCAGCGACGGGCCGACCTCCTCGACGTCCAGCTCGACCACGGTGCGCTTCTCGCCCTCACGGGTCTCATAGGAGCGCTGCCGCAGCCTGCCCTGCACGACCACGCGCATGCCCTTCGTCAGGCTCTCGGCCACGTTCTCCGCGGCCTGGCGCCAGATCGAGCAGCGCAGGAACAGCGCGTCGCCGTCCTTCCACTCGTTGGTGGCCCGGTCGAAGGTGCGCGGGGTCGAGGCGACGGTGAAACTGGCCACCGCCGCACCGCTCGGGGTGAAGCGCAGCTCGGGGTCGTCGGTCAGGTTCCCGACGACGGTGATGACGGTCTCGCCTGCCATGGGGTTCTACTCGCCTTTCGGGCTAGCTGTCTGCGGGGCTCGCCGCCCCGACGGTGACAAGCCCGGCGCAGCTCGGTGTCGGAGCAACACTTACCGCTGGTCGGGTCGGATGACCTTGGTCCGCAGCACACCCTCGTTGAGGTTGAGCTGGCGGTCGAACTCCTTCACCACCGAGGGCTCGGCGTTCAGGTTGATGACGGCGTAGATGCCCTCGGACACCTTCTTGCCGCCCTTCTTGATCTCGTAGGCGAGCCGGCGACGGCCCCAGATGTCGGTCTTCTCGACCGTGCCGCCATTGGTGCGGATCACGTTCAGGAAGTTCTCCACCGACGGAGCGATCTGACGCTCTTCGAGGTCCGGGTCGAGGATGACCATGACTTCGTAATGACGCATGCGGAAACCCACCTCCTATGGACTCAAGACGGCCGCGGACTTTCCGCGACAGGAGGGTGATGCGTCGGGCTGTGCTCAGGTGCGTGCACAGACCGGGTTCGGGCAAGTCTACCCGGATGCCGTTGGACCCTTGAAATCGACGGGTATCGCACCGATGGTGACAGTGGAAGGGGTGCCATCTCACCGAGCGTGCGGTGGCGCGCCCACCCCGCTCGCCCACCGGAAACGGCAGGTCCGCACCAGGCAGGAAGGAGTCACCGATGGCCCGTACGATCTCCCCGGAGCAAGCCCACCGGCACCACCTGGCGTTCACGCTCAACACCGACGGGGTACGGCACCCGCTGGAGAACACCGGCAGTCTGCTGACCGCCGTCCTCGGCGTCGTCGCCCTGGTCTGCGCCTTCTTCCCCTCCATGCACCTGGTCGCCTCGTGGGCCGGCCTGGCCGGCATGGGCACCGGCCTGTGGGCCCAGATGATCTCGGCGACGACGGCCGAGCGCTTCGTGAACATCACCGGTGTCGTCCTCTCCGGGATCGGGCTTCTCTTCGGTCTCGCTCACGGTGGACTCTACTGACGACCACTGACAGCGACGGCTGTCCGCGGCCGGCAGTACGGTTGCCCTCATGGTGAACATGAGCCCGCGGCCGCGCGTCGGCTGCACCGTCGACCCCGCCGACCCGCTCGGCGCCGCGGCCGCGCGCGGCGCCGAGGCGATCCAGATCCTGCTGGGTGACCCGCAGAGCTGGACCAAGCCGGCCACGCTGTACCCGGATGGCGCCGCGGCGCTCAAGCAGGCGGTGAAGGACGCCGGGCTGGCGCTGTACGTACACGCCCCCTACGTGATCAACGTGGCCTCGGCGAACAACCGGATCAGGATTCCCAGCCGCAAGCTGCTCCAGCAGACCGTGGACGCCGCGGCCGAGGTCGGCGCGCTCGGTGTCGTGGTGCACGGCGGGCACATCACCAAGAACGACGACCCGGCGGTCGGCTTCGACAACTGGCGCAAGGCGGTCGAGGGGCTGGATCTCTCCTGCCGGCTGTTCATCGAGAACACCGCGGGCGGGGACCACGCGGTGGCCCGGCGGCTCGAGTCGATCGCCAAGCTCTGGGACGCGATCGAGGGGCACGACGTCGGCTTCTGCCTGGACACCTGCCACGCCTTCGCCGGCGGCGAGCCGCTGGAGACCGTGGTGGACAAGGTCGTCGGCATCACCGGGCGGATCGACCTGGTGCACGCCAACGACTCGCAGGGCGGCCTGGACTCCGGCCGCGACCGGCACGCCAACTTCGGCGACGGCGCTATCCACCTGGACGACCTGGCCGTGGCGGTGCGCGCGGCGGCCGCGGTCGGCGCCGATTTCGTGTGCGAAACGCCCGGTGACGCCGCCGCGCAAGCCGCCGATATCGCCTGGATCCGGGAAAGGCTCGCGTAGGGCGCGTTTACGAAGTAGCGCCGGGGTCGCGGCGTCTGCCACGCACGCTCGCTGCGTTGTCGGAATGCCCACAGACAAACCCGGTCTGAGGGCATCCCTCCGCCTTGCGATCGCACGCGCCAGACGCCGCGACCTGATCCGGCGCTTCTTCGTAAACGCGCCCTTGCCGGAGTAACCTGCTTCGGCGTGGCACTACTCTACGCGAGCAGATCATCACGTAAAGCGACCGGCGGTCTGGTCATTCGACCTCTCGGGCGCGACGAGCACCTGGAGTTTGTGCACAGCCGAAGCGATGGCGGCACGGGGCTGTCGTTCTTGCAGTGCCCTTCGTGGGGCGCGGTGAAGAGCGGCTGGCGCTGCGAGTCGCTGGGCTGGTTTCGAGGCGGCGAGCTGGTCGGCGCCGGTCTGGTGCTGTACCGCTCGCTGCCGCGCATCGGGCGCTCTCTGGCCTACCTGCCCGAGGGGCCGATGATCGACTGGTTCGGCGAACGAACCGGTACCGCGCTTGAGGACTGGCTGAAGCCACTCGTTGGTGCGTTGCGCCAGCGCGGTGCGTTCAGCGTCAAGCTCGGTCCCAAGGTCGTCGCGCGCACCTGGTCGGCGGCGACGGTCAAGCAGGCGATGGCGGATGGGGCGTACAGGCGTCTGGGTGACGTCCCGGCTGATCGCATCGACGAGCGCGCTGACGAGCTGTCACATCGGCTGCGCTCGCTCGGATGGCGGCGCACCGAGCAGGGTGGCGACGGCTTCTCCGACTTCCAGCCGCGCTACCTGTTCCGGCTGCCGCTCACCGGACGCGACCAGCAGCAGGTCAGCGCCGGGTTCAGCCAGCAGTGGCGGCGCAACATCCGGCTTGCCGAGCGGGCCGGCGTGCACGTGGACCGCGTCGATGAGGCCGGGCTGCCGGAGTTTCACCGTCTCTATGCGGAGACTGCGGTGCGGGATCAGTTCACGCCCAGGCCGCTGGAGTACTTCCAGCACATGTTCGATGCCATAAACGCAGAGGATCCGGAACGCGTCCGGCTGTACATCGCACGACGCGGTAACGAACCGCTGGCTGCGGCGACGATGGTGCGTGTGGGGTCGTACGCCTGGTACAGCTACGGCGCGTCTGCCAATGAAGGCCGCGAACACCGGCCCTCTAACGCACTGCAGTGGCGGATGATCGAGGACTGCCTTGCCGACGGCATGAACGTCTACGACCTGCGCGGTATCAGCGACACCCTGGACCCGGCGCATCACCTGCACGGTCTGCTGCGCTTCAAGGTGGGGCTCGGCGGCGAGGCGGTCGAATACCTCGGCGAGTGGGATTACCCGATCAACCCGCTGCTGCATCGCGCGTTCCAGCTTTACCTGGCTCGGCGTTGACATGCCTCTCACGCTGTATGTCGATCGCGGAGCCTGGCGCCACCACCAGATGTGCGTGACCGAGGCGGAGCCCGACCTGGTCCCGGTGGCCAAGGGCAACGGCTACGGCTTCACCGTCCCGGTGCTCGCCCGCGCGGCCGCCGGCCTCGGAGTGGACCAGCTGGCGGTCGGCACCGCGGACGAGGCGGCTTCCGTGCTCGGCTGCTTCTCCGGCGACGTGATCATCCTCGACCCTTACTTGGACAGGGCCGAGCCGTCGCTGTCTGACGGTCGGATCGTCCGCACGGCCGCCTCGCTAGACGCGGTACGCAAACTCGCCGGACACCGGATGATTATCGACTGCCGCAGCTCGCTGCGCCGACAGGGCCTGTCCGCCACCGACCTGCCGCTGGCCGCGCAGGCGCTCGGCGGCCAGCAGGTCGACGGGTTCTCGCTGCACCTGCCGCTCGACCGGCCCGCCTCCGCCGATCCGGCCGCCGAGACCGTCTCGTGGGTCAAGGCCCTGACCGAGGCCGGATTCAGCGTGCGGACGATATACGTCAGCCATCTGAGCCGCGCGGAGATCGCCGGATTGGAGCGGGCCTGCCCCGGCACCCGGTTCCGGCCGCGGATCGGGACCCAGCTCTGGCTCGGCGAGCCGAACGCGGTCGAGGCCCGCGCGACCGTGCTCGACACGTTCCCGGTACAGCGCGGCGACCGGATCGGCTACCGGCAGACGCGGTCCCGGCAGGACGGCTGGGTCGTCGTGGTCAGCGGCGGAACGGTACAGGGCGTCGGGCTCGAGGCACCGCGCACACTGCGCGGCCTGGCGCCGCGGGCGAAGGAGTTGCTGCGCTCCGGGCTAGCGGCGGTGAACCGGACCCGCTCGCCGTTCAGCTGGCAGGGCCGGAAGCAGTGGTTCGCCGAGCCTCCGCACATGCTGGTCTCGATGCTCTATCTGCCCCGGCAGGTGGAGCCGCCGGAACCGGGCACCGAGCTGCCTGCCGAGCTGCGGCACACCTCCACGCACTTCGACCAGGTCATCATGCGCTGAGGTGGCCGCAGGCATCGGCCGTGGATCAGGTCAGGCAGGGTTCTGCGGCGGCGTGCTCCGGGCGCTCTCGTCGCCGACTTCCTCGCCGAGGTCGACCACCTGGATGGCACCCGCCTGCTCGGCCCCGGACTCGGCCGCCGCTTCCTCGCTGCTCGCGGCCGCACCCCTGTCGTCGCGCTCGCCGTCGCCGCGACCGTCGCCGTCCTTGGCCGTGGACCCGTCAACCCGCGCCTGAGCGGGGACGGTGGCAGGCGCGAACGGATCGCTGAACCCGTACACGTCCGGCGCCTGGTCGAGCACGCCGCCGCCGGGATCGTCGTAGCCGCCGGCCCGGACCGGGTCGCGCCGGTTGTCGAAGATGTCCCGGATCACCTGCACCACGAAGAAGAGCGTGCCGCCGATGTGGATCGCGATGGCGAAGTCGTAGCCGCCCTCAGGCAGTCCGCGGTTCGCGTCGTTGCTGACAGTGATCAGGTACAGCCAGATCGCGCCGTAGTAGATCACCTCGCAGGCCTGCCAGATCAGGAAGTCGCGCCACCGCGGCCGGGCCAGCACCGCGAGCGGGATGAGCCAGAGCACGTACTGCGGCGAGTACACCTTGTTGAACAGGATGAACGCCGCCGCCGCGAGGAAGGCGATCTGGGCGACCCGCGGCCGGTTCCTGGCCAGCCAGGCGATCAGGCCGATCCCGACGCAGGAGACCGCGAGCAGCACCGCGAACAGCGTGTTGATCTGGTTCGCGTTGAAGGTCATGTGCAGCGGGCTGTACTCAAGGAACAGCCAGAGCGACCCCCAGTCGGCGCCGCGGTTCTCGTTGAACGTGTAGAAGTAGACCCAGGAGTGCCAGTTCTCGATCATGAACGGCAGATTCACCGCGAGCCAGGATCCGAGCGCGCCGGCCAGGCACAGCGCCCAGGCCTTCATCTTCCCGGCCCGCCAGCACAGCAGCACCAGCGCGACCAGCAGCAGCGCCGGATAGAGCTTCGCCGCGGTGCCGAGGCCGATGAAGATCCCGGCCACCACCGGCTTGCTGCGCGCCCAGGCCAGCAGCGCGACGGCGGCCAGGCCCACCGCGATCAGGTCCCAGTTGATGGTGCCGTTGAGCATCAGCCCCGGCGCGATCGCGAACATCGCGGCGTCCCAAGGGCGTGGACCGGCCACCCCGATCAGCGCCACCACCGTGATCGCGGCGAAGGCCAGCAGGAACCAGGTGGTGAACACGTAGAACCAGCGGCCCTGGTTGTTCGAGTCGCCCGGAACGTGCCTGGCCAGCAGCGCCGCGGTCTCCATCGCGGCGCCGGTGATCACCGGGTACTCGAGGTAGTCGTTCGAGTTGGTCGAGTAGTAGGCCACCTGGTTCTGCGAGAAGCCGCGACCCTGGTACATGAACGGGATGTCCGTGTAGCACATGTGCGTGTACTGCTGGTTCCCGCCGCCGGTCCACGCCGCGTTGAAGCAGGGCTCGCGCATGCCGATGCCGACCGCGGTGGACAGCAGGGTCAGCACGAGCAGCAGGAAGGCCATGGTGGCCCGGCTGCGCGGCAGACGTGCTCGCCGGCCGATCACGCCGCCGAAGCCGTCCGTGGCCAGGTTCGCCACGGGGTCGTCCAGACTCGGCGCGGTGACCACGAACGTCTTCGGGCGCGCCGCGCGCTCCGGCGCGCGCGGTGGCTCGGGAGCTTCGTCGACTTCGGCAGGGCTGACGGTCATGCGCGTAACCATAGCGAGCGACGCAAGGGCTGGTGCGGTGGCATGGCGGGTCTGTGGCCGGATGGTTGCGGTACGTGGCTCTGACGCGCGGTTATCGGCGCGATTACCACCTTAGGGTGTCGCTCCGTCGTGAAAGCGCCAGCACGATAGACGGCGCAAAAAGCCGGGTGGCCCCGCGATCCGAAGACCGCGGGGCCACCCGAGTGCTCTCGGTGCCGGGATCAACCCGGCTAACCGTGTTTACCGGATCTCGACGGCGACGGTGTCGCGCTGG
Organism: Actinocrinis sp.; assembly: GCF_035650855.1. Taxonomy (GTDB): domain Bacteria; phylum Actinomycetota; class Actinomycetes; order Streptomycetales; family Catenulisporaceae; genus Actinocrinis. The sequence continues at coordinate 6,583 of NZ_DASRGV010000323.1, read as the reverse complement.
GGCTCGGTGTCGGGCCGCCGCCGCCACCGTTTCCGCCACAGCCACCGGTGAGCCCGCCGAGGAAGCCGGCCTGGCAGGTCGAGCTGCTGCTCGGGCTCGGGGTCGCCGACGCGGAGGTCGACGGCTGCCCGTTGCCCCCGTTGCCCGGGGTGCTGGCCGAGGTCGACGGCGAGGCGCTGGCGGCCGGGCTGTTCGAGATCGTCATGTTCGCGGTGTTCGGCGTCGGGAACGTCGGATCGCCGACGAACTTCGAATGCGTGCCCTGCATCAGCTTCATGAACTCGGCCCAGATCGGCATCGAGACCGAGGCGCCGAAGGAGAACCCGTTGCCGTTGATGTTGTCCACCGGCGCCTGCACCTGGACGCTCTTGCCGGTCTTCGGGTCCTTCTCGGTGACCCATCGGGACACCGCGACCGCCGTCTCCAGCTTCGAGGTGTACCCGTTGAACCACACCGCGGCCGTGCTGTAGTGGCCGTTCTGGGTCTTGCTGTAGATGTCCGGGTAGTTCTTCTGGAGCGTGTCCATGTCCATCGTCGAAGTACCGGTCTTGCCGGCGATGTTCTGCATGCCGCTGTAGGTCTCCGCGCCGTACGCGGTGCCGTCCGAGTCGTTCGTCACATGGGTCAGGGTCTGCGTGACCGTCTCGGCGATGTTCGGGTCGAGCACCTGCTTCGGCTTGTTCTCCGGCTTCCAGTCGAAGCCGGTGCTGGCGTTCTTGATCTCCTTGACCTCGGTCAACGGGTACTGCGCGCCGTTGTTGGCGAACGCGCTGTACGCGGATGCCATGCGCGCGGGACTGACCGCGGAGATGCCCAGGGTGAGTCGGGCGTCAGCGCGCAGCCCCTGCGCGTTCGCGTTCGTGATACCGAGGTTGTTGACCGTCTGCAGCACGTCCTTGTACGTCACCTGGTTGGCCAGACGGACGAACGCGGTGTTCACCGACTCGGCGGTGGCCGTGTTGATGGTGATCATGCCGTGCGAGCCGTCGTCGTTCGACACCGTCGGGTCGTACTTGTTGGCGTTGTACTCGGTCGGGTTGTTCTTGTCCGGCCACGGCGAATCGCCGTTGATATAGCTGTCCGGCGAGATGTTCTGCTGGAACGCGGTCGCCAAGGTGAACGCCTTGAACGTGGAGCCCGGCTGCACCTGACCCTGCGTCGCCCAGTTGAACTGGCTGGTCCCGCCGTAGAAGGCGACCAGCTCGCCGGTCGACGGATCCACCGCGGCCAGCGCCGGATACAGGTTCTGGTCGTACCAGTTCTTGCTGTTCAGCTTCGAGAGCAGCTGGTCCTGCACCGCCTGCTTCGCCAGGTCCATGTAGTGCTGGTTGAAGGTGGTGACGATGGTGTAGCCGCCGTTGCCGGACTCTATCTGGTTCATGTCCGGCAGCCCGCTGTTCGGGTTGGCCGCCGCGTAGGCGTCGATCCAGTTCGAGACCGCCTGCTTCATCTGCTGCTGCTCGACGGTCTCCGAGGTGTCGCTCTGCGCCACCACGGCCGGGAACTTCGCGACCGCGGCGTCGTAGTCCGACTGCTTGATCAGGCCGTAGTCCAGCATGTTCTTGAGCACCGCGGACCAGCGCGCCTTGAGCTGGCCCTGCCAGTAGGCCTGGGTCGCCTGGTCCACCGAGGAGTCGTAGCCCTTGCTGAAGTTGGTGGGCTGGTTCACCAGGGCGGCGAGGAACGCGGCGTCAGACGGGTCGGTGACCTGCGTCACGTCCTTGCCCAGCCAGGCCTTGGCCGCCGCCTCGATGCCGTAGGAGTTGCGGCCGAAGAAGACGGTGTTGAGGTACTCCTGCATCACCCGGTCCTTGGACCAGGTGTGCCCGATCTTCAGCGCTATGAAGATCTCGTCGATCTTCCGGCTGAAGGTCTGGTTCTGGGTCAGATAGGCGTTCTTCGCGAACTGCTGGGTCAGCGTCGAACCACCCTGCAGCGGCTTGCCCTCCACGTCGTTGATGAACGAGCGGATCATGCCGGTGTACGAGATGCCGGGGTTGGTGCGGAAGGTCTTGTCCTCGGCGGCGATGATCGCGTTCTGCATCGTCATCGGGATGTCGCTTATGTTGACGTCTTTGCGGTTCGTGGCGCCGAGCTTCGCGAAGGTGGTGCTCGCGTCGTCGTAGGTGAAGTTCGTGATCTGCGCCTGGGACGCCAGCGACTCGGCCGTCGGGATCTGCACGGTCGCGTACTCGAACGCGATAAGGCCGATGATCATGAAGAACCCGGCGAGCACGAACGAGCACACCTGCTTGATCGACGGCACCCAGTGCCGCCAGCCGTCCTTGCCGGTGCGCGGATAGTCGAAGTAACGGTGATAACCGGTCTTCTTCGCCGGACGGGTGCTCGCGCGCCCACCGTTGCGGCCGGCTCCGTTGCGGGTCGGCCGGCCGTCGATGGGGCTCGGCCCGTAGCGGGTCGAGCGCTCCTGGCCCGGAGCGTATTCAGTGGGCGCGTCGGTGCCGTTGCGTGCGGCGCGGCGCTCTTCCAGCCGACTGCGGCGCGGGGGCGTGGCTACGACTTCGTCGCTGACGCTCGTCGGTTGATCTGAGAAACCGGGCATCTGCCGGGTACCGCCCGAGGCGCTGTCCCCGTACACGACCTCGCCCTGGATCGCGCCCTGCCTACCGCGCCGTGCGCCGGTGTAGGAATCGGGGGAGGACTGCCCGTAGCCGCGCGAGCCGCCGCCTCCGGCGCCCGCCGAGCCGCCGCCCGCACCGCCTGACGCTCCGTATCCCCGGTCGCCATAGCCGCGCGGCTCCGAACCGGACGACTGCCCGTATCCGGCGCCGGTGCCGTAACCAGACTGTGCATCTTGGCTGGAGTGGGCACCGCCGCCCGAGCCGTTGGCCTCGCCGGCGTCCGCCCCATAGCCGCGTCTGCCGCCCCCGTAGGACCGCGAACCGCCTCGGGGTGCGTCACCGCGCCCGTACTCGTGATCTCCGCCCATAGCCGCGTCTGCTCCCTGTGCCTGTTGCCTGGCCTTCCCCAGAAGGACGAAAGCCTTTCCGGGGGCGGTTCCCCGCGCCCAAACGACACGATTGGCAAGCAGAGTACGCCGACTCCCCGAGCCGCCTGAAGCCAGGTGATCACTTTCCGGGTGTTCGCGGCTAATGTCCGTAAGCCGGATGAAACGACGGTATTCGCACACCCGTCGCACGGCAGACTTGTCAGCCGCACCGTCGCGGATCTATCGTGTCGATGTATCGAACCGATACATCGGTAAGAGTGGTCTTCACCGTATGGACACGCAAGGTACCGCCTGCGTCCAACGGGTGGAAGGCCCGCGGACGCCCGATCCAACGCCGGATCGGCCCGCTTACGACCAGGAGGCCTGATGGCGAAGCGCTCCGGAGTGCTGGAGTTCGCCGTCCTCGGCCTGCTGCACGAGTCGCCGATGCACGGATACGAGCTGCGCAAGCGGCTCAACGTCCTGCTCGGCTCGCTACGTGTGTTCTCCTACGGCTCGCTCTATCCGTGCCTCAAGGAGCTGGTCGCGCGCGGCTGGCTCGTCGAGGACGCGGACGCCGAGCCGGCTCCGCGCCGTACCGCTGCCAAGAGCACCGCCGCCAAGGCCGCCGCGCGGAGCGACATCGGGCAGGGCGCCGCGCCGCGCCGTTCGAAGATCGTCTACCGGCTGACCCCGGACGGCGAGGAGCGGTTCAAGCAGCTGCTCTCCGACGCGGGCCCTTCAGCCTGGGAAGACGAGAACTTCGGCGTGCACTTCGCGTTCTTCGGCCGTACCGACGCCGCCGTCCGGCTGCGCATCCTGGAAGGGCGCCGCTCCCGTCTCGAGGAGCGCCTCGACCTGTTCCGCCAGTCGGTGATCCGCACCAGGGAGCGGCTCGACCGCTACACCCTCGAGGCGCAGCGGCACGGCCTCGAATCGGTGGAGCGCGAGGTGCGGTGGCTCAACGAGCTGATCAAGACAGAGCACGACCAGCAGGTGGGCCCGCAGCTGGGCCCGCCGGCCGGCTGAACCGCCCGCGCGCGGTCCGCCGGAAGTCCCCCGATCGAGGGCGCGAACAACCCCCGCCCACCGAGAGATCGACTATCAAGAAGGAGCAACACCGCATGGGTTCCGTTCGCGTAGCCATCGTGGGCGTGGGCAACTGCGCCTCTTCCCTCGTGCAGGGCGTCGAGTACTACAAGGACGCCGACCCCGGCACCAGGGTCCCCGGCCTGATGCACGTTCAGTTCGGCGACTACCACGTGCGCGACGTCGAGTTCGTGGCTGCGTTCGACGTCGACGCCAAGAAGGTCGGCCAGGACCTCGCGCACGCCATCAACGCCTCAGAGAACAACACGATCAAGATCGCCGACGTGGCGCCCACCGGCGTGATCGTGCAGCGCGGCCACACCCTGGACGGCCTGGGCAAGTACTACCAGCAGACCATCGACGAGTCGCCGGAGGAGCCGGTCGACGTCGTCCAGGCGCTCAAGGACTCCCGCGCCGACGTGCTGGTCTGCTACCTGCCGGTCGGTTCCGAGCAGGCCGCCAAGTTCTACGCCCAGTGCGCGATCGACGCGAAGGTCGCCTTCGTCAACGCGCTGCCGGTGTTCATCGCGGGCACCAAGGAGTGGGCCGACAAGTTCACCGCGGCGGGCGTCCCGATCGTCGGCGACGACATCAAGTCCCAGGTCGGCGCGACCATCACGCACCGGGTGCTGGCGAAGCTGTTCGAGGACCGCGGCGTGGTGCTCGACCGCACCATGCAGCTGAACGTCGGCGGCAACATGGACTTCATGAACATGCTCGAGCGCGAGCGGCTCGAGTCCAAGAAGATCTCCAAGACCCAGGCGGTCACCTCGCAGCTCTCGCACGACATCGGCAAGGGCAACGTGCACATCGGCCCGTCCGACTACGTCTCCTGGCTCGACGACCGCAAGTGGGCGTACGTGCGCCTCGAGGGCCGCGCGTTCGGCGACGTGCCGCTGAACCTGGAGTACAAGCTGGAGGTCTGGGACTCGCCGAACTCGGCGGGCGTCATCATCGACGCGCTGCGCTGCGCGAAGATCGCCCAGGACCGCGGCATCGGCGGCCCGATCCTGTCGGCCTCCTCGTACTTCATGAAGTCCCCGCCGGTGCAGTACTTCGACGACGAGGCCCGCGACGCGGTGGAGAAGTTCATCCGCGGCGAGGTCGAGCGCTGAGGCAGGAGTAGGCACACAGCTGGGCAGTTGCGTGACGACGAGCCGCCGACGTGCGACGTCGCCGACGCGTCAGCGCTCTGTGAGATGAGTGTCCTCAAGGGCGCGACATGCGACCGGGCCGGTAGGCTCGATCGCATGTCGCGCAAGCTGTTGTGGGGGATCGTCGCCGGGGTGCTCCTGGTGGCCGGCTACCTCTACTGGGTGGACCAGGGCCGGGGCCACTTCGCGGCGGTCGGCGACTGCGTGGCCAACCCGAAGTCCGGCCAGCTGGTCCACGTCTCCTGCGGCAGCGCAGGCGCGCTCCAGGTGCTGGCGAAGTTCTCCGGCGACGACTCGAACCAGTGCGACGCGGTCGACGGCACCACGCAGGCGTTCGTGGAGTACCCGAAGGGCGCCGCGGCTTTCGTGCTGTGCACCGGCACGGCGAATGGCGCGGCGAAGAAGTAATCGCTCATGAGACACTGAGCGCCACGGCGGCCCGCCTCGACGAAGGCCGTCGTGAGGAGGGCTTGCATAGCGGCCTAATGCACCGGTCTTGAAAACCACGGTTTGCCAAATTCGGGCATGACCGATCCTGCGACCAGGGTGTCTGGCGACCTGCCGGTTTCCCACAAGAGCGCTGATGACAGCCGTGCGCGAGAGCTTCCGCGCACGGCTGTCGTGTCTCACGTCGTATCGGCCCGATTCATGATCGGTCACTCATCGTGGGCCGACTGTGGGCCAGCGTCCGGGTCGTCTCCGTAGGCTGACAGACCCTCGTCGATGCGGCCATTCGCTACCTCGTCTTCGCCATCGAGGCATCCGGCGTAGACCTTGAGCAGGACGGCCACGCCGTGCCCGGCGCGGCGGGCAACGACGGTCGGCGAGACGCCGGAGTTGAGCCACAGGGACACGCCGCCGTGGCGAAGGTCGTACGGCCTAGCCGCGAGCGGGGAGGCGGCCTGCGCGGCTGTGAGAGCTTCCTGGCGAACCTGGCGCCAGATGCTCGGATACTCCCCGCTGGATAGGTCGCCGCCGCGCGCGCCACGGAACAACCGGCCGTCCGCTGCGATGCCGTGGGCGTCGATGTGCGCGCGCAGAATGCCAACCAGTTCGGGAGGGATCGGAACAGCTCGCACGGCGTTGCGTGAACGCTTCTTCAGCTCGCGGTGGTCGTGCGTGCCGCCGTCGTCGGTCCACGCGGTTCCCGCGTACGGCGACGACCCCTGAAGGTCCAGACGACCCCATCCGTTGTCCGGCAAGTAGCAGTCGACCAGCCGGAGCCGGGCGGCTTCTGAGGGGCGCATCGCGGCGAAGTAGAGGCAGGCGAAGAACGCCGACAGGTGGCGTCCGCGTTCGCTGTGCTTTGAGACTGCTTTGAGCAGTGCTCGGACCTGGGTCGGGTTGGCGACCACGCGCCGGTCAACTTCCTCGGCAGTTTCGGGCGGTG